>JAQYLE010000015.1 GCA_028720205.1 Clostridia bacterium
AAAACGGTGCAGACGTATCTGCTGTATGTATACAAACAGTATTACGTTACCGTTACTTATTATTACGATACAATCTGCCTCGGAAGCGCTCAGACGCTTGCCGGCGAAGCGTTTTTCCCTTCGTGCGATACGTCGGAAATCGCAGGCGAGGTACGGGGCTGGAAGTTCGGAAACGGCGCTCGCCGCGGCGAGGAAATTTCCGTGGGGGAGGAAGTCGCTCTTACGGAGGATACGGCGCTTTACGCAGTAATACAATAAAGCAAAAAATAAAATCAGGCGGCGAAACGCCGACGTACATAAAGGAAGTTATTAAGAAATGAAAACGGAAAAACTGTATCCCGAATGCAAAGACAATCTTTGGGGCGGAACGAAACTGATAGAAAAATACGGTAAGCAAACAAGTAAACGACCGTGTGCCGAAAGTTGGGAAATATCCTTTCACGAAAACGGTTTAACGCGTCTTGCAGACGGAAGAACGCTGAAAGAAGCGGCGACAAAGGAAGATCTCGGCGCGAATGCGGCGCAATTCGAGCGTTTTCCGCTGTTGGCGAAATTTATCGACGCGTCGCAGGATTTATCCGTGCAGGTGCACCCGACCGATTTTTACGCCTTGCGCGATTATAACAGTTACGGCAAAACGGAAATGTGGTACGTGGCGGAAGCGGAGGAAGGCGCGGGGATTTATCTCGGATTTAACCGTGACGTTACCGCGGAGGAGTGCGAGAGAGCGATACGCGAAAAAACGCTTGCTTCGCTGTTGCGTTTTTACCCTGTAAAAAAGGGGGAGCACTATTTTGTGCCTGCCGGCACGGTGCACGCGATATGCGCAGGTTGCCTGATCTTCGAAATTCAGCAAAACTGCGATCTTACCTATCGTCTGTACGATTACGGAAGAAAAGACAAAAACGGGAAAGAACGCGAATTGCACGTAGAAAAAGCGTTGGAAACGGCGCGCCTTAAAGCCGGGGATAAAATTGCTTTCCGCGCCGCCGTAAACGAGGGCGAGCGCATAGGTATAAGCAGGTATTTTACGCTGACGTATGCAAAGATACAAGGCGAACGGGAGTTTAGCACCGATCCTGCAAGTTTTCGTGCGATTACCTGCGTAAGCGGCGAGGGAAATATCGACGGAAACGCCATGCGGCGCGGCGATACGTTTTTCGTTCCCGCAACGCGCGGCGCATTCACCGTTTCCGGCGATGCGGAAATTCTTATTTCCGAAGTACGCAGATACCGTATTTATTACCGACAAAAGCAATCGGTAGGCGAAGCGGAGCGCGGTGAAATTACGCTTTACGACGATTTGAACAACCGTCTGACGTCTACGGAATTTCAGAACGGGCAGAGCGGAAGCGCGGCGGCGTTTTTGTCGGCGTTGAACGGGGTGCTTTCTCAAACGGGAACCACGTACTACGATATCGCTTCGATCTGCGTGGAACAGGATACGTATAAAAAATGCGGCGAAGACTTTAATTCCGCCGTTTTTAAAACCACCGGCATCACGTTGCGGAAACAATCCGTATAGATTCGGCTTTTCCTGGCGGTTGTAGCGAAAAAAAACGACTTTCTCATATATTGTATTATGAGGCGGATAGCCTTAAATACCTACACGAGGAAGAAAGTTTATGTGTAATCATGGTTGCGGAAACTTCTGCGGTTGCGGCTGTGCGAACAGTCTTGTTTTGTTGTGGCTGGGCGCGTCGCTCGGCAGAAGATGTTGCGAAAGAGAGCGCAGGTGTTTTTGCGTAACCTCCTGTTCCGGTTGCCGTAATACCGCGCACGCCTGCACGGGCTCATGCGGCACAAACGACGGGTTCGATCGTTATTACGCTCGTCAGTACGGACTGTTCCCCTGCGATCGCGCCTGCCGCCGTTGCGGCAACGATTGCGGCTGTAACGGAACGGTTACGACAAGAAACGGCTGCGGTTGCGGTGATTGCGATAACGATTGCTGCAATAACTGCGTAAGAAATAACTGCGGTTGCTGCAATAACTGCACAAGAAATAACTGCGGCTGCTGCAATAACTGTGTAAGAAACAACTGCGGTTGCTGATTTGTTCTGACGCACAGGCGAAAGCCCGTCCCCGAAAGGAACTTCCTTTCGGGGACGGGCTGTTTTTTACGCTTATGCGGTAATCAGTTTTTACCGCCGTTACTTGTCTTTGTCGCTCATATCGAGTTTTCCGTTTGAAATGCACGGAGAAATAATAAGCCATACCGCCGAAAGAGCGATCAGCGTGTATATGATGATAGCGAACACACTGCGCGCTCCGCCGAAAATCGACACAAGATTAAAGTTGAAAAAACCGTATAAGCCCCAGTTTAACGCGCCTAAAAGCACTAAAACGTAAGCGATGACGTTTGCAATTTTCATACTCTATTAACCCTCCCGTATTCAGTGTGTGCGGTTTTATTGCAATTATGCGCCCGGGGCGCGGCGTTTATGCCTACGTGCGGCAAGGTCGCGTTTTTTTCCGTTTGCTTCCGGCGTTTTTTCGCTAAAAGGCGGTGAAACTGTTGCAACAAAGAAAAAATTGTGCTATACTTTCAACGTATGGATTTGCGCGCGTATAAAGGAAAACGTATCTGCGTCGCCTGTTCGGGCGGCGAGGATTCCGTCTGCCTTTTGCATTATTTAAAATCGCGTGAAGAGAAGGACGGCTTTTTTCTTTCGGCGGTACACGTGGAACACGGTATTCGCGGGGAGGAGAGCAAGGCGGACGCCGCTTTCGTGGCGGAACTTTGCAAAAGCAACGAAATACCGCTTTACCTGTATTCCGCCGACTGTTTATCGCTTGCCAAATCGGAAAAAATCAGTGTGGAAACGGCGGCGCGTAAAGCGCGTTACGCCGCATTCGAAAAGGTTTTACGGCAAGGCAAAGCGGATTATATCGCCACGGCGCACCATGCGGGCGACGAGGCGGAAACGGTATTGTTTCATCTGTTGCGCGGCGCGTCATTAACGGGCGCGGGCGGCATAAAAGAGGAGCGCGAAAAATATATCCGACCCTTTCTTTTTTATACGAAAGCGGAAATTTCGGAATATGCAAAAGCGAACGGCTTACGATTTCGCGTGGATAAAACCAATTTTATCGCCGATACTACCAGAAATAAGTTACGCCTCAACGCGTTGCCGCTTCTGGAAGAAACGGTGCCGGGCGCGTCGGAAAATCTTACCCGTTTTGCGCAAATCGCCCGTGCCGACGACGAATATTTGTACCGTCTGGCAAAAAAACTGGTGCGCGTTGAACGCGGAAACGCAGCGGATCATAAAAAAGCGGAGAGGCCGACTCGCGCGTTTGTAAAAATCGTAAACGGAAAATACGCCGAAAGGCAAAAACCGCTGTTTTTCCGCGCCTGTATCACGGCCATGAAAGCGGCGGGGCTTACGCAGGATTATACGTACGCGCATTTATGCGCGTTGTCGGAACTGTGTTCTAAGCAGACGGGCGCGGAAGTATCGTTGCCGCACGGCGTCCGGGCGAAGAGGCAATATACGGAAATCGTGTTTTTCAACGCCGGAACCGACAAGAAAGAATCGGAAAACGACAAAAAAGCGACGGAGCGGGCGACGCGGCCTTTTTGTTACGGCGAAACGTCGCTTTGCGGCGTTAAAATCTGTATTACGAAAAACAGAGCGGAAGCGGCAGAGTTTTTAAAGCGGGAGGGCGGAAGCGACCGACAAAAAATTCTTTATGCCGACGGCGAAAAACTCAGCGGCGGCGTAATCCGGTTTAAACGTACGGGCGACGCGTTCGAAAAATTCGGCGGAGGCAGAAAATCTTTAAAGAAATATCTTACCGATAAAAAAATTCCCGCAATCGAGCGGCAAAAAATTCCGCTGATCTGTAAAGAAAACGAAGTGCTGGCAATTTTTGGAACGGAAATTTCGGACGGCGTAAAATGTACGCAAAGCACGCGCGAAACGGCATATCTGGCGTATATCGCGGCGCAGCCGTAACGCGGAAAACGTATAAAGACGGATATAGCGCAAATAAAACGTAAAATAATACCAAAGAGGCAAATAAAATGGATATGAACGCAAACATAGAAAGAGTAATGCTTACAAGCGAACAGATCGCCGAGCGCGTAAAAGGGCTGGCGGCGCAGTTAGATAAATTGTACGAAGGCAGGCGCCCCGTAGTCATATGTATCCTGAAAGGGAGCGTGATGTTTTTTGCCGATCTTATCCGCGAGATGAAAACGCCGATGCAGATCGATTTCATGGCGGTTTCTTCCTACGGCAAAGGCAGCATTTCTTCGGGTAAATTGCAGGTAAAAAAAGATCTTACGGTGAATATCGGCGGCAAAGACGTGCTGATCGTGGAAGACATCATCGATTCCGGCAATACGTTGTACGAACTGAAAAAAATGCTCAACACCCGTTCGCCCGCCAGCGTGAATATCGTTACTCTCTTAGATAAACCCGAGCGGCGCGAAGTGCCTATGGAACCCGAATATAAGGGGTTTGTGATAGAGGACGAATTTGTGGTGGGGTACGGATTGGACTACGCGGAAGATTATAGAAATTTGCCGTATATCGGCGTATTGAAACGCTCGGTATACGAAGAAAAATAAAAAGAAATTCAGGGAAGTAAGCAATGACGAAATTTGTTATCGTGCGTCACGGGCAAAGCGAGGCGAACCTTCAGGAGCGTTATGCAGGCTGTTACAACGCCGCTTTAACGCCGACAGGCAAAAAGCAGGCGGATTTGCTGGCGGATTACGTATTAAAAACGTATCGCGTCGACGCGGTGTATTCCAGTCCGCTTTCCCGCGCGCGGGAAACGGTGGAAAAAATAGCGGAAAGGGCGGGCGTGCCGCTTAAAATCTGCGAAGACCTGCGCGAAATTTACGGCGGTAAATGGGAAGGACTGCCGTTGCCCGAAATCGCCGAAAATTATCCGCAGGACGCGTATATCTGGAAGACGGATATCGGAAGAGCGCGCCCCACGGGCGGAGAATCGTTTGCGGAAGTGCAGGCTCGGGCGGATAAAGCGCTCCGAAACATAGCGGAAGAAAATCCGGGGAAAACGGTGGTTATCGGCACGCACGGCGGCGTTATCCGTTCGTTGCAATGCCTGTTTAACGGCGTTCCCGTTACGGAAATGAAAAATATTCTCTGGACGCCCAACGCCTCCGTTTCCGAAGTGAATTACGAAAACGGCGCGTATAAACCCGTTATCATGGGGTATACGGGGCATTTAACCCACGATTTAATCACTCGTCTGGCAGAACTGAAATAAAACGCGGGCTGTCGCCTCGCTTTGCAACGCGCAATAGTTAATACGGGCGCCGACGTTTCGTCAGCGCCCGTATTGTCATGTCTGGTGCCTCAAGGTGGAATCGAACCGCCGACAGAGGGATTTTCAGTCCCTTGCTCTACCGACTGAGCTATCGAGGCTGGTTTTTTCTCGTTTCCCGACCGATTTTTTCTTTCGTATATTCATATACTTCCGCTCAACCGAAAAACGAGCAAAAAAATGGCGACCCAAACGAGGCTCGAACTCGTGACCTCCAGCGTGACAGGCTGGCGCTCTAACCAACTGAGCTATTGGGCCGTAT
>JAQYLE010000016.1 GCA_028720205.1 Clostridia bacterium
CGCCGCGTTCAGATATCGCTGCTTTCAATTTTCCGTTTTGCGTTTTCAACCCGACGAGAATTCCGTCCTCAATTTTAACGTTTAATCCGTCAAACATAAACTCTTCGTTGATTTTCGATTGCCAACGTGAAGTTATACAAATAATTTTTTCGTATTCGGAGCAGTATGTCTTTGATATAACTTTATCGCTGCTGATTGTCTGCAAAGAAGAAAGTCCTGTTAAAACGTTGTAAAATTCATCGGTGAGAGGCAATTCAAAGCCATAATATGCTATGTTTCCGTTTTTGAAAATCATTCGGTTTTGCTCGTCGACATAGGCACGCATGGGAATAATATTTTTATTAAACCACAAATCCCACACAAAGCACTCGTATCCACCGCAAAAATCGCGTTGAACAAGAGAAGATATATGCAGCATTTCAAAAAATTCACGCGATATATTCTCGCCTTTAGTAGTAACCGTCGGCGCAGGTCCGAAGAAAATCGTCTTTTTATTTTTTTCGCAACGTTTTTTAATATTTTCCCAAAGTTTCAGCGGCATCATCGTTCCCCAAGGAATAAACACCGTTTCGAAATCGTCAAGCGTTTCTATTTCTGAAGGCACAATTACGGCAGGTATATTATTGATAATCAGTTTATCGGCAAGCGCTTTGATTGACAAGCGATGGTAGTGCATATAATCTTCGTTGAAATAAGCGCACGATTCCCACGTATAAACGATAGCAGCCTTTGCATCGGCTCTCGCGCCGCCGATAAAAGACGAAAATCGTTCCGAGCGCGCGATTCCTTTCTCCACATTTCCCCACACACAAGTTTTATCTACAAAGGGAATAAATAAGTTGCACTCAAGCTCAATCTCCGCAACTGTCTTCGAGACGGCGTGGCCCACCCAATTTTGATTGCGCACGGCAAGAAGCCTGTGAAAATAATCAAATTTTTCCGGCGTAGTATATCTATCCCAACACATATTATATGCGGGCTTATTCTGAAATTCGGCAATCGATTCGGCGAATAAACCGAGAGAGTTCATCGTTCGTTCCGAATCGTACTGCGCATCGACAAATCCGCCCGAAAGATTATCGGCAAGACGGAAATAATCCATATCGCCCGCCCACAAATCGCCGGAATTACCTTCACCCACCCACGTGTGATGAAAGCCGATAAAAAGATTTTCGCCGAATTGGTTTGTGAATAATTCTTTGATACGTTTCTGATAATCGTAAGTAATATCTTCCGTTAAATTATAATAATCGTAACGAACTTTTGCAAACTCAAAGTCCTTGTCGCGAGCGTCCATTAAATACAGGCGATCTTCGAAACGGTAACCGTATTTATCATAAAACTTTTTCAAGAACGCATCGCTTACGAGATAACAATCTTTTAATCTCGATCCCGCGCCGAATTCGTCGATGGCAAACCCGTCCAACGAATAATCTTTTAAATTATCGACAAAATCTTTTGCAATCAACCATGACTTTTCATCGGAAAAATCAACTGTTTCTGTTTCATATCCGAAATACAAAACGTATTTTCCGTTCTGTAAAGTTTGGAAATAATTTCGGATTGAATTAAACGGTATGCGATTACCCGGCATTTTAACACCGCTTTTCTCTTGAAACGCCGCAATCAATTCAATCGGGTTCTGTCCGAAACAATCGAACGTTTTTCGTTGACATTCGCCGTTTTTGATTGTTATTTTAAGTTTTTTGGTAAGCCGATTTCTTAAAAACGGGTATTTTACAAGTTGTTCCGTCAGATAGTGCGGTATAATTTTCACGAATTTCAATCCGCAACGTTTTGCGTATTCATAGCAAAAGCGAATTGTTTCCTGCCCTTTTTCCGTCAGTTCGTTGTATCTGCAACGACGAAATTCAAGGCAGATTGCGTCAAACCCCGCCCTTTTTATACCGTCTATCTGCCTTTTAATTAGTGTAAAATCGTCGATTTCCTGATCGCCGACAAGCAACATCATAGGATTTTTTATCATAACCGCACCTGTATTTTTCCATGCACATCAGCTCGAATAAATGTTTCTTTCGTAAAATCTTTTACGTTGATATCGATTTCGGCATCTCGGTATTTCAGCCCCGAAACTTTGATTTCTCTACATAAATTCGTTGGCGTCGGTCGAATTTTTAAGCCTTTTTCACTAAATTCAAGTCCGAGCAAATCTTTGAAGATCATTCTAAGGTACCCCGTAGCGCACCAAAGTTGGCGGCGTTCGGACTTCCATTCCACGATTTTGCCTTCCCATTCCTGCACTCCGCCGTAAGGCGCGCCCGTTTCGGGGTGGTTTACTTCCATAAAACAACCGTCTTTCAGAACGCGTGCGGTAACGGATTGCAGTTCAAATTCAAAAACTTTACGATCGTAGTTATGCGCCGCGTCTGCCCAAAGGGCGTTAATATGGCTCCAGATCGCGCCGCAATGTCTGCCGATGCCGTACGGCTTATATCTTTCATATTCCGGATACAAACAAGGTATTCCCTGCTTTGAGATAAACGTATTTTTTATGATTTTTTTTGCGCGTTCTTCGCCCGCCACGCCGAATAAAATCGCAAAAGAAATTCCTAAGCCTTCTGTTTGATCCGAACCGCCGAAATCATCCGCTATATAGCGGTAATTCCATTTTTCTTCGTTCCAGAACGTACTGTTTACGGCGTTTTTCAGCCGCTCGGCTTTTTCGGAATAAATCTTCTCTTTCGTAAGCGTTGCCGCGATTTTATACGCGTTGTAATAAAGACAATTCGCAGACAACGTAAACATCGGATTTCCTTCGCCTTTCCCGACCTTATATTGCGGAAAAAACTTTACGAAATCTTCGATGCCGCTCGTTTTCGATGCGGCGTAAATATCGGGATATGCCGACACGCCGTCGCCGTAGCACGCCGCGCCGCGAAACAAATTCTTTGCTTCGTCAAACTCCGTATTTTCAAAATATTCAAGCGAATTTACGGTAACTTCCGTTAAAGTCTGCTTAAAATTATCATCGCCCGAAAACAAATAATACGCATACGCGCCCGTTACCCAAACGATTGCGTCCCAATATTGTCCGCCGACGCGCCGTTTTCCGCCGTCGTTTTCCAAAACCGCAAGCAGGGTATTTTTCGAAATTTCGGGGGCAAAAAGTCCAAGTCCGTTCCACACGTTAATTGAAGCATCACGCGTCCACGGCTCGATATATCCCTCGCCCGCGATAAATACGTTTTTAGCGGAAGTCAACGCGCCGCCGCAATATTTTTTTACGTTGCTTTCGATATCGTTTACCGCAATTTCGTAAACTTTATTCAGTTGTTCGTCATCGGAAATCAATTTCGGAAAGTTCATATTTCACCGTTTTTAATAAGATTTTTATACCAATAAAACGAATCTTTCGGAATTCGTTTCAGAGTTTTATAGTCCACAAAAATCAACCCGAATCTCGGATCGTAACCGCCGTCCCATTCCATATTGTCCATAAAACTCCAATAATAGTAGCCGAGAACGGGTACGCCTTCGCTTATAGCGCGTTTTAAGTTGAGTAAATGCCTTTCGACGTAATCGATGCGTTCGGCATCGTGAATTTTTCCGTCGAGGCAGATAACGTCGGCGTTAGGATAACCGTTTTCCGTGATAATCAAAGGCTTTTTATAACGCTCGTATAAGAATTTTGCGCCCCAATAAAGCGATTGCGGCACGATATTCCAGCCAAGCGAATTTCGCGGCGCGCCCTGTTCTTCGATGTTCTGCCATTCGATTTCGCCGTTTTCTTTTTCGGCGGCATACGCGCCCGAATAGATATTCTGACCGAGAAAGTCAATCGGCTCGGAAATCAATTTGAGATCTTCTTTTGTGATTTTCGGTAAAATATTGCCGAATTTTTCATAAAGTTCTTTAGGATAATCCCCCAATATTATAGGATCCGTAAAGAAAGTCGGGCCTGCAAAAGGATCGTGTTCCCACACGTTAAAATATCCCTTCCTTGCGATTTCGATTTCTTTTTCTCTATCGTCTTTCGGCACGATCACCCATGCGCAAGGCGCGTAGCCGATTTTTGCATGCGGCGCAGTTTTCCGCAGCGCCCGAACGGCTGCACCGTGCGCTTTCAGAATATTATGCGCGGCATGAAACCGATCTTGCAATGACAATTTTAAAGACGGAGCGTGGCCGCTACCGTTTAAGCCGCCCATAATACATTGCGGCTCGTTAATCGTGATAAAATATTTTACCTTACCGCCAAATCTTTCGCCGATAATTTTCGCGTATTCGGCAAACCATTCGGGACTTTCGTCATTCAGCCAATAGCCTTTTTCGAATAGTTTTTGCGGAAAATCCCAATGATATAGCGTTAAGCACGGCTCAATGCCGTAACGCAACAACTCGTTGATCAGATCATCGTAAAACGCAACGCCTTTTTCATTGATTTTTCCGATTCCCTCGGGCAGAATTCTCGTCCACGCCACCGAAAAACGGTACGATTTTACGCCGAGTTCCGCCATCAGGCGTACGTCGTCTTTATACCTATGATAATGATCGCACGCAATATCGCCCGTTTCGCCGTGCGCGATTTTTCCCGGCGTATGCGAAAACGCGTCCCAGATCGATTCGCCTTTGCCGTCTTCGTTGTATGCGCCCTCTATCTGATAAGCGGCAGTGGCAACGCCCCAAATAAATTCTTTATTCATTCTCGTTCTACCCTTATTGTGATAATTTCAAACGGTTTTACGTTTAATTCGATTTTATTCTTTTTAACCTGCAACTGTGCTTGATTATTTTCAAGCAAATCGCAAAGGTAAGCCGCTTTGATCGTTTCAGAGAATTCAAGCGTTACTTTATGCCGCGCGTTGTTCGTTTCGTTTAATCGAACGATATACCCCTCGCCGTTTTCCGCCCGTTTCACCGCGCCGATATTGATTTTTTCATCGGAACAAGCAACAAACGAAAAAGCCTTGAAATCGCCGCTTGCTTTTCCGAACGTTTGCAGCGGATTATTCAGCATAAATGCCTGCCTTTCCGCCTCGCCGTTTCTCGCCGCGTCTTCGTGCGCGAACAACGAGTAGGTAAAGTTATGTTTTCCCATATCGCTGTCGGGATTCGGATACGTTGCGCCGCGCAGCAAACTCAAACCTATAACGTTGTTAATCACGCTATATCCGTACTTACAATCGTTTAAAATCGCCACGCCGTAATCGCTTTCGGATATATCGGCGTATTTATGCCCGCAACTTTCGAATTTCGCCCTATCCCAACTCGTATTCTGGTGCGTGGGGCGCGTGATATTGCCGAATTGTACATCGAACGTAGCGAAATCGGCGTTTAAATCGAGCGGGAACAACGCTTTTAAAAGCGAGTGTTTCGTATGCCAATCGACTTCCGTTTCAAAATCTATTCTGCCGATATTTTCATACAATCGCACAATCTGCGTTATCGTGGAATCGCCGTATTTTTTTACGATTTTTAAACCGCCCGTCGCGCCGTCCGAAAACGTTTCCGCCGCAACGACCTCGTTTACGCAATAACTTTTTTCGATATAATAATCGCGAAGTTCCCATCCGTCGTAATCGAGCGGCATATCTTCGTATACGCGAAGTTCGTTGGCTTTCTCGCCTTCTTTGATAATTTGTCTGCCGTGCTTTTTATCGAATAACGAAACGATGTTATATTCTTTATCGAAGATAATTTCATAAAAATCGTTTTCGAGTTTTCGTTTCGCCGTCTTTATACTGCCGTTCAACGGCTGTAAATCCACCGCGCTTATGCCTTTCGCCGCCGCGCCTTTTATGTACCGTTTTCCGCTTTCGGTGTCGATAATACCGTCTGCCGTAAAGCCGTTCGGATTGAACACGACGTATTTTTCTGCGTTTGCGTTATATTGTTTGCTCAATTCGGCTTTGCAGACGTTTTCGAGTTTTTCTATTTTCGAAAAAACGTATGCGTAATCTCTGTCGCTGTCTTCATAAATGTTTTTTATGCCCGAACCGGGTACGACGTCGTGAAACTGATTGTTTAAAATAATCTTCCACAACTCGTCGATTTCTTCTTTCGGGTATGTAAGTTTATCGCCGCAAAGCGAATACAGAAGTTCGAGATTTTGCATGGCAAATTCCGCTTTACGATTGTTGCGTTTATTGTGTGCCTGCGTGGTGAGCGTGCCGCGGTGGTACTCGAAATAGAGTTCGCCAACCCATTTTTGTATTCTGCCGTTTTCTTTGGCTTGTTTCTCTATTCTTCCCAGTGCGTCTTTGGCAAACGAAAATCTCGTTTTCGGGCAACTGGGAATGCCGTATTCCATTCTGCGGATATTTTCGATATCCTCTTTCGTCGAGCCGCCGCCCCCGTCGCCGTAACCGTAAGTGATAATCGCCTCGTCGGAGAGTTCTTTGTTTCTGTATGCGTTCCAAGTTCCCGCAACCTGCGAGGCGTTGCCTTTGGCGTTGTACGTAGCATACCTGTTATACGAGCGATCGGTTTTCATATCCTGCGCCGTTAAAAAATAGGTAAAAATTTCGCTGCCGTCAAGCCCGCGCCACATAAACGTGTCGTTCGGCATCGTGTTGGTATCGTTCCAACTGATTTTACTCGTAACGAAATATTTTACGCCCGTTTTTTTAAGAATTTGCGGCAACGCAACCGAATATCCGAATACGTCCGGAAGCCATAAAATTTCGCTTTCTACGCCGAATTCTTCTTTGAAAAACTTCTTTCCGTATAAAATTTGCCGCACCAAACTCTCGCCCGAAGTGAGATTGCAATCGGCCTCCACCCACATTGCGCCCTCGGCTTCCCATTGTCCCGCTTTTACGCGTTCTTTGATTTTTTCGTAAACTTCGGGGGCTTGCGTTTTGCACGCTTCGTATAAAAACGGTTGAGATGAAGTGAATTTATAGTCGGGATATTCTTCCATCAACGCTAACGCTGTGGAAAACGAACGCTGCGCTTTTTCTACCGTCTGACGCATCGTCCAAAGCCACGCCACGTCGATATGCGTATGCCCGATACAGTCTACGAAATAATTGTTATCCGCCTTATTGCCGCAGTATTGTTTATAAAACTCGTTTTCGATATACTCGTTTGCCGCGTTTACGGAAAGCCAGAATTCTCGCGAGCCGACGCTGCGCCAATCGAGTAAATTGACGGTATTATTCAGGTACAAAAGTATATTTTTATAATCGCCGACGTTATCGGGGGTAAAAGACAGTACTTCAAACGGCACGGAAAGGTTATACGCCAGCCTTTCCGCCGCTTTATTTACCGCGAGAAGATTTACGAACAAATTGATCTTCTTATCAAAATACATACCCGTATAGGCGTAAATATGTATTTTATACGTCTTTTTCTCGCTTAAAACAACGTATTTGTGATTGCTGTCTATTCCCTGTTGCAATTTTCCGTCTACGTACACGAGAAACTGCGGGTACGATTTTTCCCAATCGTCGATAAGACGAGTATCGAGTTCGAAACGTACTTCGCCTTTTTCTATCTCGTCGCCTACCGTAACTTCGGTGTAAAACCAATAATGCGCGTCAACCTTGCCGCCCCAAAAATCGCCGTTTTTAAACGGCGCACCGCTATCTTTCACGTTCGGCAATACGTTATTCTTTTTATATTCGCCGTCTGATACGAAAATATTATTCACGGGCGTATTTTTTACGATTGCCGCCGCCCGCAGTTCTCCGATTATCCTTTTTATTCTTTCCGTTAAATTCAAGATATTGTTTATCATTTTTTATTTTTTATTTCTTTTAAAAGTTCTTTTACAAGAAAATATCCCGCCACGCCCCAACAAAAATGCTTGCAACGCTGTCCTTTTCCCGTCAATCCGTCGTAGTTCTCAAAAAATCCGTTTTTGAACACTCTTATAAACTTTTCAGCAGTTTCTTTCGCCAGTTCGATTTCCCCGATATTTACCAACGGATAGAGTATCATTATTTGATCCGGCGGCCACACCGCTCCGCGCCAATATCCGTCCGTTTCGTATTTTTTACTGGTTAATGCCTCGGATACAAATCCGTAATCCGAATTAAAATCAGTCTTTAACCGATTGACGATGTAATCTTTTACGTTCTTACTCAATTTATCCCCAAGAACAAGCATACGAAGCGGCATCAACGAATCGCAATAATCTTTTTTACCCGTTTCCCTGTTGATAAAATACAATTTATCATCAAAAAACACCTCAGTGGCTATTCTCGTTAAACGTTTGGCTTGTGCAGCAAAAAATTCACTATCGGTATCGTACCCCGATTCTTGAGCGGTTTTTCTCAAAAACTCGCATTGTACCGCCAAAAGCGCGGTAAGTTCGGGCGATTCTATGCAATCGCCGACGTCGAAACAAGTTGAGTTATCGGCACCGGAATCGTTTCCGTGATAATACGCCGGAATCTCACCGCGATGATTCAACCACCAAAGCGTGTTTCCTTTGATAAAAGGATAGACAATATTTAAATTTTCCTTGCGTGCGAAATAAGCATTAGCTTGCGACATTTGTTCGTAAATCCAACCAAAAACGGGAGGTTTTACGTTTGTCCATTCAATCGTATTTACACTAAATGCATCGGGAACACGCCCCTCTTTATTGATGAGGTATAACGGCATCATAAACTGTTGCATAGCAACTTCCGGACATATTTTTGCTAACGCCCACGCGTTGAATGCGTTATCCCAACTCCAAAGCTTTGTCATGCCGGCCTTACTCATTACTATGGCGTCGGAACGAAAAAATCCTCCCGCAGCCAAAATATTGCTCCACAAAATATAAGCGGCATATTCGTCTTGTTCGTTTTCGACTGTAAATGCGGCAAGCCATTTTTCATAATCTTCTCTTTCTTCCGCAACTCGTTGTTCGTAAGAAAGTCCGCCGCCGATCAACGTTTCGATTCCGTTTTTCGATAATTCAAACCTAACCGAAAATTCACCGTTTTCGTCAGGAATAAAATGAATTTGTATTTTTTTACGTTTCGCAAGATATTTTCGATTTTCTTCTCCGACGTTCGTCGGAGCGTCCACTTGTATTTTACCCTTTTCCGCAATAAACGTTGCCATCCCGTTAGAAAGAGTGTCGCTTACCTTCACTTCATTTCCTTTATTTATAACGGTATTAACGTTATATTGAGAGGTACTGTCTACGTAATCAAAAATCAACTCACCGGTTCCTTTTACATATAGACAGTTATCGCCGTACAAGCAAAACTTATATTCCGAATTATCGGATTCAGCCGTTAATTCCCACGGAAAAAATGAAATAGTTACATTTCCGTCTTCAACAAATGAAATATTATATAACCGCCTTATCCCGCCATTAGCCGTATGTTTTAAAGCAAATCCGTATCCGTCGTCATCTAAAACGAGATATGAATTTCTTACGCTATAACAATATTTGTCAAAAGTCATTTTTTTCATTGCGACACCAACTTATATAAATCTACGTTTTCAAGCGACTTTGCGTAAAAATCCGCGCCGGTTGCGTTACCCAATGCAAAAGTTTTCATTCCCGCCCGCTTGCCGGCTTCTATTCCCGCGTCGGCGTCCTCTACGATCATACAGTTTTCTGGCGCGATATTCAGCATTTCCGCCGCTTTTAAAAACACTTCGGGATCGGGTTTCGAATTCTTAATATTGTTCCCGTCGGAAACGGCGTCGAAATAATCGGCAAGTCCGATACGATTAAGAATAATCGGCGTATTTTTGCTTGACGAGCCGATAGCGATTTTTATTCCGCGTTCCTTTAAAGTCTCTAAATTCTTCATCACTCCGCCAAGAACGTCGTGAGGAGTAAGTTTTTGAATTAAATCTACGTAATATGCGTTTTTCTTTGCCGCGAGCGCGAGTTTCTCTTGTTCCGTATACGCTTTATCCGACTTTTCGAGTACAATTTCAAGACTCTGCATACGAGATACGCCGCGAAGCCGCTCGTTGATTTTTCTGTCGAAATAAATTCCTTCGTCGTCCGCCATTTTCTTCCACGCCGTATAATGACAATCGTCCGTGGTAACGATCACGCCGTCCAGATCGAAGATTACCGCTTTTATATCCATTATCTTCTCCTTACGCCACGGAAACTACCGTGGGCGTTTTTGTTATTTCGTAGATTTGATTTCCGATTTTTAATGTGATTTTTTCGCCTTCAATAAGTTCGAAAACGGCTTTTTCTCTCGTTATGCGTACCTTTAAAAGCGCGCCTCGAACGATGATTTTAAATTCGTAGGCTTTCCATTTTTCGGGAATCTGCGGCTTGAACGATAAAATTTCGCCGTCGCTTCTCATCCCTCCATAACCGTAGACGATATTCATCCACGCCGCCGCCATAGAAGTAACGTGCAAGCCCTGATGCGTGTTCCTGTTATAATCGTCGATGTCGATTCGGCTGCCGTATGCCATATATTCTTCCGCCATTTCCGTCTTTCCCACCTCGGCGGCTACGATGGAATGCACCGCCGGCGAAAGCGAACTTTCGTGCGAACAACGCTTTTCGTAAAACTCAAAGTTTTTCAGTTTCTGTTCGTGGGTAAAATCTCCCGAATAGAAGAACAGCATCAGCACCACGTCCGGCTGTTTGAGCATATTCACGCGAAAAATGCTGTCGTATGCCCAGAATTTATAAATCGGGCATTTATCGGGATCCATATGCTTTACGTCGTACTCGGGTAAATCGAAATAGCCGTCGTGCTGCTCGAAAAGTTTGGTTTTTTCATCGTAGTTTATACGCATTTTATCGGCTTTTTCCCGCCAATTAGCAAGTTCTTCCGCGCTTACGTTTCCGCCGTATTTTTTCACGGTTTCAATCGTATACAAAAAGTTTTTCTTCACCATGTAGTTCGTATACGTATTGTTGTTTACCATCATGTGAAATTCGTCGGGGCCCATTACGCCGTATAAGCCGAATTCGCCCGTTTTCGGACTCCACCCGCCGCGTGAAGCGAAATAACGCGAAGTTTCGATTAGCAGTTCCATACCGTACTTTTTCAAAAATTCAGTATCGCCCGTGTTTCTCACGTAATGCCACACGCCGTAAGCCACCGCCGCCGTAACGTGAATTTCAAGATTTCCGTGCTGCCACACGCCGCAACTTTCCGTGCCGTCAATCGTAACCATCGGGAAACACGCGCCCGCACAATCCTGTTCGATCGCCCGTTCTTTTGCCTGCTTTAACGTATTATAGCGATACATCAGCAGATTTTTCGCCGCTTTCGGATTGTTGAACATATAGAACGGCAGACAGTACGTTTCGCTGTCCCAGAACGTCCAGCCGCTGTATTTTTCGCCCGTGAGTCCTTTCGCGCCTACGTTTAACCTGCCGTCGTCGCCGTGATACGTCTGATGCATATTGAATATACAGAAACGAATTCCCTGTTGCGAATCGTCGTCGCCGTCGATTACGATATCGGAATGTTTCCATATTTCCGCCCAACGCGCGATATGCTTTGCCTTATATTCTTCGTAAGAAGTTTCGAGCGCGGTATCTGCCGCAAGATAATCGATTGCCGTCGATTCGTCGCGTTCGGCATAATTGTACACGACTTTTTCAAACGAGAACTTGTTTTCAAGATGAATATTATATTCGTTTGCAACGATTTTTTCGGTATTCGCCGATTTATTCGCCGAAACGTTCGTTTTGAATTTTGAAAAAATTCGCTGTCCGCTCGAAAGCGTTTTTCCTACGATATAATTTTCGCCTTTTACGGCTTCGTGCCAATAATTTTTCCCTTCTTCTTCGTGGACAGGCGTAAAATCTATCCCCGAAATCAATCTGATTTCGTGCGATGCTTGGCTTTCAAACGTAATTTTTTGTCCGCCGATATAATGATCGGCAATGCACACGAAACGCTCAAACGTAAATTTAACGCCGAGCGCCGTAAACGAACGCGTTACGATACCCGTTTTCATATCGAGTTCGCGATAAAAATCTTTAAACGCAACTTTTGCAAGATCAAGTTCCGTTCCGTCTACGAAAATGCGCGTATAAAGCCAATTATTTGCGTTAATCATAAAACAGCAACGCTTAGCAAAACCCTTGAAATATTCGGGATACGAAAGCGGCTTATCTTCGAAGATTCCGTTGAAATAACTGCCGATCAACTTATCTCCGGAATACGTTTCGTCGAATTGTCCGCGTATCCCCATATATTCGTTGCCAAGCGAAAAAATACTTTCGCTCACCCGCCCCTGCTTCGGATCGAAACCGTTTTCTATTACTTTCCAAGGATTGACTTCAAAATATTTTTTTGCTTCTTTTGCCATGATTCTTCTCTTTTAAAATATGTTTTTTATCCAACGCAGAACGAGATTTTTCCACTCGCCCGCATGCTTTTCGCCGTCGCTGTTGTTATTGCAAAGTCCAAGACCGTGTTCGCCTTTCGGAAAAATATGTAATTCGGCGGAAACGCCGCACATTTTTAACGCCGAAAAATAATCTACGCTGTTCATCACGCTTACGCAACTATCTGCCGCCGTGTGCCATATAAACGCGGGCGGCGTATGCTCGTCCGCCAATAAATTCGGGGATAATTCTTTGGCTCTTTTTATCTGACTTTCGCCTAAAAAATTATAAGTGGAATCGCGGTGATAATACGGCGGATATAATTCGATCACGGGATAGCACAAAATCTGCGCGTCGGGCAAGTAGTTTTCTTTATCGATTTCGTCGGTTTCGCCCGTATCGATCGGATCGCGATACGTTGAAAGAAGAGCCGCAAGGTGTCCGCCCGCAGAAGATCCGATTACCTCGATTTTATTTTTATTTATCCCGAATTTTTCCGCGTGGTATCTTACGAATTGTACGCCGCGCCGCGCGTCGAGTAAAGGCGCGGGAAATTTATCATCGCGGCATCTGTAATCTACCACGAACGCCGGAATACCGTGCTCGGCAAAAAATTCGGCATACCCTTTTCCTTCGTGTTCCGCTCTGCCCCAATACCCGCCGCCCGCAAACACGACTACCGCGACGTCGGACGCGGTTTTTTCGGGCAAATATGCCGTTATTATCGGAATATTTTCTTTTTTCAGCGGCACTTTTTGCCATAAGTCGTAGGTTTTAATCGAAATATTCACCGTTTAATCTCCCGTATACTTTTCACATACGCCTCTGCGCGGGATTGTATCAAAGCGTAATCGTTTTGCTCTACTGCTTTCAGATCTACGATGTTTCCACCGACGCCAAACCCGCAAATACCCGCGGAAAGATATTGAGAAAGATTTTGCTCGGTTACTCCGCCTACCGCAAGCATTCTGATGTGTTTCAACGGCGCGCGGATCGCTTTCGCATAATCTGCGCCGAGTTGCGAAATCGGAAATAATTTCACGAAGTCCGCGCCGTATAAATGCGCCGACTGAATTTCCGTAGGCGTTAATGCGCCCGGAATGGATACAAGATCGAGTTCTCTCGTTCTTTTAATCACGTTTTCTCTTACGTCGGGCGAAATAACAAACTCTCCGCCGGCTTGTTTAAGCAAAAACACTTGCTTTTCGCTAAGCACCGTTCCCGCGCCGATATATGCCGCCCCCGAAAATTCTTTTACAAGTCCGGCGATATTTTCTGCGGTTTGTTCGTCCGGCGTTTTGCCCGTGGCATCAAACGTAACTTCAAGCGAATTAATGCCCCCTCGGATAATCGCTTCCGCGGTTTGTTTCAGTTTTTCCGTCGGCACGTTCCGCACGATTGCTATAATTTTATTTGTACAAATATTTTCGATAATTTCTTCTCTCATTGTTCGTCTTTCCCGTGAAAATAATGATAAATTTCACCCAACGTTGCATAGCGCACGTTTTCAAGATTTTTTACTTTACGACAAATTTTTTCTGCCACCCCCCACCAATCGCGGTCTTTATATTCAAGTTCGTAGGAATGCCCGAAGATATGCAAAATCGCGTCGGATTTCTCGGAAAGCGATGCAAAGCGGTCGATTACGCCAAAAATATTTTCGTCCTGAAAATGGCAAGTAGGCACCCAACACTCCCATTCGGACGGCACGCTGAAATTATACGTGCCGTCGGGAATCGTTCTGCAATATTTAATTCCGATTTCTTTCAGATTTTCGATTGCCTTGCCATCGTATGCGCCGCCCGGATAAACCGCGCCAATCACCTTATTTCCCGTCAATTTCTCGAAAAGCGCAAGATCGGGGTAGATTTCTTGCTTTAATTCCGCAATGGTTTTCCCCGCAAATCCGCTGTGATTTGCCCCGTGCGAACAAATTTCAAAGCCCGAATAGATTCTTGCAATATCTTCCTTCCCGATAATATCGTAGTGGCGGAAAAACGATCCGTTCGCATTAAAAATATCGCCGTGCAGCCCGCAACAATTACTGCGAAGCGCGAAACTCGCTTTCAATGAATATTTGCGGAATAAATCACATAATCTTTCATCGAAAACTTCGCCGTCGTCAAACGAAAAAGTAACGAATTTCATACTTTACTTCCTTTTCGATTTCCTTCTTTTTAACGGAATAAGCGTAGCGAATACCACGACCTCGATTGCCGCTGCCGTCAGCAAACAAACCGCTACAATCAAGTCGATATTCGATTTGTTTTCCGCGGGCTGTACCATCGGATCGGGTGCAGGCGTTTCGCCGTCTTTCGCAGTCCACTTTGCATACAACGTTAAATTGCCGTTGATTTCCGCGGATTTATCGAACGCATATACGCCATTTTCATCGTAATACCACCCGCCGAAAGTGTAACCGGAACGATACGAAGGATTCACGGTTTTATCGAACGCAGAATTGCTTACGATTGTATAATCCTTAATTCCGCCGCCCTCATAATTATCTTTAAAGGTAACTTTACAGCCGTATACGGCATACAACGATTCACTCATGCCAGAAGCGGTCGTGATAATGTTTTCGGCATTCGTTTCGCTCGCTTCTTTCGCCCATCCTAAAAACGCCATTCCGTTTTTATCGGAAAGCACGGGCAATTTCGCGCCTTTCGCATATTCGCCCGAAGCCGTCGTCAACCTGATTTCGCCGTCGAAAAACGTGGTAACTGATCTTACCGCGGTATTCCCGGAGGAAATATCCGTATCCTGCGGCGCAATTGTATCGTACACCGTGTTATTCGATACCACACAATCCGTTACGTTGTTTCCCACATAAATTCCGCTGTTGTTCGTATCGTGAATGGTATTTTTTTCGATGATAATATTCTTCACCGACGAATTTCCGCTATGTCCTACATACAACACGCCCGAAAATCCGATTTCTTTGCCGAATGCTTTGATTTTATACACGTGTTCCGCTTCGTTGTTTTTAAACACCACGCTGTTTAACAGTCTGTCGCCGTGTACGTAAGACTGATCGATTCTGCAACGCAATCCCGAACGGAAATCAAGCGTTGTGTAAGAAGACGACAATTTATTTTCAATTCCCTCTTCTATGCCGTGAGATACCCCGTATACATAATTGTTTTCTACGCGGATATACCACGTGGGCAATTGCGATGATAAGCTGTTGATTGATTCCGTAGTGATACCGCCCGTATTGATACATTTGTTTTCTACGGCTACGCTGTTCAACACGCCGCTGTACCCTACAAGCATTGCTCCGCCCGAATTCGTACAAATATTTTTATAAAACGTATTATATGCCATAGAAGGGAATAGCGTATATTTGCTCGTCTGATCGGGTAACACGTCCCAATCGCTCTCGCCGTTAAGCAAGCGATATGTAAAGCCCGTATTAACACCGTCCAACCCTGCGACGGGCGTGCGACTGACATAACGCCATTGCCCCGCGCCTTTGCCGCCGATAATGAAAAGCGTGAACAAATTTGAACAAAGCGGCGAAGAATCGTTTAAAATACTTCCTTTCAGCACCTTTGCCGTGATTGTGCGCGAACTTACGCCTAAAACGTCGCCATAATTTCGGCTTTGTACGTCTGCAGGCTCAAACAAAAACGTTTCGCCCTCGCCTTCGCCGATTCTGCCTTGTCTCGTTACATAATTACTGCCGCAATAGGCATACGATCTGCCGTTTAAACCATGTCCGACTTTTCCGCCGTCGTTTAGTACGTTTTCGCAAATCACATATTTTTCACCGATTTTCCAGTTTGCGCCGTCCGCATGACTTTCGATGCTTTCTAATTTCACATAGTGTGCCGTATGTACCACGATTTCGCTAGGTACCGTGAAAATGTTTTGGGCTACCGAATTTTTCAAAGCAACCATCTTGATCAGGCGGCGACCGCCCTCTGTTGTAGAATATTTAGAGACCTCGTATTTATCGCCGTTGAAATCATACGGAAGTTGTTTCACCTGTATCAGATCGAGATCGACGAGAAAGTTATTCTGATTTTTCATCGCATAGTTATCGTCCGGTTCGACCGAGTTCGGATCGCGGAAATAAATAAACATATCCGCTCTTTGTCCTTTTTTTTCATCTTCCTGTCCAAGGCGGTAATCGCACATCGTAAGCCGGGCAATTCCTACGTTATTCGATCCGGAAGAAAATAATCCCGACGTATATACGTTGTCGTATACAAGTTCAAAATAAGTTTTATTATACCCTGCGCCGACAATCGCGCAATTTGCGGGAATTTCTATTCCGTTGCCGCGTTCTCTGCCGTCGGCATTAAATGTGCCTGTTGCCGAGCCTCCGCCGTGAATAAAATAATGCCCTTCGGGGAAATACAACACACCGCCGCCTTTCGCGTTTAACTTCTGTAATTTGGCGCGTATATCAGCCATAGTTGCGTCCGCAAGCGCAAATTCGTTTTTGTATCCGCCGTTTTTCGAAAATTCTTTATTTTCCTGCTTAAATTTCGGATCGATTTTCTCTACGTTATTCCATTTGAAATCCTGCGCCCAGTAAACTTTAAGCCCGAGAGGATCGTTGCCTATTCTTTGTTCGCTGCCATAGATTGATTTATCGTAATCAGCCGCCTTCTTAGCATAAATTTTGAACGGTTCTAACGTTTCGTTTACATACTGCGGTTGCACTTCGTAAAAAGTCTGTCCGTCGATTGCCACTTCGATTTTATACGAGCCTTCGGGAAGTTCCGGTGTATCGAACGCGATTTTATATCCGTTCGACCAGTATACGTCTTCACCCGTGATCGAATAATTCAGGTGTGCCGTATCACCCCATACAAATTTTTCGTTCTCATAATTGATGCCGTTGCCCTGCGCGTCTTTTTTCGCGTAGAATTTTACGCCGTCTTTTATACCGACAGTTTTCACCGCGGGATTTTCTACTGCTTTCCCGCGAATATCGCCTATCTGCGTAAGTTTTACGCGAATATTTCCCACATGTTCCGCAAAATTTTCTCCTACCCCGTACTCGGATGGATTGAAATTTCGGCCGACGATTTCAATCGGCAACCCCGCATAGGAAGCCTCCTGACTTACAAATACGGGAATAGGGCGATTCAGCGTGATCGGATTGCTCCAACCGTATGCGTTGAGTATCCAGATATCATAAACGCCTGCCTGCGCCGTTTCCGGCAACTTAAATGTGATATTCGTTCCGTCTGTCGCCACACCAAGCATTTCGCTTCTGTTTATATAAAAAACGTCATTCTGCGATTCCGAACACGCCTCTTCGTAAGATCTTGTTTTTTTACCGGGTTTCTGCAACGAATACGCGAGTCGAAGCGAAGACGTATCATTGAAGCCGTCTCCGGTGATTGCTACGGTTTCCCCCGGCTTGATTGCCTGACTGATTTCAAAAGCCACCGGCTTCTGCGACTGATTTTCTTCCGTAAGCACGTATATCGTAGTTTCCCACGTACCGCCCGCATACGACGTTTCTTCCGTTGCGCCGTCTTCGTCGAACGTGGTGAAACGAAGCGTATACGTGCCGGAATATCTCGGAATAAACGAGAACAACAACGTTCCGTTTTCGTCGGTTTTAGCGCTTCCGAGATTTGTGCCGATAAATTCCACGTCTTTCCCTTCGAGCGTATTCGTGATTTCGCTGCTATACATACGCACGTCTACACGGCAATCCGAATAATTTTCACCCCCTTCCGCCATATCGCCGTTAAAAGTAACTCCTCGTTTGAGCGTGGCTTCCACAAGCAATTTTTCGTTTATAAGTCCCTCGTAGAATCTATGCGAAAATTGCATATCGGAAAGCTTATAATTCGCTGTTTTCTGCGATACCCGAGCATAATTTTCATTATAAGTGAAAATATGATCGAAAGCGGCATATCCGTTCGGCGCGTCTGCCGGCGCATTTCTATGAATTGCGGGAAAAATCAAATATTCGTATTCTTTGCTCGTTTTATTATCGCTATCCGAGTATTGATTTACTCCTGCCGCAACCGTGGCAAGATAGGAAAATTGAGCTTCGCTCTTTTCTTTTTTCAGAATAACGGTATAAGACGGTTCTTCGCTGTTCCACGATAAATTGATTGTTTTCGAGCCGGTTAATTCAGCCTGAAAATTCTTTTTCGCATAATTTTCCGCACTCTCTATCGGATCAAAGAAAATACCCGCGATTGCAAGATCGGTTTCGCCGCTCAATTTAATTTTTACCGCACCTTTTACGATAAATTTATAATACACGCCCGAAGCGGCTTCGCTATCTGCAACGGAACATAAAAAGCGATCGTTCGTATCGTAAATTTCAAGATTAGATTTGAGCGTAGCGGAATCAAGCGTGTAATTATTGTTTACGTACACGCTAACCAAATGGTATTCGTCGTCTTTGATCGGCAACGTGAAGGTTTCGTCGCGACCGTCCGAAACGGCGAATTGCCCAACCTTTCTGTTCCAACGGTACGGATCGGGCGAAAGTAAATCTTTATCGCGTACGAAACCGCCGTGAATCAGATCTTCACTATGCTGCCAGTATTCGAGAAAATTCGCCTTGCACGAAATTTTGTCTTTCTCGATCCATTCGGGGTATTCCACATAATTGATCTGACTTGCTTCGGTGAAATCGCCGAGCAAACTTTCGTCTTTGCACGGTCTGCCGTCACCGCTTGATACGCGGTGATCGCCGTTCTCGGCAAACATTCCGTATTGAAGTTTCAGATATACCCCGACGAAACCTTCGCGCCCATACTTACGAAACGACGCGTCAAACGGCACTCCGGAAACCTCTTCGCTATCGCGGCAAGACCAATAGTTGCCATATCCGCCGAGCGTCTGCCCCGTGATACGCAAATTTTCATCTCTATCCACAAGCCAGTCTTCCGAAGTGGTTCTTGTATAACTGAACGTGCGCCAACTTTCGTTGTCGCCTACGTAATACCAATAGCCTTTCGTTTCGCGATCCGCCCCTAAATAATATGCTTCGGCTGCAACGGAATCGGCACGCGCCAACGAGCGATCGATTGTAAACAAACCGAATATCATCGAGCATATAAAAATCGCGGAAAACAAAGCCAACGTGATATTTTTTACCGTTTTTTTCATATCATTATCTCCCTGAATGTTTTTTCGTGCGCTTTATCGAAACTATCAGCAAAGCGCACGTTCCGATGATTGTAACTGCAATAAACGATAATAACCCTGCAACGACCAGACCGCCATAACTCTTTTTATCGTTTTCGGGCGTTTTCCCGGCGTCGTTTTTCACCTTTTCAAAACGTGCGTACACCGTTATATCTTCCGTAACGTCCGATCCGATATAAGAAATTTCCGTGCCTTCCGTATAATCGGCGGAAGTGTACCAACCGATAAATCGATAACCGCCTTTCACGGGAACGGGCAAATAATAAATTTCGCCGTGCTTATATTTGCTTTGCGCCGATTCAGACAGATCGGCACCGTTCGTTTCATACTTTATCTTTGAAGTTTTCGTTGCATTCCACTTGGCATAGAGAGTTATCTCCGTAGTTTCCGTATTCCCGAAAAGTGCGATTATGGGTTCACCGTAAAAATCCGAATATTCGTACCAACCGGCAAACGTATATCCTTTTTTCGCAGGATTGGATAACAAAAACGTTTCGCCTTCGTAAAAACATTCTGCGTTTCCGTTTTCTCCGCCGTCGATATACGTTACGGTATATTTTTTCAATGCGACGAATTTCGCGTACAAAACGATATCTTCCGCACTATCCGATCCGATCATCGTAACGCGTTCTTCATAAACGAATTGACTATTCGGATACCATCCTTCGAAGCGGCATCCTTTTTTCACGGCGTCGCTGAAATAAACGTTGCCACCTACCGTGTATTCCGACGGATTATCACTCGAATTTTCCCCGCCGTCCAAAATATAATCGATCCTTTTCACGATATTCGCGCTTTCCCACTTCGCATAATAAATCAGCGTTGCAGACGTCTTTGAAAAATTCGTTACGGGTTCTCCCGAAAAGGCATCGTTTTCAAACCAACCGCCGAAATTATAACCGTTTCGTTCCGGAACGGGGATTTGCGCGCCTTCGCCGTAAACAAACGGCGCATACACAAAGTATTCAGACGTTTTCCCGTCAATATACCCGCCGTTTACGTGCAACTGCGCGCTATAAGTAGCGTTTTTCCATTTTGCATAAAGCGTTGTATCGGCGGCAACTTCATTCACGGAAAAATCCCATATTTCGCCCGAAAAATCCGCGGAGGTATACCAGCCGTCGAATACCTTATAATTGATCGGATTCGGGTCGGGCAGAATTTTCGCGCTTAATTTCGCTCCAACGTAACTTTGTATATCGCTATACGTTTGGTTTGTATTGCTTACGATTTTCACCGTTACGGGATCTGCCCATTTTGCCGTAAGCTTTACGGTTGCGCCATAAGAAACGTCGCTTCTTCCGCCGCGCTCCCATTCCTCGTCTGTCCACAAAACGCCGTTTTCATCCTGCCACCCCACAAACACTTTTCCCTCTTTCACGGGATTTTCGGGTTTCATCGCTTTCAACACACTCAAATCCTGCGCCGCAACGTTCGGCAACGTATATGTTGCCGCAATTGTATCTTTGTCTTTACGCAAAACTTCGCCTTCATCGCGAAGATTTAATTCTGTTTTCGTTTCGGAATCAAACGTGCGCCCCATTACCGACACGGCGCGAGCATCCATACGCGTAATCGGCAATTCCGTTTTTCCGCCAACGTTTCCGCCGTTTAAATCAAACGAAACCACGTGATATTCACGCATTTTTAAATAATCGCGCGAAGAATCTGTGTTAAACCGCCATTCGCTTTGCGCATTCGCATTTCCCGAATGTTCGTGTCCGGATTTTCTCATGGTGGCAACATACGTTTCGTAGGTAGGATAATAGTTTTTCGTCTGCCCGTAAGGCACGTAAACGTACTGTTTCATATTTCCGAGCGGATTTGTGCGCGATAAACCGTCGCGGCAAAGAAACGTATAAGTATCGCCGTCGTACCCCTGCGCCGCTACGTCGCCCGTGAAAATAATCGTTACCACGGCTTTGGCGTTACTCCAATACAACGAATCGCGATAAATGCCGGAAACGTTTTCGGATAATACTAACGGCTCGGTCGGCGCGGCGGTATTGTACATTGTGGTATCGCCGAAAGACGTAACTCTTTCAAGTCCGTACACCTTTTTTGCCGAAGTGTTGCGAAAAACTCTGTCGCCTATCATCGTTACCGTATCTGGCAATTCGATGTAATCTATCTTCTTGCCAGGCTCGTTGAAAGCCGCATTGCCGATTTTCACAAGATCGTTCTGCAAAGGTTGCAAATCCCGGGCGGAAATCGTGCCGATATTCTCCGTCGGCTTTTCGATGAAACCGTCTACAAGTTCTACTTCGCCGCGAATATCCGACGAAAGCGGACGAAAATACATATTCGTTTCGTAATAGCACGAAATCGTTGTGCCGCTTCTGAGAGGCATCACGTCGCCACGACGATACAAAACTTCGTTTTCGTCGGGAATACCGTTGCCGTTTTCATCGTAAAATAAGCCGAAAAGAGTTCCGCCGGGAAGCACTTTATTCGCCAAAGGAAGATATGTACCGTCGCCATTCACCGCCACCGACTCGCCGGAAATATTCACTACGCCCGTCTGATGAAAAACAAGCGCAGGCGTTTTCCCGCGAAAGTTTTCTTCTGCAAGCCCGTAAACGAATCTTGCGTTTTCCCCGTTTTTAAACAAATTAAAAACGTTTTCGCGGGTTAATTCAATAGAATTTCCCGAATACGAAACCGAAAAATCGCTTGTGCCGCACACGGAATTTTCCACGATAAAGCCACCGTTTAAATTCACGGTAAGCGTGTTTTCTTCTGCTTTTACCGTGCCTGCCGCACCCAACGCGCCTATCATCGTAAACGCTGCCGCAAGCGAGCCCCATAAAAGTATATTCTTATAAATTTTTCTCATATTTTTCCTTTTATCAAAACTGACAGATAGCCGAAATGCAGTTGCAAAAATAATATTATTCGCAACTGCATTTTCTATAATCAAAGTGAAAACGGTACAACGATTTCAACCGATTTGAATACAACGTTCACCACGCTTATATCCGCCGAAATCTTAACGCGCGCCCACTCCTGCCGAGAGCCTTCGTAAGTGATCGTAAGTTCAGTGCAGCCGCCGAACGCATTTTCGCCGATTTCCTGTATGCCGTACAGTTCGGCTTTGTCGTCAGATCCACCCGGAAGATACACGTTTTTCAGCGATGAACAATTTTCAAACGCGCCGTTTCCGATCTTTTCAACGTAAGCGCCAGAAACAGCCCCGGCTATAAACACCACGGCTTTGACTTCCGCAGCATTTTTAAAGGCTTCCGCTTTCACTTCTTTCACGGGTTTGCCGTTATATTCGCCCGAAATAAATATCGTGGTATCAGTGCAAGTGCCGACGCAGCTCACAATATAGTAGGTTTCGTCTTCCGAAAGTTCGTAAAGCAAGCCATCGCTTGCGGTGTTCTGTACGTGCTTACAATGCCTGCAAACGTTACCGCGATAATCATGTTCGGCAAATACAATCAACTCTTCCGCACGCTTTTCGGCAACGAAAATCGTTTCGCCGTTTTCCGTTTCCATCGCTTTCGCGTTCGGATCGGTGCTTTCCGTTTGTACGAAATTCTTCGAACAATGCCGCGCACATACGTAATATTCGATATGCCCGTTAGCCATCGTGATGCAATCTGCTTCCGCCGACGCTACCTTGCGAAGCAAATGTCCGAGCGGCGGAATTTTCGCATCTGTCAACTCATGCTCGCCTTTTTCGTCCGAAAACGAAAGATCGCAATATTCGCACACGTACCGCGGCGAGTAGCCTGCCGTTTCGCAATTTGCCGCCACGCCGTCCATATACGAAAGTTTATGCCCTTTCGCTTTCACGATAACGGAAGTTGTTATTTCGTTTGTTCCGTCTTCGTCCGAAAAGATTTTATCGCAATCAGAACATTTATAATAATGAACGTTTCCGTCGGTAGTGCAGGTGGCTGCAACGGCAGCCACCTCCGCCAACGAATGTTTTTCATGCTTTACCGCGCACCCCGCGCCGATCAGCGCGAAAGCCATAGCAAGCAAAGCCGATATAATAGCGCTTCTTCTTTTCATCTTTTTCCCGATTTCCTTTTCAGTTACCGAAAGTATCTAAATTGTTTACCCAGTATTTCGTTACGTCCTGTTCCACCGCGCCGTCTACTTCGCCGGACGCCGTAAGGCAATTTACCGCGGGAAGAACGCAAAGATTCGGTTTTGTATATTTTGCTTTGTTTACCGGTTTCATCATTCTTCGCACCATCCTTCGATTATTGTTTTATATTCTGCGCTCATCGAATCGTAATCCGCCAACGCCTTAATCTTTTGAGCAATCGCTTTGATCGTGATACCGCTCTTCGCGGAAACGGAAATCTCTTTTGCCTCCGTTTCGCCTTCATACGTCATCTTTGCGTTTGCCGTGAACGTCAATTCGTCCGCGCGATAATTCGTAACGTTGATAATGCGCGCAAGCACGTAATAACCTTGCTCGTCTTGCATAATATTCGATTGTCCGAATACAAACGGCACTTCCTGCGCGTATTTTTCGTTCTTCACGCTTGCGGAAATCGAAATTCCTTCGGGCAACGCGTCTACGCCGCCGAACGAAATATTCACGCGGAACGTTATACCGGACTTCGCCGCATCGCTTTCCCTAACATACGCGGTGAGATTATCCGAAACCGTTGCCGAGAAAGTAAACGACGTGATTTCTATCGAGCCGCCGATCGGCAATTCCACCGCCGCGCCCGCCGCATAAATCTTGCCGTTTACAATCCAGCCCTTTCCGTTTTCTTTCGTGTACTCGGGAAGAATATACGATCCCGCCGTTTCCACTTCCTTGGATACGCCGTCGATCACCACCGTCGCCCTACCTAAGAATTTCGCGTAAAGCGTGAGATCGCCCGCCGTGCCGCGCAGAATTTTTTCAATCTTGTTCGTAAACAACGCGTCGGTATACCAACCTTTAAATTCGTACCCTTCGCGCACCGCGTCTTCTAACACAATCGTATCGCCTACGGTAAACGTCGCGGGGTTACCCGCCGCGTTCGTGCCGCCGTTTAATTCGTAGGTAATAGAATATTCAGAAGTCGTCCAAAGAGCGCGAAGTTCTACCTTGCCGTTATATTCCACGTCGGTTTTGCCGCCCTGCGCCCACTCGCTTTCCGTCCATACGTTGCCGAATTGATCTTGCCAGCCTACGAACGTATAGCCCTTTTTCACGGGATCGGCGGGTTTTTCCGCTTTCAGCATAGAAAGATTTTGCCCGGCGGTATTCGCAAGCCGATACGCTTCTGCTACCGTAACGCCGCTCTTTAACACTTCGCCCGCATTTCTCAGATTGACTTCCTGCATCGTACCCGCCTGATTTTTCGTCTGCACGGACACCGCGCGGGCATCCATATACGTATCCGCAATCGTAAGTTTGCCGTTTACGTTGCCGCCGCCGAGATTAAACGAAATTGCGTGATATTCGCGCAGTTTCAGATAATCGCCCGAACTGTCGGTCATAAACTTCTCGTCTGTGCCAATATTATTATTGCCCGATCTTATCGTCTGACTATTAAAACTTGCCCTAAACGTATCTATCGTAGGATAATAATTTTTTGTTTGCCCGTAAGGCACGTAAACGTATTGTTTTTGATTCCACAACGGACTTGTCTGTCCGTAGCCGTCAAAAACAAGATACGTTTTTGTTTCGCCGTCATAACCGAGAGCCGCGGCGTCGTTTGTGAAAACGATATTGAACGTGGTATCTCCGCGATCGAATTTCAAAGCCTCTCTTTCCATTCCTATAAGATTTTTGGAAAGAACAACGTTTTGCGTATAACCTGCTTCGTTTTTATAAATACGCATAGCTGCCCATTGGCGCAAAATCGTTACGTTCTCAAATCCGGAAAATTCAACGGTATTCGCATCTCTGAACGCATTTCCTTTAATTTCTTGCACCGTTTCCGGCAATTCAACAGAAGGAAATTTTCTCGTTTCTTTAAACGCAGAGTCGCCGATAGAAACGGTTTGCGCATACAACGGCTGCAAATCTTGCGCCGACAAATTTGTATTAGCCTCAGGAATAGATTTTGCGCCGTCGATCAATTCGTATTTCGTGTGCAATTCCGAAGCGGAAACCGGCGCAAAATACATATTTGTATTATACCAACACACAAGATTCATTCCGTCCTGCGCCACAAACGAATCGCCCGTTCTGTAAAGCGTTTCGCCGTCGTCTAAAACGCCGTTTCCGTTTTCATCGTTAAACACCCCGAAAAGCACGCCGCCGGGAATCGTTTTCCCCGCTTCCGGGGTATACGTTCCGTCTTCTGCGGCGGTAACGTAAGCCGTTTTTATACTGCTATGGTGATACGCCACCGTAGCGCTTCCCTTGCCGTAAATGTATTGTTTTTCGCCGCCAACCGTAAACAACTTGCGAACGGTAGCATGATCTAACGTATACGTTTCGCCTGCATTGAGTTTTAACGAGAAACCGTCCGTGGAAATTGCGCCGCTTTGCGAAATTCTGAAACCTTCGCCGAGATTTATCGTTACGTTGCCTTCGTTTATTTTTTTCCACTCAGCCGTCAGCGTAAAATCGCCGTTTTCGCCGTACGGTACAAATCCGCCGTTTTCCCAATCCTCTTCCGTCCAGATATAACCCGTGGAATCTTTCCAACCGACGAACGAATACCCCGAGCGAACGGGATCGGAAGGTTTATATGCCTTTAAGTATTCCGTATTCGCCGCCGCAGGATTATAACTCAAACCGTTTGCGTTGTTTTTTTCTTCGCAAAGATTGTATTCTTTGCCATCACTATCCTTCACGGAAACCGCGCCGACGTCGAGATATGAGGCGGGGAAAAACGTTTTTCCGCCGATTTTTCCGCCGTCAAGATTGAAATTTACCGCCACGCACTCACGCATAGGCACGTTATGCCCCGCCGCGGTTTTCATTGTATACGTTTCGTTGTACCACCCGCAGCCTTTCGTGGGGTACACGCTTGCCGTAGTGCCTTTTTTCACGTAAACGACAAGATTCATATCGCTTTGCGTATCGTATGCCGATTGAATCCCGAACAGATATTTATCGCTTGTACCGTTACTCACGGTATCGCCGTTAAAAGCAAGATACCCGTTACCGCCTTCGCTTTGATTTTTAGCGAAATACGAAAGAACTCGTTTCGCGCCGCCCGCCCGCGAAGAGAAACCGGGAAGTATAATGCGAGCCTTTTTCACCGTGCTGTTCGTATTTGCCGAAAAGTCGAAAGTCTGACTGCCGAGTTCGTAAATTTCGTCCCCCATGGCAATCGTAATTTCGCCGCCGGAAGGAGTAAGTTGCACAAGTTGATTCGTTGATAGATTCTGTCCGTTACCCGTTGAAATTCTGTTCAACTTCGACAACGAAATTATTTCAACGTTTTTAAATGCTTTAAAAGTATTTCTTTCCAACTCTTGATTTTCGGAATAGAAATATCTCGTATAATTGTTTGTGCCGTCTTTTAAATTCGAAGATAAATCGTCTGCCACCGCGCCGCCATACGGGAAAATTGCGTCAAGTTGCATCAAGCCCACGTTTTCAACAATCATTTCTCCGTATTTTTCCGTCCATAAATCCGCGTCGCCGATTTGTGTATTCGGTCTTGTGCGATTTATATATTTTAATCCCATCAATCGATACGATTCAAACGAAGAAGAAGTAGTCGTTCCGTATAAAAAGTCTGTTTCATACGCGCAAATCAAACTCATTCCGTCGGTAACGGGAATACTATCGCCCCATGAATACAAAGTTTCGTTTTCGTCGATTTCGCCGTTTTTATTTTCGTCGAGAACAAAACCCTTCAGCATATCGGAAGGATATACATAGCAGTCCCCGCGCGGCATGGCCCACGTGCCGTCTGTATTTACCGTAACGGCTGTGCCGCTACCCAAAAGGTTTGAATATTGCTTTCCGCGCATACTTTCATCGGCAAGTTTGAAAATCAGCGTGCCTTGCGTATTGCTTTCACCGCCGTTGCCGAGATATTTTTTCTTGAATTCGGCGTTTAACAGCATCGTATCGTCGGTGGTTTCCACCGAGAAATCGTTCGTATCAAACGTATCGTTTGCCTCCGAGTTTCCGCCGAACAATCTGAATCCGCCGTTTAAAACATAATTCACCGTTTTCGTTTCGTTTTCGCTGTTTGCCGTAATCACGAGTGCAGTTCCACCCGCTCCCAACGTGATCAATCCGGAGGCAAGAACACATAAAACACGATTCTTTAATTTTTTTTGCATTATTGTTTCTCCTTTTCTTTTATGCGATTTTTCCCTGCTGCGAAAAACGCAGCAGAGAAAAATCTTCATTCTATCGTTTTTTAATAACCTAATACGTCCTTATACGCTTCATTTAATTCTTTGAATTTATAGGTGGCGTTCTGCAAAAGTTCGTCCGTCCAGCCACAGGTATCGGAAACGGCTTTCACTTCTGCGAGTTTCGAGTCGAACGCGCTACCGCCTCCCGAACGGATCAACTGATTGAATTTCTCTGTAAACATGTCGCGGCGCGCGAAAAATTTGAAGTCGTCGCTCGTGCCGAGTTCTACATTCGTCCAAAAACGAAGTCTTGCGTCTTTGGCAACGGTGGTCAATTTAATATTCGTACAAACCGCACCGGAAGAAAACGCCGCCGAGGAAATTCCGGGAATCGAAGAAATATCGTATACGCACTTCGGGTGATGTCTGTTCGCGCCCATATACATACAGGTGAATACGGGGTTCGGAGGCAACAGCATACCGTTATACAGATTATATTTCTTTACGAGCGCGCCAACCGAAGACGTAGAGTATACCATCTGATTTGCAAGTTCCTCGTCTTTAAACTGTCTTACGCCGTTCTCGTCCTCGGTGAAAAGACCCGCCGAACGAGGCCCCCAACTGATCAGTTTATCGTTGAGTTCCGAGAATTGATAATCGTACCAGCGCAAAATCTGCGGAATATCTTCCTCGCGCACCTTATCTTTCAAAAGACAGATGCCCACGCCGGAAGCGCCGCCCGTAGTGATCGGCTCGAAATGCTCGCCCACGGGGATTTTCATATACACTTTTCTGTACTTCACGGTTGTGCCGTTTACTTCATCGGAAACGGAACGCGCCGCACAGGTAAGCGATTGCGGGTAACTGCTTGCACCGTAACCGATTGCATACATACCCGTATTATATCTGCCTACGATTGTGGATCTGTCGTTATTCCACCCTTCTTCGTTTACATATTTGCCTTCGCGCAAAAGCGTAGACCACTCTTTCAATTCGGCGTTGTAGAAATCCTGTTCGTAAAGAAGCTTGATTTCTTTATCCACCTTATCCCAATAGGTGAACATATCGTTATTGATCGTCATACCGCCGAGCAGACGAGGAAGAAGCTGACCGCCGAAATCCCAGCCGTCGTTGTAGCCTTTATCCGTACCGGCAGAAGCCGTCATGGGTGCTACCCATTCGGCAGCGCTTGCCTTATATTTGTATTCGCCCTTACTGTCTTTCGCCGAATGGATCGTATCGTAGATTTTTTTCAGAAATTCGTTCCTGAATTGCGAAGCCGAAGTAATTTCTACGTCGAACAGATCGTCTTCGGTGAAATAGCCTTTTTCGTTGTACGTCGCGTCGATTTCCGCCTGCGTTTTCGCGTTCGGGTAAGCGTCTTTCAAAATATCTTCTCTGACGTACACGAACGGATAGTTATCGGTGGAATACGAGAAAAGAATCGTCTTTTTCGGATCGGCTTTCGAATCGAACGAGGCGAGAGAAGTGCTGCCCATACCGCCGGGGAGTGCGTACAAAGCGTTCTTCTCGCCGAGAGTTATATTAACGTTCGTCCAAGCCTCTTTGGGAAGGCGCGCTTTCAGCGTGGGAAGATAATCGATATAATCGTAAAGATTATAGCAATACTCTTTATCTACCCAACCGCCGTAGGCTACGTCGGGAAGTTTGTTCGACATATACAAGTCGGCAATACGCGCGTCTGCTTTTTTACCCTTATTATCGAGCGTCTGACCTACGGAAACACCCGTTACGCGAGCGATTTCCGGGTTTACCACATCGGATTCGCTCGTTTCACCGGTAGCCATATCGAGCGCGGTATTCCAAAGCGTAAGATTGAGTTTTTTCGTCTGACCGAGATCCTCCCAGCTTGTAAGATCGGACGTATCCTTGTACTTTTCCGTATTGAGCCATTGATAATTTTTATCAACGGCGGCGCCGGGAGTATCGTCCGTCTTATCCGCGCAGCCGGCGCAAAATGCGCCAAGCAATAACGCAAGCGAGACCGAAAGCTTTTTTGAAGCTGTTTTTTTCATCGTTTTTCTCCTTGATTTTATATTTTCGCATAAAGCGATTTTAACGAAAGATTATTCTTTGATTCCGCCGAGCGAAACACCTTTGGCGAGGTATTTCTGAAAAAACGGATACAAACATACAAGAGGAAGCGTAGATATGATGGTTTGCGCCGCCTGTATCGATTCCGACGGAGAACCGATACTCATATCCCCCACAATTCTTCCCTGCTCTATGGCTTCGCGCAACACCCTTTCTACTTCCTGCGAATTTTTGAGCGATAATTGCAGATAGTAAGGTAACGTATAAAGCGACGGGCTGTCGATATAATACAATGTAGTAGACCAGCTGTTCCAATAGCCGACTGCCGCCCGCAAAAGCATTACGGCGATAATCGGCATAGAAAGCGGCAGAATGATTTTCACCGCAATTTTCAATTCGCTTGCGCCGTCGATCCGCGCGGCTTCCACATACGTGGTGGAAACGCCCGTAAGATACGTGCGGATAAATACCACGGTGAAAAAATTAAACGATCCCGGAAGAATGTACACGAGGAAATTGTCGATCATTCCGATTTTGCTGTAAATCACATAGTTGGAAACGATACCCCCGCTGATAAACATCGGTATCGTTAAAAACCATACGATCACGGTTTTGCCCCAAAACGTCTTCTGCCACAACGCATACGCCGCTACATAGTTGATCGCCACGGTAAACAGCGAGCCGATTACCGTGATCGCCACGGTGTTGCGAAGTCCGAGCAAAATTCCGCTATCCTGCAAAACGATCGAAATAAACTCAAACGTAAATTTACGCGGGTAAATCGTCAAACCTCCGAGTGCGGTATCTGCGGAAGAATTCAAAGCTTTTGCAAGAACGTGAAGATACGGAAAAAGAAACGCCGCACAGGCTAAAATCAGTATAATTGCAAGAAATACTCTGAAAATTCTCTGTCCTATACTGTCTTTGATATGATTTTTCTTATTATGAAACAAATTTTGTAACGCCGTCGTTTTCATATACTTACCCCTTACCACATCGAAACGTCCGCCACTTTTTTGGTTAAGAAATTCGTACCCATCGTAAGCATCAAACCGATCACGCCCTGCAATAACCCAAGTGCGGTGGTAATTTCGTATTCGCCGTTTATAAGACCGAATTTATATGTTGCCGTGGCAATCACTTCCGTCGTCCAGACATCGCTTTGAAGCCCGTAGATCAAATCAAAACTCGAAGCAAAAATGTTACCGATAAAAAAGATCATATTAATCGCGAACGTGGGCATAAGGCACGGCATAGAAATCGTCATTACCTGACGGAATCTTCCCGCGCCGTCGATTTTCGCCGCTTCGTATAATTCCACGGGTACGGAACTTAAAGCCGATACATACAACATCGATCCCCAGCCGATGCCCGTCCACAGCCCCACGATATAATAAGTTGGTAAAAACGCACTCTCGATCGAGCGGAACATTATTTTTTCACGCCCGACCATTTCGAGCAGATTATTGATCAAGCCGTATTGCGACAACATACTCAGCGTGATGCTGATGATTGCCGCCGAAGATAAGAAATGCGGTAAAAAGCTGATCGTTTGCACCGCGCCTTTTTTAAACGAATTTCTCACCTCATCGAGAAGCAACGCAAAAATCAGCGGCGCGGGCGCATTGATCAGAATACCGATCAGGTTTATGTATAAGGTATTCCAGATAGCCGTAGAAAACTTCGGTACTTTGAAAATTTCGACAAACCACTTAAACGGATTGCCTTTTACCCACGGACTGCCCCATATTCCGAGGCGCGGCATAAACTTTTCTTTGAATGCAAGCAAAATACCGCTCATCGGCAAATACGAAAACACCAGCGTGATGAGAATCGCAGGCAACAACATTGCGAGATACACCAGCTCTTTGCGTTTCGGCAAGCGAAACAATTTCTTTTTTTTCTGCGTGTTATCCATTTTTCCGTCCTTATTATTGTGAAACAATATCGATAATATTGGTTTTTAAGTTTCAAGCTGATTATATTATATCACGCAACGCCTTACAATTACTTGCTTATTTATTACGAAAAATATCTAATTTATTACGTATTAAAATCAGTAGCGAAGATAGAAAACAACAGTCTGTTTGTAATTTTTAAAAAAAACAATCAAATCTATGTGCGTTATTTTCAATAATTTTTATATCAAATGGTAAAAATTTACTATTTTTAAAATCACATATATAAATCTATACTTCTTCTCCAACAAATTTGAATAACACAAAAATAAAAAATATATCTTTTTTCGGAAACGCTTTGACTTTTTTTAAAAATTATGTTATACTGTTTTTATGAAAGATGAAAAATCATTTTCACATTTTTATAAAGCCTTCCCTCTTGATCCGCGATATAAAGATAAAGACGTGCTGATCGATTACAAAAAAGAATTTCGCTTTTTAGACGAAGGCATCAATTTCCATTGGTGGGGAAATGCGCCCGCTACGCCACACCATCACAACTATTACGAATTTATTTACATAGCTGAAGGCTCTACGGTACATTATCTCAACGGCGAAAAAAACACCCTGAATTTCGGCACTCTTACGATGATCAAAGAAGGCGATACACATTGGTTTTTTCCCGCCGACGGTTCGCAATCGTTGCACTTAACGCTCGGCATCACGCGCGAAAAATTAAAAGCTCTGTGCGCCGTGCTTGCCGCCGACGTTTACGATACGATTACGAATTGCCCGTCATTTACGGTAACACTCACCGAAACCGAACAGGCGCGCATTATGAGCCACGCGAAACGCATCGATTATATCGTAGATTCCACCACGAAGCATTCGCTTGAAAAAATCGTCGCCACACAGACGATTATCGAGGTTTTATTTGTTTTGTTTCAAAATTGTCTTTCTCAGAACGATCTTTTGCCTGCTTGGTTTTCGGATTTATTAAACAAATTGAATACGCCCGAATACCTTTGCTCAAGCATACCGGAAATTGCTCAACTTGCAAATTATTCCCCTAAATCACTCGTGGCTTATTTCAGAAAATATACGGGCGACACGATCGTTTCTTATCAGAACAAACTGAAAGTAAATTACGCCTGCAAACTTCTTGCCATCACCACGAAAACGACGCTGGATATTGCCAACGAATTGATGTATTCTTCCCTGACGGCGTTTAACTGCATGTTTAAAAAATACACCGGAATGACGCCGAAAGAATACCGCAACAACAGCAAACGCAGAAACGAAACCGAAACAATTAAAGAAAATATTACCCCCCGAATTTAAATAATTGACATATCCGATCGAATATTGAAAAAAGAAGCCTGAAACGGCTTCTTTTTAAATATGTAAACTTGCATACAATTATTTAGTCATCGTATTTCGTCGGGTCTGCGTTTTTTCTTCCATCGGCAAAAATTTCAAACCACACAAGCGTAAGATTTGTTTCACCCATGTTCTTTATTTCAATGAGATTTCTGCCGTTATTTACGTCGCGCAGATCCGTCGCTATAAATTGCAGTACCCTTTTGCCGATTTGCGTGATGTGATTTACTTCGTTGCAACCATTTTCTTTAATCGGGAAATACGGCAACGCCGCGTTTCTCCGCATATCGGAAATCTGCCGCATCGGTTTCCCGTTAAGGTACGCCTCAATCGAAACATTTTCGTCCGCCACAGGGACAACCGCCATAAAATAGCCTTGTTTCGGCGCGCCGCCCGTCTGCATATCGAAAGCGTACTTCTCACCGCTTTTCAGCGTAACGGGCAAAATATTCCACACGTCCTCGTCGGTGGTGAAATACGAAAAAACATATCGCCGCAACGCGCTTTCGGCAACAGCCAAAGATTCGCTCGCGTTTTTTCTTTCTTCGAAATTATTGTATTCTTCCACGCCGTTTTCCGTAACGCGATACCCCGTTGCAAAATGCCCTTCGGTATTAAACGTATTGAAAAGATACACGCCGTCGCCACCGTTTCCGTAAACCGAAGAAACAAACCCGCGCGTATACGCGCCGTTCATCGCCAAATGGTACAATGGCGACGACATCACGCCCCAATCAAGTCCGCCGAGAAGCGTATAACGATGATTGTTCACGTTTTTCGCCGCTATCGCCGCCCGCCAATGATCCATCGGCAGATCAAAACTGACGGGTTGGAAGAAATTCGCGGTAGTCACGATATCAATCAAGCCTTCCGATACCCATTGCGCTACGTCTAAACCGAATTTCAGATTGATTTCCGGCGTAGCAAACACGCGCACCGCAAGACCGATTTTTTTCTTCTTTTTCGCCGCAATTTTATTGATTTCTTCTTTCACCGAACGGATAAACGCGCTGAAAATATCCGTTGCTTCGCGATCCGTCCTGCTCATATACGGATCGGAACGCAACAAATCGAGTTCCACACCCGAAATATCGTAGTTTTCGCACAGTTCTTTTATATAATTAAGCTGTACTTTACGCACCGCAGGCACGAGATAATCCATTTTATTCGGCTTACCATTTATGCCCCATTCCGCCGCATAATCAATACGATAATGCGCGTTTACGGCAGCATTATCGGGCGCGTGATGATCGTTCATTCGTATACTGGCCCAAGCCTCGCGACCGTTCGCGTTTACGTAGTCGATACCGTAACCGATCAGATCAATGTTTTCGCAAAGCGTGTAATCGAACATTCTGAAACCGGGATACCCTTTCGTTTCCAAAGGAATGTAAGTGATCTGCACGCTTTTCACTTCGCCGTCTGCGCCCATATCCACGTTATAGGCAAACGTGTCCATACATTTGCTCGGAGTGGCGGCGCGGGTGTAGCTCACGTTAAAAAACACTCTGCCGATCGACGTGCCGGAAACGAATTTTTCAAGATATTCTTCCGTCTCATGTTTGATTTTCTGTTTATCGATTTTACCGTCCGCCGTTTTCGGAAAGTCTATGCCTTCTACATAATTGATTTTGTCCCGCCCGAACGCATATTTATAAATAACGTTCATAATTATGCCGTCGCACGGCAGTTGCAAAACATAATCCGGATTATAGCTTCTATTCATCGCTTTTTACCTTTACAGTCTGAAAAACTTCAAAATTTTATTCGTCAACGTCTTCAAAGTTTCCAGCACGAATGCGTTATCGTAGGCATAATCAAACAAAATAAACGCGTGTTCTATCCCTTCTAACTCGTCGATTTCCGCTTTTACCCCCACTCTTGCGCATTTTCTCGCATACTTTCTCGAATCGCCGATACTCACGATAGAATCAGCGTTACCGTGCAGAATATATATCGGCGCGTCGGCTGCGGATACGTGATCCGTCGGCGAAAATTCTTTACAGATTTTTGCCGCGTCTTTCACCGCCGTGTTTTCTTCGATTCCGTAACGCCATTTGCCTTTTAAGTCGACGATGCCGTCAAGATCGACAACGCCGTCCGCAATAGCGCAGTCGGGTGAAATTTTTTTGAGAATTTCACGATTGCCGAGACTCGTTGCCATATATCCGCCCGCCGATTCGCCAAGCACGATAAACCGAACGCCCGGATATTTTTTACGCAGATATGTCAACGCGTCGGCACAATCTTTCGTTAAATCGCGAACGTCTTTATTTTCTTTGCCGAGCAGACCGTAATCGACAGAAACGGCAAGCAGTCCGTTTTCGGCAAAATACGCGCAATGCCGATAAAATCTTTCCGCGTCGTCTGAGTGCCAACCGCCGCCGTGAATACACATAATTCCACTTGTCGGCTTGTTTTGCGGCATAAAAATATGCGCTTTCAGTTCGGTTTCGCCCTTGCTTTTATAGGTTTCTATGATCGGCTTTACCGCCGAAAGCGCGTTTATTCCCCTTTCGGTTACTTCATCACTGTATTTCACCTTAAACTCGATAAGATATTTTTTGTCTTTTTCGAATTGCAATTTCAGTTTTCCGTCTTGCAAAGCAATCTTTTTGCCGTCTACAAATAAATCGTAAGCATTTTCGAAACGCATTTCTTTCGTTCCGATCGCGCACGCCGTAAAGCGGATTTTATCGCAATCTTTCCGATAATTCTCTATTTTTACCCCGTACGCACGCGCAAGCCCTTTAAATTGATACCCGCACCGATTTACGATAATTTTATTTTCAACGTCATCGCGCAATAAATCGAACGGTAATTTTTTACTGCCGTAAATTCGGTTCTTATTTACTTGAATATATTCGATTTCATCCCCCTCGCCGATAGATTCAACGCGGATTTTTCGACCGAGAAACGTTATATTGTCAAGTTTGTAATTGCGGATCGGTACGGCAAACGAAATTCCGCCGTAATCGAATTCCACGCCGCAGTATATGCCGAGTATTTCGCCGTACCATTTACGAAGGGAATATGCCTGCCAGATTCCCGGCGTGCAGTTCCAGCGATCGAATTCGGGCGTTTCCGTTTCAAATTGCGTTGAAATCCCCTCGGGACAAGTCAGCCTGTCCGACCAATAGCCGATTCTGTTTATCCATTGTTCTAATTCTTTTTTGCAATTATTATTCTTTAAAATCCGAACAACGAATTCTTCCACCGCAATCCAGAAACAATGCAACTGATTTGCGTCGCCGTCATAATATTCGTAATCGAGCGGCATAGACCTGAACCCGGATTTGGCGATCGCGTTTTTCAATACGAAATTTTTACAACGTTCGAGATAATCGCCGATAAATTCTTCGTGATAACCTCCGTCCCAAAAATATCCGCAAGGAATCGCACAATCTCTTTGTTCGAGCGTTTCCGAATCAGCCGAAGTAATAAAATATCCTTTGTCTTTACTCCAGAACGTTGTGGCAAAATTCTTCTCGGTTTCGGTAAAAAACGCACGGGCTTTCGCCGCGGTTTCTTCGTCGCCGATCAATATCGCAAGCGTTTCCATCGCTCGCGCCGCAGGATATGCCACGGAATTATTGAAAAGACTGATATCTTTGCCCGTTTCTTTCAAAAACTTAACGAAATCGGGAAACAAAGAAGAACTTTCGATCAGCCCTTTGATTTTGCTTTGGTTCTTCAAAACCATGCCGAACAATTTCAGCGCAAAAGGATAGTGCTTTTTCACAGTTTCTTCATCGCGGGTATAATCGAAGTATATTGCCAAAAGCGAAATATACATTCCCTGCGCGGCGACCTCGGTTGCGCTACCGGGAGTATTATCGAAATTGATGCCGTGTACCAACCCCTTTTCACAATCTGCGGTAGTTTCAAAATAATCAAGCATGTCTTTCACGTATTTAAGATTGCCGAATAACAATGAAGACTCGTTGGATATAATCGTATCCCAACCCCATACCCAGTATCTCGCCGTATGCGCGCGAACGCAACCTTTGGCGTCGATCGGCTTTAACGATTCGTGATAAAGCGGAGCCAAAGCAAAAAAGTTTTGCATACCTCGATCCGCGCACCGGAGCTTTGGTATATTTGCCGCTACTGCGGTATAACGATCTAATTGTGCGGATAATATCCGATAGAAATTTTCTTTCATATCGGCAACTTTTTCGTCAAACACGTCCCCCGAACCAAACGTGATAAAAATAAAACGCTTCTCGCCTTTCGTATATAAGGTATACCGCGTATTCACCGCTGCTTTCTCTATGCGTGAAACGTTATTGCCAGAAACGGCAATTTTCAAAGTAAATTCTTCGCCGTCGGCTTTTTCCTCCACGCCGCCGCGAAGTTCGCTATTTGCCGTTTCCCACGTTTGCCACGTGCGTTTCAAACCGTAATCAAAGGTATCGAAATCGGCGTCCGCATGTGTCATAAGCTGCGTTTGCTCATAAAAACTTACGCCGAACTCGTAAGAAGCGTCGCCTTCAAGGGTAAAGCAAAGACTTTCGTTTACGGCGTACACGCCGAGTCTGAAAACTTCATTTTCTATTTTCCAATCCGAAATGAAACCGAACGGATATACCGTAACGTTGAAAAATTCGGGCGTATAGCGTTTTCCGTCCTTTTCCGCAAAACACCTGAAGCAATCAAAAATATTACGACGGAATAACAGAGGATTCGGCGATTTTTTAAACGGCATAAAATAGCGCAATTCTTTTACGCCTTGTTTATCAAACGCAAAAGCAAGCCGCCCGTCGCAAAAATACAACGAATCGTTCGGCAATCCGTTTTTTGAAAAAGGAAATCCGCTTCTCAGTACGTAATTCATTTTGCCACCTTTTATCAACTTACTCAATCAAATCGGAAAAAATGCGAATTGTACACAACCCCCGATAATAAAATTATAGCATAAAAATTCTTATATTGCTTGCTTTTTTCTTACGTTTTTTATCTTATTTATTACGCTATGCAAAATTTTTCTTTCTCTGCTTTTAATAGTTCCCTTGGGTACGTTCACATTCTCCTGTCATGATGACACCTGCCACCTGTCATAAAATGGGTATAGTATGCCCTTGTAAGTAAATAATATTTTTTCGGCGGCGTTCCGACGGTCGTTTTTACGGCGGAACGCCGCTTTTAATTTTATAACATAAACTGCTTTTGCCGCCGTTTTGCCGAAATCGCTGCTCGGTCGTCAGAAGCCCTGCCTTTTTAAGTTCTTTCACCGCCCGCCGAACCGTCGATTCGGAAACTTTCAGATCTTCCGCTATCGTAGGTATCGATGGCCAGCACTCGCCTTGCTTGTTCGCATGATCGAGCAGATATAGAAAGACGGCAACCGCTTTCGACGAAACGTCGCTCGAGTATAAAAAATCAAGTCGGCTCATTGTCTTTTTGCTCCGTTTCATCCATCTCGTCCGTTTCTTCCGTCGTCGGCGGCAACGGGTACTGTCTTTTAATCGAAGAAGTCCTTAAAAACGGTCTGTTCGTCCGCAAATCGTTCGCAAAATGTCGTCTGCTTTCTACCTGCGATTGTCCGCCTATACCGCCGCGAGATTTTGCTTTTTCTTCCGTTTCGTCTTTCAAATCGGTACAATATTTCTCCACGATTTTCTCTACAAGTTCTTTCTTCTCGGCATATTCCACTTTTCGGTTCGCGTTCTCTTTTACGGTGTAAGGCTCGCCGAACGAAATTCCCCAATCAAAGAAAAGTTTTAATCTCACTTTCATCGGGTGCGCGCCCGTTTTCATTACGACGAATTGTCCTTTCGGCATTGCCTTTAACTCGTCCGCGCTCATCAGCGGTCGTTCCGTCATTTGCAAAGACTCGGACGGATCATTCTTCCCTTTATTTACCGAGCCCGTCAGCACCGTTCTCGTACCGAGTGCTTTGGATAAAACTTCCGCAGACGGACTGTTCGGAGCAAACCCGCCGAAAATCGTAAGTTGCGTATTGTCCACTATAATCTCTTCGCCTTCCTTGCCGTAATTTTTATCGAGTTGTGAAAAACTCTGTATAATCGGCACAATTTGAAGTCTGCGCGAACGCGATGCCGAGAATATCATTTCCGCATCCTGTATCTTCGGTAACGTTCCGAACTCATCGCAAAAGAAAATACAACGGTTTTTGAGTTTGCCGCCCTCTTCGTCTGCTACCGCTAATATCTCTCGGTATAACTGCTGAATGATAAGCGAAATCATAAAGAACGTCGTCGGGGCTTCTTCGGGCATTATGATAAATATCGCGGACTTTTCCGAACAGAATTTTTCCGCGTCTATTTCGGTATCGAAACAAAGTATTTGTTCGAGTTCGGAATCGAGAAACGCGTTCAATCTTGAAAGCGCGGTAGACATAACGCTTGCCATAGATTGATCGGAAGCGTTCAACGCCGCGCCCGCAAACCATTTCGCCTTGTGGTCGTTCGGAAGTAACGCCATCAGTTCCTGAAACTGATTTTTGTTTCGTTTCTCTGACGGTGCGAGCAATTCCTGAATAATTTTGAATACCGACACGATATGCCGTTTCTGCGGTTCGCAAAATTCCGCCACGAGCAATATCGTTGCCGTGAGTATGCCTTCCGCCGTGTCATAAAAGTATGCGTTCTGCCCGAACGACGCCGATTCCGCTCCCGACAGAATTATCGTTTTGGATATGATTTTCGCATACTTTTCTGCTTTTGCTTTATACGCGAGTTGGTTCGGGTGTTCCTTGTATAAATCCATATACTTATTGACTAGATTCAGCAGATTGTTGCCGTTGGATTTTGTTGGGTTTCTTAAATCAATTACGGACACGTTATACCCGTATTCTTTCGCCACGCCGCCGTAGTTTCGCATAACGTCGCCCTTGGTATCGGTAGATAAAAACGACATTCCGCTCGCGCAGGCATATTCTATACACGGGTACAACCAGTACGCCGTTTTGCCTACGCCTGCCGCGCCGATCATCAACGCGTGAACGTCGCCCGTATCCACCATTGCCGTAGTATTCTTCTTTCCGCCTTTGCACCCGACGATGATTCCTTGCGGCAGTTCTTCTTCTCTCGTTCTTTTGCGTTTACCGCCCGTATAAGTCAGTTTAACACCGTTTTTCGCCTGCGCCCGCCACTTGTTCGGCGTGAACGGTATATGCCTGTAAACCCGCTTTATTTCGCTTTTCGTCGCCCACCGCGCCGAGCCGTGTTGTCCGTCGCCTACCGTCTTGCTTTTGATGTTATTCAGCGTATAAACGTGAGCCAAAAGAGATACGCCGCCGAGCGTACACGCCATTGCCGTAGCCGCTATTATGAGTATCGTAACCCCTGACATTCACTTACCTCCGTATTTCGTAGTATTACTTGTTCTTTTGTCGCCAAAAGGTCGTCGTTCCAATCTTTACCTTTCGGTATTTTTATATTAAACTCAAGCCCGTTTTCTTTCAGTTTTTCCGCGATTCGATATTCGGCGACTCGTCCCGCCCAGTCGTTATCCAGACACAAAAACACTTTTTTTATATTCGGATTATCTTTCAGCATCTGAAACAATACCTTATCGCTCACGCCGCAACAAGCCGCATAACTATGATCCTGCCAGCCGTCGCCTTTCATGGCAATAAAAGAAAGCATATCTATGGGCGCTTCGAATAAATACAGTTTTTCGCCCTGCCCTGCGTAATGGAACGAGTATTCGGGCGTACAACCGGGCGCGTTGCCCTTGAACGTGGAATTCGCATAGGTAGTACGCAAATTAACATGTTTCAGGTTGCCGCCTATATCGTAACCCATAAACGCAACATTCGCGTACTTCTTCGTTTCGCCTATGAGTTTCTTTTTGAAAAACGGCACGAGAACGTCTTTCGGTATTCCGCGCCGAACGTTTAAATACGCATACGCCTTTCTCGGCTCTTCGGCAAGCATAGGCGGCTCGAATTGCCTTTTTTCTTTTGGTTTTGCTTGTTTCGGCTCGGCTTGCTTCACCTCGCCCGCTCCGTCGCCGAGAATGAATTTCATCGCCTCCACGTAGGTTTTATCCATAAATTTCTGCACAAACGAAACCGCGTTGCCGCCCTTTTGCTCGTACTGATGATACCATAGATTGCCGCGAATGGTTACTCTTTCGCTACCCTCGCCCCATTCGTATTCCGAGCCGCTGCGCTTTAACCTTTCGCCCTGCCGCTCCAACATTTCCGCGATGTCCGCATTCCTTGCCGCTTCTTTTTCCTGCGGCGTGAAATATACAAACTCTGACATTTTCACCTATCCCTCCTATTCTAATTTCAGCCCCTGCGCCTGCTTTTTCTCCGCTATCCTGCGGCGGAGTTTTTTATCCGTTCTCGTTATTTTCGCGCTGAATTCCGCTTCCGCTTTTTCTTGCAATACTCCGCATAAATATTTGAATAAACGGCTTATACAAAGACTTATGCTTTGTTTATCAAACAACTCTTTCTGTCTGATGAGTTCCGCCGCGTACTCGTTACCCTTTGCCGCCGCAGAGCGGAGATATTCCATTGCAAGCGGTAAATCTTTTTCTACGCCGACTCCGAATAAATATATCCTGCCAAGCGCGTATTCCGCAAACTCGTTTTCTTCCAAAGCCGCTTGTTTCAACCATTCGACCGCTTTCGGTATATCTTTCTCCACTCCGTCGCCGTTTAAGAACATTTTGCCGAGTTTGTATTTCGCCACGGTAATACCGCCGCTCGCCGCCTCCGTAAATAATTTCACGGCAAATTCGGGATTGTAGTTCTCGCCATTTTTATCCGCGCAAGCCTTTGCCCAATCATAAAACTGCCATGCCGTTCGCGGTTTCTTCTCGCTTTTTTCTATTTCTTTATCCGTCGGTTCGGCGAGTGTTTCGTCTATCACGGGCGTGGACGAAAACGACAAATTTAACGCTTCGGCAATCACCGCGTTCCTTACAGATTTGAATTCTTCGTTGGCAGAAAGCGACAACCTTGCGGGCATTTTATCCCGATACGTTTTCAATACGTTTTCCCGCTGTTTATACCACAATTCGTATAGTTTTTGTAAGTCGTTATCCCGCATAAGTTCGTCTATAACACCGTTAACAAGGTTTTTGACATCTTTCGGCAAATACCCGTAAACTTTCTTGCCCTTATGCTTTTGCAGTTTTTCGGCAAGCGTTTTCAGCATTAGTTCAATCGTTTCGTTTTCGTAATTTTTGTCGTTTATCCCGCGAATAATCTCCGCTATTTTTTCTTTACTCTCGACTCGCAGTTCGTCGCGGTATTCCGTCTGCTTTTCGTAAATTTCGTATAAATCGTTCTTAAAAATCTCGTGCGCGTAGGCGGCTTTTAGTTTTTCAAGTCCTTGCCTCGTCATATACGGTTCTTTGCCCGCTGAATACGAAACAAGATGAACGTGCGGATGTCCGCTCTCGTTATGATACGCCGCATACCATTTCATATCCGTTATAGGCACACTCATAGCGTTTGCAAGGTCCTGCGACTTCGCCCGCAAAAGCGTTTTCCAAGCAGGCAAATTATCATAGCCGAGTTTTGCCGCGTCCTCGCGTTTTAATGATATTACCGTCGTCCAAACTACTCCGTCGTGATTGCCGACTTCTTTCGCTACTTTAGATAGTTTTATAGGCTCGTCCGAATAAGAAAACAATCCGTGCGAGCCCGACTTCTCAACGCGCGGACGCATCGCTATATACCCGATATAGTTTTCTTTCTTGCCTATCCGATCCACGTTTTCTTCTATCGCCTTGTCTATAAATTCCGTCGCGGTGTACTTCGTCTTTACCGACAAATAATCCTGATACTCGAAACTGTTTTTACAATCTGGAAAGTCGGCTATAAGTCGATTAACCAACTTTTCCTGTTCTTTCGTGGCGGGTTCGTCTTTCCATTTTTCGCCCCCGATTTCCACACCCTCGCGCGTTGCTATATAGTCGACGTAATGCTCGCCTTGCTTTGGTGCGCCGGGCTTGATATACCGCCACTTTACGATTAACCTTGCCATTACCCTTTCTGAAATTTATACGCGTCGTCGAATGACACAGTTCCGCGAATACGCTTTACTTCGTCCACACAAAGACCGCGAAGTTTTGCAAGCGTTCCTTCGTCAATCTCGCTGTTTGCCGCTGTAACGTGTAACGACATTGAAAGTTCCACCGCCATTTTGAACAGCAGACTTGCCATACGGTTTTCAAACGCGCAGAGCGTGCCTTGCAAGGTGGAAACGATCACTTGCGGGAAGTATTCTTTGCCGTCGTTTTCCGTAAGATAACCGCAATAGAAATTGATTGCTTTCTCTATAAATTCCGAGCGGCTTTTAACGTTTCCCGCGCGGTATAATTTTTCTACTTTCGCCATCGTTTCTTCGCGTACCCACAGCGCGAATTTCCTTTTATCTTTCGGCTCGGACATAGTTTTTCCTCCTTTGCGCTCTGCAACGCCTTGCTTTTTCTTTTTGTTTCGCCGTATTTTGTAATACCCGACTCTTTTCTCTGAATTTGTCTTATTTTGCAACCCCTTGCTCGTTTTTCTCAAAATCCCTTATGCGGTCGGCGTTGCCGTCCGCTGTAAACGCGAAGGGGTGCTACTGCAACCCCTTCGCTTATTCCTGCAACCAAATAGGGAACGACTACATTTCAAGTTTCGGTTCGTTTTCGCCGCTTTTTACTTCAACGCTTTCCCTTTCCCTCTGCACAAAATTTTCTACTATCTTCCGCGCGTTCGGTATAAACGCCGAGTATCTCGGATAGTCATACCCTTGCGTATCTACGAGAATTCCGTCGTCGCCCGTTTTTGAAAGAAGCAACACGCAGGCGTCTTGCCCCGTTCGCCCTTTCAGATATCCCCTGTCTTTCAACGGCTCTTTCAGCACACTCCTGTATTCCGCATCCGAAAGCGTGATTACTTCCGAAACTTCATACATCCGCGGCTTTATCTCCGTCTGTTTACATTGCAAGGTCGCGTTTATTTTCAGTCTTTTTTCTGCCGAAATCATTCTCTCGTTTTCGTGTAAGGCTTTTATTTTCTCTCTTAAATCGTCCGTATAATCCAGCAGAAAACACAGCCCGAGCCTGTCTTCTTCGCTTTGCTCGAACGATTTAATTCCCGCATAATCGTCTTGCAATTTTTTCGCCAGAACGTCAAGAGAATTATAATAACTTTCGACAACACCGTATAATTTCGCCTTAATTTCCGTTTCACCTTTCACGCCTTTTCGCTCCTTTCACTTTCGTATTCTTGCCTTACGCTTTCGAGAATTGCCGAGATTTCGTCAACCGAAAACGCCGTATAAAACACGCCGTTTATCTTCTCTGCGAGTTCTTCGTCCGTCTCCGCTAAAAAACATTCCGTCAGTTTTTCCGCAACGTCGTCGCCCGAAAGATTAAAAAGCGCAAACGAATATATCGCCTGCGCTTCCCGTATCTTTATTTCGCTATATCCCGCTTCCGTCATCGTCTGTTCTATCTCGGCGTAACGTTTTTCTTCCGTTTTCTGCCTGTCTTTTACAATCGTCTGCACGCCGTCCGTGTTTATATCCATACTGCCCGAAAATATCCCCAGCACCACCGCCGCGGGCGTCATTAACAGCACGAGACTTCCGAGGATAATTCCGCCGATCACTTTCCGTCCTTTTTTATTCGACAGCACCGCCGTTCCTATTTTTTTCAGTATAGGGATAATCGGTACAGCCATTATCTTCCCCCTCCGCTGCCGAACAGTTCCGCCTTATAGCCCGGCGCGATGACTTCGAGCAAATATCTCTCGTTTCCGCAACGATACAAACACGTTCCGCGTTCGGGATAGCGTATGAGTTCGAATTCGCTCGGCTCTATCTGCAACGCGTCCATATATTCCTTCGGGTTGATTTGCCCCGCATTGAATAAGAATTGATGCGTAGGAATAGAAAACAGGGGTTTCGTAAATTCGCGGATCGAAGGCAGAAGGAAGTCTTCTATATTCTGACTTGCAAGTATCACCGACGAGTTTTTTTTTCTTACTCTCTTCATGGCGTTTCGGATATACTCTATCGCCGTCATATTCGTTAAAAACAAATACAATTCGTCTATGCTTGCCGCCGTATTTCCCTCGCCGAGCAACCTGTTCGACATATACGACAGAATATTAAACAGCATAGCGTCTTTCAGCCTGCGGTTAGAGTCCATCAGCCCTTTCACGCCGAAACACAAAAAATCGCCCGCAGTAATATTCGTATGCCCGTCGAAATACTTACTTTCCGCGCCCACACACATAGAGTGTATGCCGAGACACACCTCCTGCAACGTTTCTTCAGAATACAAATATTTCTTTTTCTTATCATACAAGATATATTCCTCTTCGCAAAGCGAGTAAAAGTCCGACATCGTGGGATAATCTTTCGCGTTTTTCTGCGTATAGTCCGTTTGGTCGGTTATTCCGAATTTATCGTAAAGCTTCGTTAAAAGAATTTCTATCGTGTCGATTTGCCTGTCGTTGAAATCTTTATACGCCTTGAAAAAGTCTTTTAAAAACGCGATGTGTTGCGAAAGTCGCGTTACTTTTTTAAACGCCTCGGGGCAGTTCTCGGTATTTTCTTCTTTTCTGCCCGTTTCATCGAGTTCCGTCCACGCTTTCGGCTCTAACGGATTTATTTTATATTCGCCCGATAAAAAGTCTATATAACACCCGCCGAGATTTTCGCACAAGTCTTCATACTCACTTTCGGGGTCAAGGCAAATCACTTTTTTGCCCGATTCGCGGATATTTGTTAAAAGCAATTTTAAAAGATAACTTTTTCCTTGTCCGCTGTTGCCGAGGATTAAAACGTTGCTTGTGGTTTTATCTTCCGCGCGACGGTCGAGGTCTACGATTACGTTCGTGCCGTATTTATCTCTGCCGATATAAAACCCGTTCGGGTCGGTTTTACCCGAAAACGCAAACGGGTAGAAATTCGCCGCCGAGCTTGCGGGCAATACACGCTCATACAGCGTTCCGAATTGATTTGCGCCGAAAGGCAGAACAGACAAAAAGCCTTCTTTTTGCCTCAGCGTAAGCCTGTCCACCGTAATCTTCGCCCGCGCAAGTTCCATAAGCGTTTCGTTTTGAAGTTCGCGTAAACTTTCGAGCGATTTCGCCTTTAATTCGATAAACACCGCGCAATGCAGTAAACACTCGCGGCTCTTTCTTAAACCCGCCAAAAGGTCTATAACGTCCTGCAAATTGCCTTCTGCTTCCACGCTGTCCGTCATATCGTCCGCGGCGGATTTCATCTTGTTTTTTCTCGTGGCGTTCTGAATGATTTTTCGTTGTTCCGTCGCCTCCACGAGCCTATGGTACACCCTTAACGTTACGCCGTTTTTGTCCGCGATTCTCGCAAGAATCGCTTGCTGCTCGGTAAGCGGCGGATATTCTCTTACCGCCCACACGCTTCTGTATCCGTCGCCCACGATATAATGATCCACGTTGAATTTGACGATTCCCGGCAGTACGCAATCGAAAAAGTTTTTCGTTTCAAGCCGCTCCGCCTTTTCGGGCGATATTATTCTTTTTGTCATTATTCCGCCTCCTTTAAGTTAAAATACTGCTCGCCGTCGTAGTCGGGAATATTCTCGCCCGTAAGCGACGCGTCGAAATACAAAGCTACAAGGCGTTTAATCTCGTCTTTACCCATTCTATGCACGTCGAACCCTTGCTCGGATAGCACCTTTCGCACCGTGTTGGCATAGGCGAATACCTGCGGCGGCTTCATATTCCTGCAACGTATCGCAAACAAGAATTTCCGCGCCGTGGTGAGTTCCGTTTGTATTCCGTCCAAAAACGCCTCGTCTTTTTTCAACAGCCTTTTCACTTTCAGATTGTTTTCGCTTTCCGCGCGCTTTTCAAGATAGGCCTTGTTATCGTCGAACCGCTCCGCCGAATCAATGCACGCTATCTCCACGTCCGGCACGGCGGACAATGCGAGCGTCAGTTTTCGCACTTTGTTTTCTACGCTCTCGTAACTTAAAACGGATATATTCGTCGGAATGATCGTAAAAAACAGCATTTCGCCGTTCGTCGTCAAAAGTCCGTATTCCGTAAAGCCTTTGATCCCTATCAGCGACTGCACCGTCGCCCCGTTTTTCTTTTTCTGCTTCGTTTGCATATTTTTACCCCACGAAAAAAGCACCGCCGTCAAGCGATGCTTTCTATCTTATTTTGCCTTATTATTTAAGAGTTAAATCGTTTCGTTGTTCCATCACGATATCGTAAGCGGGCGTGAGTATTTTATCGTACCTTGCGCTTATATACCGAGAATAAAATTCCTTTTGCAATTCGGTAATGCCTTCCGTTTCGTATATGAAAGCCTTGATTTTTTCTATATCGATCTGCGGATATATTCTCGCAATCGCCGCATTGCAATCGGCATTTTTTGCGTCGGTCATAAAATCGTAATAATTGATTTTCTTTTTGTTCTCCTGAATTGCCGACGTCGGAAATCTGAAAATTCGCTTATCTAATTCTTCTTCACTCGAAAGCACCGCCTTCATCACGTTTTCGTCTGCCTGTGGAAGCAGACAACTTCCGCAATCGTAAATCGGCGCGATTTTCGCTTTGCCGGATTCCAAATTTACTATAAAGCCCCAATTTCCGTTATGCCTGTCGAAATTGCCGAGCAACGCGTCCACCACGAAAACGTTCCAGAAATGTTCCGTCAACTCTACGGGATCGACAAACTGCTGTTTTTCCATTGTTTCCGTAATATCTTCGAGTTCCGTTCCCGTTCCGCCGTGTCCGGAATCTATCACCGTGTTCTTAATTGAACAAAAGTCGTACAACCTTATGTTGTCCGCCGTAAAATCTTTGCATGCGCATACGATTTTTTCTTTCCCGCCGATTCTATACGTTCCAAGCAATGTTTTTTGCGCTTCGATTCCGATAATATTGAAAATTGAACTACCGAGGTATTCGCTGACACAACTGTTCGTATACGAAAGTTCCGTAGGCTTGTCCTGTCCCGACGGCGGAAATTTCAACATATAATCTTCGCCGTCATATTTCACCGCGATTTTCTTGCCGTTCGCACCGTTATACGCTCGGCTAAAAATTCGCTTGCAATTCGTAAAATCTATCATTGTCCGCTCCCGAATAAATATTTCTTTCTTAAATAATCCGCGTGTTCGGGCGTGATTGAACCCTCGTTTATCTCGGCTATATTTATACTGCCGTACAATTCGCCCCATAAGCAGTCCATTATCGTAGAGCCGTTTTTCAAGCCGTCTTTGTACGCGTCGAGATCGTTCTGCAAGTATTCGGGCAAGCCGTATTCGTAACTGCGTTCCCGTTCTTCGTCAAGTTTTTTCTTCTTTTCCGTTCCCGTCATTGCTTTGCCCTCCTTATGCTTGTATTATACCGATTTACTCGCTTAAAGTCAAGCGGTTTCGCCTTTCACGCCCGTTTTATACGCGTTTTTGCCGTTATTTCTCCCATTTATACGTCTGCTGTTCGGTTATAAAATACCGCGCGGCGTAGCGTATATAATACAGCACCGTAGCGTCGTCTTTACGAATCGTTAAAAATCCGTAACAAAGCGTTATCACGGCGGGCAAATAGATTTTCAAGCCCGCTAAAGCAAGCACCGATACAAGCGCGGCTACGCATAGCACGGCAAAATCTTTCATTCCCCACAGCCACAAATTCGCTTTGGATTTCAAGTTCTTTGGATATAAATATTTCATTTTCTTCTCTCCGTTTATCGTAATAAGCAGGGCTATAAGTCGTTTATTTACAGTCCCGCATACCCTATCGTCTTACTTAAAGCATTCACTATCGGGCGGCTGTCTTTTCCGTAATCCCAATCAAGATTTTCAGATTCTCCCCGCCGTATCCCCGCTTTGTACGCCGCCTTATGCAACGTAAACTCGCCGAGCAATTCCGTGTTCTTCCGCGCGAAGTTTACGCCGTTTTCATGCCCGTAACGCCTTACGAAAAGCAGTATTTCCGCCGCGTCGGAATTATCGTACAAATAGCAATCGTACACGCAGACGGCGTTACTGCCGAATCTCATTGTTACCGCCTTTCCGCTCGTCAAGTCAAGCGTTACCTTGCCGTCGGTCTCGGTATAACAAAATTCGGCGGAAACGTTGTTAATCCGCTCGTTGTTTTTACAAGTCCTTGCCATACAAAAAATCGCGGCGAAAAGCAGAAGAAGATTGATCGCCGCGAAAACAACTAACCTTTTTCTTTTCATAATTACTTCCCGCTCCTTGCTATAGCGCGGCTTAAATTGATTGCCGTGGTCGTCGCGTGTACCGCGCTCATCATATTGAATTTCGCGGAACTGTCCAAACCGAACTGTTGCGCGATTCTCGGCACTTCGCTCGCCGCAAGCATTATTCCAAGCCCCAGCAGCATATTCACCGAAAACGTCATCAGCCCTGCAAACAATAACGTCGTCTGCATAAACGCCGTCAGACACAGCGCGGCGACCTGTTTCATCCATTGCACAAACCCGTCCGTATACCCTCTCGGCACGGAAAACATATACAGCGAGCCTACCGACATTTGTACAAGCAGGATTCCCCCGCGCTTGATATTCTGAAAAAACACTTTTATCACGCAATACGCGAACGCGATTAACAGGCACACGTTCAAAAGCAAATTGCCCGCGGCTTTCAGCGGCGCGAACGTGTTTCCGAGCACGATCGTCGCACGCGACGAAAAATCGATTCCGCTTTGCCAAGAGAAGATCCGCGCGAGTTCTCCCGCAAACGTGTTTTGTAGCGATATGCAGAATTTATATAATTCTATCGGCACGAGCCCTATCAGCGAACATGCGAAAAAGCCTTTTAAAATATTGAGCAGCGTATTCTTTATATTCGCTCTTCCGCTTTGGTACTCTACGGCTAAATCGAAAATAGCGACAACCACCCCCGCCGCGAACAATCCCCAGCCGAACAGCGTAAACAATTGCACGATTGCCCTTATCCAGGCGAGATCGAATATCTCCGCGCCCATATTCCCCATCATCGTGAAAAAGTCCGCTATAGCACTGTAAACGCTGTTATACAGCCACCCCATCATCGCGTTCCAGATAGAATCTGAAATCGCTTTCACCGCGCTCGCAAAACCGCCCGTGATCGCGTCTACGATCGAACGCAGAAGATCTTGCAACCATCCAAACATTACGCTTTACCCCCTTATCCGAGTATTTTCCAGATATACAGCGGCGCGGTGAGCGTAAACACAAGACATGCAAACAATATGCACGGCGCGGTGAACTCGAACTGCCCGTGCTTTCGGTAATCGAAATACGCCGTGCCGAGTTTTACGAAAAACAACACCGCGAGAATCATATCCACCACAGGGAAGATTACGTTATTCACCACCCTTTTTATCTGTTCTTTCGCCGTCGTCCAGGTCTGTTCCACCGCACCCGCCACGTCGCCCTGCTTAGTCGAGGCGGCAAACGCCGATATTTTCGGTTGACTTATGCTTATTACCACCAGCAGCAAAAACACCACCGACATTACTATCCAAAACGTTCTTTTCGTATGATTTATTTTCGCTTTGATCATAACTTTTGCTCCTTTTCAAAAATTTCGTTACTTCCGCGTTTGACACGCGTTTTACGGGAATTCGTAAGTTCTCGCAGAATTTTATTTCTTCTTTCATTCCGTTCGAAATCACGTCCCCAAATACCCAAAGTTCGTCGCAATACCATAACAGGCTCATCCCCGCGCTCATTCCCAACGCCCGCTCCTGCGGGTTGTCGTCGTCCAGACATAGCGCATAGAAATGAGTCGTTATAGGCGCAACTCCCTGCTTTAACGCGTACTTTGTATACAAAACCGCGTTTTCTAAATTTTCCTTGACGTTTCCGCCGAGCGGAGCGCAGATATATACTTTCTTTTTCATACGCTCATCCGCCCTTTTCGTTTTTCTATCCACCCCCTTTATCCGAAAAACATAACGCCCGCCGACAGCGCGTTTTCGACTTCTTCTTGCAATATTTCTTCCGGCTCGGCAAACCTTTTGAGACTTGCCTTTACTTCTTCGTCGGTGAGCGAACGGAATTCGTCGCCGTCTTCGCCGACAATGAAAAACGGACCGGCGATTACGTCGTTTCCGATCCGTCTGTTTCCTTGCATTCCGTTTAACTTCCCTTCTTCGTTGCAAATAAGCAGTTTTTCATTATCTAACGGCAAAACTTCGATATACCCGCCTACCGCCTCCTGCTCGGCTTCAAGAGTGTTTTCGATCTCTGTTTCATAAGCGGGTTTGCCCGGTTCTACCATTACCACCCGCAATTTATTATCTTCACTCATTTTAAATCCTCCATTTTTCTTGTTTGTCCGCTCGTAAGTTCAGCAACTTTTTTGTTCGCCCAGTCCGGAATCAGTTCCAACTTCACTGCTCCTATTACTTCGCCGCGCAAAAATACGCACTCTTCGCCGTCTTTGAGCAACACGCCGTAAATCTTTCTTCCCAGACTGTCCGATTTGCAACCGAATCCGCCCGTTGCGTAAAACAACTGATCCGCGGGCGTTTTATATTCGTCTTTCAAAATATCCGGTCGAACGGCAAGCACTTTTCCCGTATAGTCGGTTTTGTCCTCATAGCAACTTTTAAAGTCGTAAAGATTAAGGTTTGCCCATTCTTTCCGCGCCTGATTGATGAATACGTCCACAAGCCCCGGGTGCGAATTTACCGAATAGTTATAGTTATACCTGTTTTCTTCTCTCGGAATATTAAAACCTGCCGCCCACTTTTTATTGTCCGCCGAATACCTGCCGTCCGTTTTGTTTTCCGTTACGGTGTTCGCAAGCACCCGATTCACTCTATCAAACCCGTATTTTTCTATCGCGACCTTTACGCCCTGTTCGTTCAGACGATTGTCCGCGTAGTTTGCCGAAATCTGCTTTTCGATAAACCTCGCGCAATCGCAATTGATACGGTAACTTTCAAGCCATAATTCGATTTCGCCGCTTGCCTCCGCTTCCGTTCTCGACCACCGATACGTCGGTTCAACTTTGCTCATACGTCTTTTCTCCCGCTTGATTCTGCGCCCAATTCACCGATAAATGAATCAGCGCGGCGCGTTGCTGTTCGGGCGATAATCCGTTCAGAAAATCATAGAGCGTGATTTCATCCTGCTTATCTTTCTTATCCTTGCTTTTCTCGCCGTTGCAGTCGCAGATAATCTCGCGCTTTATCACCACCGTCCTGCCGTCCGCGCTCTCTTCAAACGACAACACGTCGTTTTGCTTAAAGCCTACTTTGCGCCTGATTTCATACGGCACGGTGATTCTTCCGCGTTTGCCTAAAATCCTATAAGTTTTCATCTTTCTTCCTCCTCGCAGTTCTTATAGCACGGACATTCTTCGCAATTCTCGTCGCAGTCCGTTTCGTTCACGGGACAGTTTTCGCAATCGCCGTCGCATACGATTTCGCCCGTATCCGTCAGCCGCTCGATGACAAGCCTGTTTCCGTCCGCGTAAATCTGCAACACGCTGCCGTCTACTATTCCCGCGTCTTCCAATGCTTCTTTCGGTACGCTTATCAGCGTAAATTCATTTAATTTTTTATTTTGCATGACAATATACACTCCCTGAGTATTTTTTCGTAATTAAAATCTTCGTATCGATTAAAAATCGTCAGTTGTTTCGGGCGATTTCTTTCCCGCTCGTACAAATCATAGTTCCCTATAAGCAGTTCTTTGAATTCCTTGCCCGCTTCGTATCTTTGCGCCATAGAATGTTGCCGCGAAAAGTCAAGGATAGAAAAGTCCGAATATAATTCGCGTATCTCTTCGCAATCGTTATACGACAGCAAAAACTTTCCCTTTACGTTTTCGAGCGTGCGTTTCAGCCGCAAATGATCGTCGTAATTAAACGACACCTCGTACATTCCTTCCGTCGATAAATACGGCGGATCGGCATAGAAAAACGCACCGTCCCTGTCGTAATGTTTTATGAGCGTTTCAAAGTCCTGATTTTCCACTACAACGTTCGCCATGCGGCTTTCCACTTGCTTTATAAGGTCGAATAACCGCCTTATATCAAACGGTTGCGATGCGTAAGACTTGCCCCCGCTCGAATAACTGTAACGCAGTAGTTTCAGAAACATTGCCGCCCTGCGAACGTCATAATCTTTGGTTATTCTCGTCCGTATTTCTTTCATTTCTTCCGCTTCGAGCGGCGGCAGAATAAGTTCCGTTAAAAGTTGTTCTTCGCCCAAATATTTATCTTCAAACTTCTCGCTTTCAAAAAAATCGCGCAAGGCGTTAAAGTCCTCACGCGAATTTAAATTGCAAAATCCCATTTCCCGAATCGTCGCCATCGTCCGCTCTTTCATACATCGAAACAAGTTGACGAGATTTCTGTCAAAATCGTTATACACCTCGAAATTGCACGGATACGGACTTCCGAGTAATACGCTGCCCGAACCTCCGAATACGTCTATGAACCTATCGTATTTTGGCGGAAACACGGCGTACAGGATATGCAGTATAGACGTCTTATTGCCTACCCGCGATACCGGAGTTTTCATTTTTTCTTTCTCCTTATTCGATTAAAAACCACGCCAATAAGCCGATTAACGATATCTTTTAGTCCCCATAGGCGCGATTGATACCGTTAAAATTTTTATTGTTTTTATGCTTGCGTCAATTCAATAGCCGAATCTTTTTTCGCCAACAAATCAAGGTAATATTTGCGACTATCTTCATCCGTCCAGTCGTTATTAAAAAATT
>JAQYLE010000017.1 GCA_028720205.1 Clostridia bacterium
TTTGAATATGATAGAACGGAATACGGATTTATACAATGCCTGGCAACTCAAAGAAATGTTTTATGATTTCAAAGACTGCAAAAAGGCGAGATACGCGAGGAAATTATTACTTAAATTTATATTAGCGGCGGAGCGGTTGGAACTGCCGGAATTCAAGGAATGTTTAAGCGCGATGCATAATTGGGCGACGCCGATATTGAATTCGTTTCAACATAAATACACGAACGCATTTACGGAAGGGAGCAATAACACGATTAAAGTATTGAAGAGAATTTCTTACGGCTACCGACGCTTTGACCGGTTCAAGAAGAAAATTTTATTTGTGCTTGCCTCTTAAAACTGAAATATTTGAATTTATTTTAACTTTTTCTTTTTATCCCCCCCAACATTTGACACAGAGCCCTTTTTTTCCTCCGCGCCTTTTTATTATACTTTTTTTATCCGTATTTTTCTCGACGTTTTTTGCTTTTTTTCTTACGCCCGGCAAGAAAAAAAACGAAAGGGTTTCGCCTTTTCGCTTTTTTTACTTCGCTATTTTTAAATATATACGATTTCGTCGCCTTTCTTTTTTAAAAATTTTTTTACCGTATACGCCGTTCCGCCGCTGTTTTTTCTGAGAAACGCAATCAGCGCGTCGGCCTCTTCCGCCAGACGGTCGTCGCGATACGTCATACACCAGGGCACGTACGAAGTAAAAAATATTTTCGATTTTTTTTCGTCGGAACAGTCTTTCAGATGCATATACCGCGCGATTTCCTCGTCGTTCATTTTTTCATACTGTTTTTCGTAAGGTATATACGCGATCAGACGAATTTGCGGATACATTTTTTTTAAGGATAACACGCATTCGCCCGCCAACAGATCGAAGCCGCGCGCCATTCCGCAATAAAAATCGGTTGCGCCGCGTTTTACGTACGCTTCCGTAGCCTCGTATAACTTCTGCGCGGAAAAATCGGCGTATTTTTCCACTTCCCGATGCCCCGTAAACGCTACCTTTGTTATTTTTTTTTCAAGCGACGGCGCTTGTATTTTCAACTGTTCTTCTCTCATTTTTTCTTTAAAGCGGCTGTTTTCTTTCTTTTCCGTTGCCGCGCGGATATTTTTGCGGCGTATTCTTTTCTTTTTTTACCGCCGCAATCGTCCTGTTTCCGTATCCTTCCGGCAAAGAATAATCGTAAAACACGATTCCGCTCCCCCCGAGCAAAAAACATGCGTTTTTCGCCTTTTCCATTTCCTCTTTGTCCGCGCTTTTATAGGCGAAAAATTCACCGCCTTTTTTTACCAGAGGCAAGGAATACTCCAATAGCGTATTCATTTGCGCCACCGCCCGCGCTACGCCGTAATCGAATTTTTCCCGATAAAGCGCGTTCCGCGCCGCGTCTTCGGACCTCATATTACAAATATTCATTCCTTTAAATTGCAACTTATCCACAATAAAGTTAAGAAAATCGCACTTTTTTCCAACGCTTTCAAACAAAGTAAACGATAAATCGTCGCGCAGTATTTTTAAAGGAACGGAAGGAAACCCCGCGCCGGAGCCTATTTCCGCCACGCTTTTTCCTTGTTCGAAAAAAACCGCCGTCGCCGTTGAATCGAGAAAATGTTTATAATACACGTCTTTTTCTTCCCTGATCGCCGTCAGATTGTATTTTTCGTTGAATTCCAGAAGATACGCGCGATACGCTTCGAATTTTTCGAAATATTCTCCTTTAATTTTGTTTAAATTTTCTTCGATTTCGATGGTTCTGTTCTTCATTGTTTTATTATATCACATTCTTTAAAATTACGCAACGGTTTTAACCTTTATTTCCCTTACAAATGCGTTGTGTATAAAGATTTTAACATCTTTTTACTTATCCACATTTTTTGTGGATAAGTTTTTCTTATATTATATTTATTCAATATTTCTTTTATAATTAAAAATTTATTTTTTATGTTTTTTGACTTTTTCACTTTTTCACAATTTATTTCAACTTTTTTCCACATATTTTTTCTGTTTTATCCACAACTGAAAACGCATGGGTTTTCTTTCCTTTTCTTTCTTTTGGTATGAATATCCACATTTCCACCGTTCTTATTATTACTATTATTATCTTATTATTTGTTCTTCTTCCCTTCAGAATAAGCGCGCCGAAAAAAACGCAGAAAAAACTTCGAAAAAAATTTTTTCCTTTTACGGACGCGCGTGTTTTACGGCAAAGTGAAAAGAAAGAGAAAATTTCTTCATATAAAATGTTTTTGCTTGCAAAAAGAAGGAAGGTATGGTAAAATAAACGGGTAGAAATACAAACGTCTGATTCTTTATAAAAATGGGAGGTAAAGAAAGATGAAATTCGTATGCGATTCTATCGATTTATCCGCGGCGTCTCTTACCGTGGTAAAAGCGTGCGCGACGAGGACGTTGACGCCCGTGCTCGAATGTATCCGAATCCTGGCAAAAAACGACGAAGTAACTCTTTCCGCTTACGACGGCGAATTATCCATAGAAAAAACTATTAAAGCGGACGTGCTGGAAGAAGGAGAAACTTGCGTAAACGGAAGATTGTTTACCGATTTTATCGGTAAAATTTTTCATACGCAGATCACGCTCGGCACGGAAGAAAAAGGGTTGGAAATAAGATACGACGATTCCCGCTCGTTTTTACAGACGCTTCCCGCCGAAGATTTTCCTCTTTTAAGCGGCGGAGAAAACGTAGGCTGTTTCGAAGTGGAAGAGGGAAAATTTAAAAATCTTGTGGCACGCAGCGTTTTTTGTTGCGCGACGGACGATTCCCGCCCTATTTTAAAAGGGTGTCTGATGGAAACGGAAGATAAGACGTTAAAGGTTTCTTCGCTGGACGGATACAGAATGGCCACCACTCAATGCGAAATATCCGGCGGCGACGACGGAAAAAAAATAATATGCCCTGCAAGAACGCTTTCGGAAATAGCCAGAATGCTGACGGGCGGGGATAGATTGTTGAAAATAGAATTTTCAGCAAATCAACTGCGCGTGGAAGTAGACGATACGAAATTGATTTCCCGTTTGTACGTGGGCGAATTCGTTAAAAAAGAAAATATTTTTCCGCCCGCGTTTTCTACGGAAGTCACCGTTAAAAGAGAGGAACTGATTGAAAGCGCAGAGCGCGCGTCCGTTCTGATTCGCGGAGAAAAAAACAATCTCATCATTATGGACGTGAAAAGCGGCGCGATCTACGTAACGGCAAATTCCGAAATAGGCAACGTTGCGGAAAAGGTAAGCGCAACGCTGGAAGGAAAAGAAATACGTATCGCGATGAACGGCAAATATCTTCTGGACGCGCTGAAAGCGCTGGATGAAGAAGAGATTATTTTGTATATGAATACGCCGATTGCGCCCTTCGTATTAAAAAACAGACAAAACCAATACGGAGCATATCTTATTTTACCTGTAAGAACTACGTCGTAACGGTAAAAAATCGCTTGACGAAAAGGGATTTTTTGCTGTATAATTAACGGGATACCGTATTTTTATCAATCAGCGGAAACAGTTAAAAAAAATACGGCTGAAAATGCGGAATTAAAAACAAACATTTTTCATGGAAGGAGAAAAACAGAATGAAAAGAACCTATCAACCTAAAAAGAGACAGAGAAGCAAAGTACACGGATTCAGAAAAAGAATGGCTTCCAAAGGCGGCAGAAACGTTTTAAAGAGAAGAAGAAACAAAGGAAGAAAAAATCTTTCTAAATAATTTTTTCTTTTTCCTCTCTGCGAGCCGGAAAAAAAGCCGCATGTTTCTCCTGTAAAAGGCGTATGCGGCTCTTCGTTTTATTAAACAGGCGCCGTTTCAGATATAAAAAAATAAAAAAACGAACAAAACAAACATACGTCCGGTTTTGAAAAGAACGTTTTTGACGATATTATAAAAGCGAAAAAAATTCCGCTTTCTATCAAGGAAAAAATCACGTGGAGTATAAAAGACTGAAAAAACAGGCGGATATTCAGAATGTATTCAAAAACGGAAAAAGGGCGTATTCCGCCGGTCTGACGCTTTTATATTTACCCGCCGACGAAACGTATTTTGCCGTTTCCGTAGGGAAAAAACACGGAAAAAGCGTACGGAGAAACCGCATTAAAAGGCTGGTAAGGGAAGCGTTCCGGCTGAATCTGAATTTGTTGAAAGGTACGTATAAAATCGTGGCGTTGCCGAAAGTAAAAGACGAATACTCGTTTTCTGCGTTCGATTCGGAGATAAGGGACATTATACGGAGGAAAAAGTTGTGAAAAAGCGTCATGGCGCGCCGGATTATTGTTCGGATGAAGCGCCGCGCGCGGATCTTAAAGAAATCCTTTTTTTAAACGGCAGAATTCTCCGCAAAATTTTCAAACCCTATATAAAAATGCTGTGTATGCGGATGATCGTGTTTTATCAGCGGCACATTTCGCGCCATACCTGTTTATATCGCCCTACCTGTTCTCAATATACGCTGGAATGTATCAATAACCGCGGCGTGATAGAAGGAATTCTTCTGGGCGCGTGGCGCATTTTACGGTGCAATCCTTTTTCGAAAGGAGGGTACGACCCCGCGAAAGAAAGCCGATATAAAAAATGGGTGATATAAACGGATAGGAACAATAAAATAAAGCCGAAGCGTTAAAAATAAAAGATACGGAAAAAACGGAAAATGCAGATATTTCAGATTTTAACAACACAGATTGCCCAGGTAAAATCGCTGGGAAATACCAGCGTAGTGCATTTAGGCTGGCTTTCGAATATCATTAAATCCATTATCGAAGGCGTAGGAATCGTGGGCGTGGGGATTATTTTATTTTCGCTTATTTTAAAAGCGATCGTTTTGCCGTTCGATATTTATCAACGCGTGGCGATGAGCAAACAGAACGCGAAGATGAAAGAAAACCAGGATAAAATGGAAAAATTGCAGAAGCAATATGCGAACGACAAAACGGCATATAATCAGAAACTGATGGAAATGTATAAAGAAAACGGCATTTCCATGTTTTCTTCCTGTCTTCCCGCCATTTTATCCATCGTCATCTTCATCGTGGCGATTAACGCGTTTACCAGTTATTCAAAATACGCCGACCTGAACAATTATAATGCGTTGGTGGACGCATATCACACGTCGCTTATCGAAAATTCGGCGGAAATTACGGACGGCAATATAAAAACGGGCACGATCGACGGAACGTCGTATACGATTACTCCCGACGGAAGCGGCAACTATTTTCTGGTAGTGGACGAGGCGGACGAAAGCAAATATATGGTAATGTCGGTTATCAAAAAAGATTTCGCTACCGCGGAAGAAAAAGTTGCGTACGTAAAAGAATCTCAAAGAAATTATTACGTAGACGTGGAACGTTACCGCAATTACGTTGGAAATAACGCTCTGACGGCAAGCGAATGTTCCGCGCAGGTGAAGGAAACGGCGTTGAATCGCGTAAAGACCGAATACGAACAGACGATTTCCGGCAATATGAAATTTTTGTGGATAAAAAACATATGGCAGACGGACGCGTCGTTTAAACACCCCGTATTGAGTTACTCCGATTTTTCAAAAACTCTGTCTGAACTTGACGCTAACGTAAAATCCGTTTCTCCTTACGACGAAGGCAGTTATAATTTCATTACAGAAAAACTCGGCGATTATAAAACGCAGGCGAACGGCTATTACGTGTTGATCGTTCTTTCTATCGGCACGATTTTATTACAACAACTCATTTCGATGAAAACGCAGAAGGAACAACAAAAATATTCTTCGGCGGACGGATCGGGCGCGTCCAATCAAAAAATGATGATGGTAATCATGACCGTAATGTTTGCCATTTTCTCGTTTATGTATTCCGCGGCGTTTTCCATTTATATGGTAACGAGTAATATTATTTCCATGCTGACCACGCTGATTATCAATAAGATTGTAGACGTGAGCATGCGGAAAGCGGAAGAAAAGAAATTACAGCAAAAATACGACAACCGCTTTCCGGGCAGAACATACGGAAAAGAAAAAAGGAAAAAAAGCAAATAAGTAAAATAAGGTAAAACACCGCGAGACAACAAAGCGGACGAAGATAGAAGGAGTAGAATAAAAGATGCAGGAATTTAAAGAATTTACCGCAAAAACGGCGGAAGAAGCGATTGAAGAGGGGTTGAAAGAACTCGGTTTAACCAGAGAAACCGCCCAAATCAGAATTTTAGAAGAGGGAAAGAAAAAGTTGTTCGGAACGGTGAAAGCCCGCGTGGAAATCGCTCCGCTTTGCAAAGAAGAAAATAAAGAAAACGAAGAAAGCGAAGAGAATGCGGAAGAAGTCGCGGCGGAAGAGAAAAAAGACGAAGAAAAAGAAGAAAACGGATTTTCCGAAGGCGGAAAAACGGACGGCGAAAGAGCCGTGGAATTTTTGGAAAATCTGTTTGAAATGATGCATATCACGGCGGTAACAAATCTTGTTTATGAAGGAGAAAAAATCGTAATTAACGTAACGGCGGCAAACAACAACGCGTTGATCGGAAAAAAAGGAATGGTGCTTGACGCGGCGCAGACGCTTGCCGGCGCGGTGGCGAATATAGGCAGAGCGGAATACAGGCGCGTGGTGGTGGATTGTGAAAACTACCGCGAAAACCGCGAAGAAACGTTGCGCCGCCTTGCCGATAATCTGGCGGCAAAAGCCGTTCGGCTGGGCAGAAAAATTCGCCTCGAACCCATGAATCCGTACGAACGCCGTATTATTCACGCCGAATTATCCGAAAACGGCGAAGTGATTACGCAGAGCGAAGGAAAAGAACCGGAACGCTATATCGTGATTATTCCCGCGGGCGTGGAGGACGATCGCCCTCCTTTATACGCAGGCAACGACAGAAGAGAACGAGGCGAGTTCAATAAGGGCAATCGCGGAGGCAGAGAGTTTAACGGAAACAGGGGCGGAAAAGGCGCTCGCAGAAGCGGTTCGAAAGGCGGTTTTAACAAAGAACGCCGCATGAGCGGCGGCGACCGTGCTTCCGTGTATAAAAAGCCCGATTCCGATTTCTTCGGTACCTTCCTCGGTAACAGCGGAAACGACGGAACGAAAGACGAGTAAAAACGCGAATCATTAAAAATTCAGGCAATTAAAAACCTCCCGAACGTCTCTTCCGGCGTCGGGAGGTTTTTGACAGAAAGAAAATTATTTTTCTTTTTCAGGTAAAGAAGAAAAATCGAACACGGAAGAAGAATCGAAAACGTTTTCCTGTCGGACGGGTTTCTGATTTTCCTCCTGCCGTTTCTCGCTTTGTTTTTCGGAACGCGGCGTTTCAACCGCGCGGCGGACGGCTTTCTGAGCGGTATTCGCAGGGCGTTCGCCGTGCGGATCGCGGCGTTCCCGGGGGGCTTCGGCTTGTTTATCTTTGGCGTTTTTTTCGCGACGTTGTCCCTCTTTTTGCTTGCCGGCGCTCTGTCGTTGAGGATTGTTTTTTTCTTCCGCAGGCTTCGTTTCGTCGGATTCTTCCGAATCGGGAAGAAAATCTTCCTCTTCGGCGGCAGACGTCGCCTGTTCCTGCTGTTTTTTAAATTGTAACGCCGAAACGGGATAATCGCGGTAAGCGATATTCCCGGCGTTGTCGCTTAAACGGAGTTTTACCTCCATTTTCAACATATTTACCGATACAACCGTGCCTGAGCCGTCGGGAGAGGTGGCGGCGGAACCGATTTTCGGCACTTTTTTAAAAGCCTCGGCATAATACTCGCTTTCGTAACTTAAACAGCACATCAATCTGCCGCAAAGCCCGCTGATTTTTCCCGGATTTAAAGAAAGTCCCTGCGTTTTCGCCATTTTTATGGTTACCTTTTTAAATTCCGGCATATTTCCCGCGCAACAGCAGACTCTGCCGCAAGGGGCGAGACCGCCGAGATATTTGGTTTCGTCGCGCGTGCCCACTTGCCTCAGTTCGATGCGGCTATGGAAATGCGCGGCGAGATTGCGCACCAATTCCCGAAAATCAACCCTGCCGGCAGACGTGAAATAGAACACGATTTTCGAGCCGTCGAACGCGTATTCGCAGTCCACCAACTTCATATCGAGGTTTAATTCCAGAATTTTCTGTTTGCAGACAGCCATAGCGTCAGGCTTTTTTTCAAGGCAGGATTTGTAAAAGAGTTTGTCCTTTTCCGTTGCGATACGTACCACGCTTTTAAGAGGGGGCGTTATTTCATTCTCCGTCACTTGTTTTTCCGGATACGCCACCCACGCGAATTCCAATCCTTTCGAAGTCTCTACGATTACGGGCATGTCGCGCGTATACGTTTCGCCTTCTTTCGGGGCGAAATAATACAGTTTTCCGCCGTTTTTAAATTTGATTGCCACTACTTTTACCATATTTTTTCCTGTAAAACATACGGGGTATGTCCGCGATGAACGCGTTTTTTATTTTAAAAGTAAAATATTTTAAGAAAGTTTTTCGTTCTGAATTTTTATTAAAGCAACTTCCAGAATCTGAGGAAAAACGCCGTTGAAATATAACTGCTTTTCGGCATCCGAAAGTATTTGCTGCGCTTTGAAAAGTCCTGCGACGGAAAACCCGGAAGCAAGGGCGGAAAGATCCGCCGGAGATAAAGGAGTCTGCGTTTTTTGAGCAACCGGATTCCGGCTTTTTGCGCCGTCGCCTTTCGTTTTAAAAATCAGCGCGTCGAAAAACACGATTTTCAAAAGAGACAGCAGTTCTTTTTTATATCGGGTTTCGCCCCATTGCCTGACGAGCGCGGGCAGAGCCGGGGAAGAAGCGAAACAAAGCGTTTTTGCCGCCTGCAACAAATCCTGAAAACCCCCGCCCGTAGCCAGGTCGAACGCCTTACCCGGAACGCCGCCGCTTAATCCGGCGCACAGCGCCGCGTTTTCTTGCGATATCCCCTCTGCGTTGCGCATAAGATACCCTTCGATTTCCGTATCGGAAAAGGGCGGGATTTCCGCTTTTTCCACGCGCGAAAGCACCGTGGGCAGCACGGAGAATTGAGAAGTGGCGCCAAGCAGAAAACACACGCTTTCCGGCGGCTCTTCCAACACTTTTAACAGTTTGTTCTGCGCTTCTTTCGTCGCCTGTGAAAAATCGCCGACGACGAACAGTTTCCGCGAACATTCCACGGGGCGCAGAGTACATTCTTCGATTACCGTTTCCGCGTTTTCCACCGAAAATTTCTTGCCTTCTTCGGGTAAGAACAGGCAGTCGGCAAACGATTCCCGTTCGATCAGCGCGGCGACGCGCGCCTGTTTCGCTCTTGTTTCCGCGGGCGAAGAAGCGGAAAAAACGCTTTCGTCGAAAAACAGCGGCGCAAACGTTTTTAAAGCGGCGCGCAGATTTTTTGCGTCGGGAAACAACAGCAGATACGCATGCCGCAGTCGTCCTTTTCTTTCGGACAGAAACTTATATGCGGTTGTTTGCTGCAACAAAGTTTTCATAAAACGCCGCTCCGTTTTTTCCTGCGCGATTATTATACCACGAAACGCCGTAAAATGCAAGCGGAAATTTTATAAGAGTCCGATTCACGGCGAAACAGCCGGAAAAATTTTAAGAAAAGCCGATAAATGCGGAAAAAATTCTATATATTTTCTTGCTATTTATCGATTTATATGGTATTATAAACGTAGAAAAAAATCGCTTTTCGGTTATGATTTTCGGCTAAATTTTTATACTTATCCGTTTAAGTATTGCGTCGCTGACCTCGGCATATAAAAGGGGCGTGGAAATTTATGAAAAAGAAAGAAATTCTGATTGTGGACGACAATGCCATAAACCGCGAGGCGCTGTTTAAAATTCTTCGGGAAAAATACAGCGTATTGCAGGCGGAAAACGGCGCCGAGGCGCTGGAACTGTTAAAAAAGAAGGAAGGAATTTCTCTCATTCTTTTAGACGTGACGATGCCCGTAACGAACGGTTACGCCTTTTTAGACAAGTTGATGGAAGATAAAGAACTTTCTCTTATCCCCGTCATCGTGCTTACCCAGAGCGGCGGCGAGGAGGACGAAGTTGCCGCGCTTACGCACGGCGCAACCGATTTCGTGCCCAAACCCTACCGCCCGCAGGTAATGCTGCACCGCGTGGAAAACATCATTAAACTGCGCGAAACCGCCGCAATGGTCAATCAACTGCGGTACGACAGGCTTACGGGAATTTACAACAAAGAGTATTTCTTTGAAAAAGTGCAGGATAAATTGCAGGAAAACCCCGACAAGGAGTACTGCATAGTCTGTTCCAATATCGAAAATTTCAAACTGTTCAACGACGTTTACGGCGTTGACGCAGGCGACGAACTGTTAAAGGACGTTGCCCGCATTATGCTTGACATGGTGGGAAAAGGCGGCGTGTGCGGTCGCTTTTCGGCGGATAGGTTCGTCTGCCTTCAGGAAAAAGAAAGAGAAAAAACGGACAGAAGCAATTTCGGCAAATTCCACGCAAAAATAACGCCCGACATGAAAAAAGTGACGATGCGCTGGGGTATTTACGACGTTACCGATCGTTCGGTTTCCGTGGAAAAGATGTGCGACCGCGCCATGCTTGCCGTAAACAGCATAAAAGGCACGTACAATCAGTATTTCGCCGTTTACGACGACGTTCTGCGCGGAAAACTTCTCCGGGAAAAGGCGATTACCGACGCGATGGAAAACGCCTTGGCGGAAAATCAGTTCGTCGTTTATTTTCAACCGAAATACAGCCTGAGCGACGATTCCATGGCGGGCGCCGAGGCGTTGGTGCGTTGGATACACCCCGTATGGGGTATCGTTCCGCCGAACGATTTTATTCCTCTGTTCGAAAAGAACGGCTTTATCTCCCGTCTGGACAAGTTCGTGTGGGAACGATCGTGCGCGTTTCTCCGCGGCCGCAAGGAAAAGGGAAAGACGATTGTGCCCGTATCGGTAAATGTTTCGCGCGTGGATATATACCGTTTGAATTTAGAAGAAGTTTTTCCGGCGCTGATGGAAAAATACGGGCTCGACCCCTCGTATCTGCACCTGGAAATTACCGAAGGCGCCTGTTCGGAAAATCAGGAGGAGATAATCGCTACCGTCAACAATCTGCGTAAGTTGGGTTTCGATATAGAAATGGACGATTTCGGCAGCGGATATTCGTCGCTGAGTATGATCAGCAAAATGAAGTTGGACGCATTGAAACTGGATATGAAGTTCGTTCGCAACGAAACCGCAAAACCTTTCGATCACAGCATTTTAAGCGACGTTGTAAATATGGCGCACCGATTGAATCTGCGCGTAGTGGCGGAAGGCGTGGAAACGCGCGGGCAGATAAGGCGCTTGCAGGCGGTCGGCTGCGATTACGCGCAGGGATATTTCTTTTCCAAGCCCCTGCCTGCAGGCGAATTTGAACGGCTGCTCGACGTGCAACGGAAGAAAGAAGTTGTTTCGCGCGTAACTCACCCGTCGCAGGATATTGAAATATACAGCGTGTTGATCGCCGACGAGGACGACGGATTCCGCGAAAAAGTCAGCCGCGCGTTCGAGGGCGAATTCAACGCGATACAGGTTAGCGACGCGCAAAGCGCGACGGACGCCGTGAATCGATACGGCGAAGGCATCGCCGCCGTTATTTTAAGCATGACGCTGCCCGACGACGGCGCGGAAAAGACGATGCGTTTTTTAAGGCGCGAATCGGGCTTCTGGCGGATTCCCGTACTTGCAACCGTTCCGACAAGCGAAAATAAAAAGGCGATGACGTTGGCGCTGGAAGCGGACGATTTCTTATGCAAGCGGCACCCCGTATTCGACCTGCGCAAAAAAGCGCAACGCCTTGCGGACGAAGCGGTAATGCACAGACAGATGAATTTTCTGCTTAATCAGGCGCATCACGATTATACTACCGGGCTGTTGAACCGCCGCGGACTTGACGCGGCGATGGAAACGTTGCGCAGGGAAAACGGTACTTTCGCGCTCTGTATTTTCGATCTGGATAATCTGAAATCGGTAAACGATACTTACGGGCACGAGGAGGGCGACCGTATGATAGAGGCGTTTACGAATCTGCTGAAACGAAACATCCGCAGCGACGATATAGCGGGGCGTTACGGCGGCGACGAATTCGTTGTAATTTTCAGGGGAACGGACGAAGAGACGGCGGTGAAGAGAGTAAACGAAATCTGCGAAAAATGCCGCGCATGCGTTATAGCGCAAAACATTCCGATGTCGTGCTCCGGCGGGATTGCGGTGTGCGAACAAGGCGACGCGCCTTCCGTCGCCTATATCGAGCGCGCCGACGAGGCGTTGTATCGTGCTAAGCGCGAAAACAAGGGGTTCTGCTGCGTCTGGAAACGACAGGCATAATCTTATCTCTTATCGGCGTTCCGTAAATATTTCGATATAAACGAAAAAAACGATACGAACCGGACCTTTCCGTTCCGGTTCGTATCGTTTATATGTTGGAGCGGGAAACGAGACTCGAACCCGCGACATTCACCTTGGCAAGGTGACGCTCTACCACTGAGCTATTCCCGCGTCTCCGTTACCCGTATATCATACCACGGGCGCGCCGAAAATGCAAGCGTTTTTTAGTTATAATACAAAAAACGCAAGAAAATAAATGACAAAATCAAACTGATTTTTGAATACTTGCATATTTCTTCCTTTTTTCGCGCAATCTGTTATAAAAAGATACCGTAAATATTACGGAGCGTTTTTCCGTTTAAAACGGAAGAAAGGAGAAAACATGAAAGCAACGGGCATTGTAAGAAGAATAGACGAATTGGGCAGAGTGGTAATTCCGAAGGAAATCAGGCGCACGCTGCGCATCAAAGAAGGCGACCCTTTGGAAATTTTTACCGACAGGGACGAATTGATGCTGAAAAAATATTCTCCGATCGCCACGATCGAGAAATTCAGCGAGGCGGCGGCTAAATCGCTGAACGAATTGAGCGGAAGGCTTTCCGTGGTGTGCGATACCGACGGAGTATTATACGCTTTCGGCGAAGGAAAAAGAGATTTTTCGGGCAGAACGCTTTCGGAAGAGATGGATAAAATATTAAAATCGCGCAAAAGTTACGTTTCATCGCAGGCTGAGGGCGGGGATATGCTTTCCATGACGTCGGCGAGAGAAGAAGGCATTACCGCGCAGGTGATCGTTCCCGTCGTATCGGGCGGGGACTGTTTAGGCGCGGTGGCGGTGCTGGATAAAGAAGAGGGCGCGAGAATCGATCAGAACGTGGTGAATCTGGCGCGGTTAACCGCCGAAATTCTTGCCAACCAATTCGAATAAAACGGGATAAACGGCGCAAGCAATTCCGAATCCCTTTTACAATAGCAGAACGGTCGCAAAAAACAACCGCCGGCGGAATCGTCCGTCGGCGGTTAAACGGCCGGTAGAACGGAAAGTAAAAATCAAGCGACGGATTCTATGGCGTTTTTCGCGTTTTCGAGATAGGGAAGAATGCGCCCGTCGAACAGCGATTTCAGCGAGGCGTTCAGCGGCGAATTTTCGTTGAACAACGAGGAGAAAGAGAATTTGCCCCGAAACACCTCCAGGTAATCGAGCGAAAACATAATTGCCGCCACCGCCGCCACCGCCGCTACGGCAAGGGCAAACGTAAAGATAAAGCATATGCTGCCGTCGATTACGCGGATTATCCCCGCGCGGCGGATCGTACGGGTTATGGCTTTCAGCAGCGCGTTGAGAATTACGAAGATGAGTATGAAAACAAGCGTAAGGCTGAGTCCCGTGGCAAGTTTTGCGAATAACGGCGCTTTTGAAGTCAGAGATTCCGGCAATTTCAGAAACAACTTTTCGAACCATGCCGTTACCACGTTGAGCGGCGCTAAAAAGGTCTTGGTTTTCGCCCACGAAGAAAACGGAAGAAAAAAGCCGAAACCGACGGCGGCTAACAGACCTAACGTCATAAAAACAGAACGGATTCCGTTTAAAGCGCCTGCCCGATACCCGCAGTAAGAAACCGAAAGGATAAATAAAATCGCCACCGAATCGAGCGCATACGCCTTTAAATACGGCAAAAAAGAATCGTAAAACGCAGAATCGTACAAAAACGAAAGACGGTTATTATAAAGCGCGGGAACGTACGAACAGACGAACACCGCCAGCGCAAGGATAAAGGCGATAAACACGCTTACGTTCAGAACGCAAGCCACGCCGCCCGAAAGGCGGGAAAAAGCGTTGGGTTTCCAGCGCTTGTCTATTTTCTTCTGCTCTTTTTTCCGTTCTGTTTCGTTGCTTTTTCTGGAAAGCAAAACGCCGCTTTCCAGTTTTTTTATGGCGCTCGCCTTTACGATGGCGTCGATTGTTCCGAACACGATATTCACCGCAACCGTTGCCGCTAAAAATAAGCCGAAAGATAAAATCGCGCCCTGGATATCCGCGCCGAGCGCGTTGACGTAAGGGATTTTTCCGAGCGGAATTTTTCCCGCATATTTCTTAAAGACGAAAAAGAACAGCGCAATTACCGCGAGGAATTTAATCCATCTGCGGCTCGTGCGGTAAAACCCCTTTGCCACGCCGCAGAAAAAGGCAACGAGGAGGATCAGCGCGCCCGCGCCGATTACGATATAATATAAATTTTCCGAGATGAATTGCATAACGCCCGAAAGCAAAGTCGTCGTCATTTTTTTCTCCTTACACGTTACCGGTTTCGTCAGAAAGGCGCGCTTTCGACAGAGGCGGACGCTTAACATACGCTCTATCTATCGAGTGCGGCGGCCGACGGAAAGATTATTTGTTGTAATTATCTTTTAACGAAACGATTTCCGAAAGCACGAGTCTGCCGTGTTCGTCCGTACATTTTTTAAAATACCCCACGCGCATCAACTGAAACGCCGTATCGTCTTTCGCCTCGGCAAGATACGGTTCGGCTTTCCCGTAAAAAATCGTCTCGCTTTGTTCGTTCATGCGTTCCGAAAAATCCTGCCCCGGATACGCCGCGTCTTTCAGCAGATAACCGTAGCGCCGTATTTCCGCGTCAACGCCCGTTTTTGCGTTTACCCACTGAATCGTACCTTTCACTTTAATGCCGCTGGTATCGTGCGAAGAGCGGCTTTCCGGCACGTACGTGCAACGCAGTTCTTTCACCTTGCCGTCGCTATCGGTAATTACCTCGTCGCAGCGGATAATATACGCGTTTTTCAAACGCACGTAGCCGCCTTGTTTCAGCCGTTGATATTTAGGCGGCGGATCAAGCGAAAAATCGCTTTCGTCAATGTATAATTCATTGGAAAACGCCGTTTTTCTTACGCCCAGTTCCTCTTTTAACGGGTGGCGCGGAAATTCCAGTTCCTCTTCGCCCTCGTAATTGGTCAGTACCACTTTCAAAGGACTGATCACCGCCATGGCGCGCTCGGCGTTTTCGTTTAAATTGTCGCGGATACACGATTCGAGATATCCGGATTCGCACACCGAATTGGCCTTTACTATACCCGCCTTTTCGCAGAACGAAAGAAGCGCCTCGGGCGGCACGCCGCGGTTTCTTAAGCCCGCGATCGTGGGCATTCTGGGGTCGTCCCAACCGTGCACAAAGTTATCTTCCACCAGTTTTTTCAAATAGCGTTTGCTCATCACCGTATTGGTGACGGCAAGCCGCGCGAATTCTATCTGGCGGGGTTTGGGCGAAAAGCCGAGTTGTATGCCCACCCAATCGTATAAGGGGCGGTGATCTTCGAATTCCAGCGTGCATAACGAATGCGTTACGCCTTGAAGATAGTCGCAGATGGGGTGCGCGTAATCGTACATGGGATAAATGCACCATTTATCCCCCGTTCTGTGGTGCGTACAGTGCAGAATCCGGTAAATCACGGGGTCGCGCATGTTCATGTTGGGCGAGGCCATGTCGATTTTTGCGCGCAGGCATTTTTCCCCGTCCGCGTATTTTCCCGCTCTCATTTCGCGGAACAGTTTCAGGTTCTCTTCCGCGCTGCGGTTTTTATACGGGCTTTCTGTTCCCGGCTGCGTAAGCGTGCCGCGCGTGGCGCTGATTTCTTCGGGCGAAAGGTCGTCGACAAACGCCTTTCCTTCCGTAATCAGGCGTTCGGCGTAAGCGTAAATCGTATCGAAAAAGTCGGAAGCGTACACTTCTTTCGCCCAATCGTAACCGATCCAGTGAATGTCGCGCCTGATGGCGTCGACGAATTCGGTCTTTTCTTTGGAAGGGTTGGTATCGTCGAAAAAGAGGTTGCATTTTCCGCCGTACTTTTGCGCCGTGCCGAAATTCACAAGCATGCTCTTCACGTGCCCGATGTGCAGATAGCCGTTGGGTTCGGGGGGAAAGCGGGTCTGAATTTCGGTTACTTTTCCGCTTTCGATATCTTCGTTGATGATCTGTTCGATAAAATTCGTCGCTTCTTTCAGTGGTTCCGCCATGATTCTTTCCTCTTTCTTCGGTAAGTCGATTGTATTTTGTACGCCAAAACTACCGCATAAAATTACGGCTTATCATCATTATACCACTTTTGCGGAAAAAATGGAATAATAATTTACGCTTTTTTATAAAAACAAAAAAATTTTTTTGGCGGATTTTTCAAAAACGGACTCGTTTTTTGTCTTTTTATCGTTCCAAAAGGCGTTTCGTGCGCGTTCGAAATGCAAAAGCAGTTGACTTCCCGCGGCGAAAAAGGTATAATATAACGGATATAAAAAATAAAAACAAATTTTCGTGCCGCGGGGCGGGTTCGGAATAAAAACGGGACGGCTTGCAAAAAAAGCGCGAAAAGGCGGATTAAATTATCAAACGATCAGGAGATACGGAAAAATGGGCGAAAAACGTGCTGTGACGATGGAAAAACTGGTGTCGCTTTGCAAAAACAGAGGATTTATCTTTCCGGGCAGCGAGATTTACGGCGGGCTTGCCAATTCGTGGGACTACGGCCCCTTGGGCGTAGAGTTGAAAAACAACGTCAAACGGGCGTGGTGGAAAAAATTCGTGCAGGAAAACCCGTATAATACGGGCGTGGACTGCGCTATTCTGATGAATCCCCGCGTGTGGAAGGCTTCGGGGCATTTAAGCGGCTTTTCCGATCCGCTGATGGATTGCAAAAACTGTAAATCGCGCCACCGCGCCGACGACCTTGTGGAACAATACGCGGAAAAACACAAGTTGAACGTTTCCGTGGAGGGAATGGACTCCGAACAGTTGCAAGCGTTTGTGGCGGAGCATAAAATTCCCTGCCCCGTATGCGGTAAATCGGATTTTACGCCGATAAGAAAATTCAACCTGATGTTCAAAACCTTTCAGGGCGTTACGGAAGACACTACGAATACCGTATATCTCCGCCCCGAAACGGCGCAGGGTATTTTCGTCAACTTCGAAAACGTGCAGCGTTCCACCAGGATGCGCGTGCCGTTCGGCATCGGGCAGATAGGCAAGGCGTTCAGAAACGAGATCACGCCCGGCAACTTTACCTTCCGTCTGCGCGAATTCGAACAGATGGAACTGGAATTTTTCTGCAAACCCGGTACCGACCTCGAATGGTTTGCCTACTGGAAAGAGTTCTGTAAAAACTGGTTGTTGTCCCTGGGTATGAACGAAGAGCATTTGCACCTTCGCGACCACTCGCCCGAGGAACTTTGCTTCTATTCCAAAGCCACTACCGATTTCGAATACGATTTCGCCTTCGGCCGCGGCGAACTGTGGGGCATTGCCGACAGAACGGATTACGATTTGTCGCAACACGCGAAAGAAAGCGGTAAGCCGCTGGAATATACCGACCCCGTAACGGGCGAAAGATACGTGCCGTACGTGGTGGAACCGTCGCTCGGCGCCGACCGCGTGGTGCTGGCGTTTTTAACCGACGCGTACGACGAAGAAGTGGTGGATAAAGAAAAGAACGACGTGCGCGTAGTGCTTCGGCTGCACCCCGCGCTTGCGCCGTATAAATGCGCCGTGCTCCCGTTGCAGAAAGGGCTTGCGGATAAGGCGGACGAGATCTACGCGAAAATCCGTAAGAAATTTTCCGCAACGTACGACCTTACCGGTTCTATCGGCAAACGCTACCGCCGTCAGGACGAAATCGGCACTCCTTATTGCGTTACCGTGGATTTTCAGACGGTTGAGGACGGCACCGTCACCGTACGCGACAGAGATACCATGGAGCAGATCCGCGTTTCGGTAGACGAGGCGATTGCCTATATCGAAGGGAAACTGGAATTTTAAGATTGCCGTTTAAAAAGAAGGCGTTTTTTCGCCGCTCGCCGTGGATAACGAAACGAGCGGACTCGACAGCGGCAAAGAAAAATAAAATGCGCGTTAAGCGCGCCTATACCCCCGTCGTTTTCTACGGCGGGGCGTTTTGTTTACCAAAAATTTGTTTTCCAAAAAGCGGAAAAATTCAATTTCGCCGGCAACGGGAGCGGCTCATCCAGATCACTTTGTCGTCGGCAAAGACCGCGCCGAGTTTTTTCTGCAGAGCGAGAGAGGCGGAATTATCTTCTATAACGTGCGCGTACGGCGTGCGCCCTTCCGCGATAACGGCGTTGATCTGAAAACTTTCGAGGTCTTGCGCGTAGCCGCGGCGGCGATATTCGGGAAAAATATACAAAAGCCCCATACTTCCTTCCGCATGTTGCCCGATATAGCCGACGAACGCTTCTTTATCTGCGCCTTCGCCTTGATCCGCAGGGGCAAAAGCGCAATAGATTTTTCCCCTTTGCACGAGTTGTTCAAGAGCCTCGGGAGATTCTCTGTCGTAGGTTCCGATAATTTCAGGCAAATGCGTTTCGGTTGCCTTTTCAAAGCGCAAAGCGCCCCGTACGAGCAGAGGCGCCGCAGGGCGGAATATAACCTGATAACAGGGCGTAACGGAATCGAAAGCGAAAAAATCGCGGCAGAACGCGGCGATTTTTTCGCCGTGGCACGCCAGCAGACCGGTTTTTATGTTTTCGTATTCTTCCGGGCAGAGAAGAAGAATTCTGCGCGCCGCGTTTTCGTTTTCGGCGGCAAACACAAAAGTGCCGTGCTCGTAAAAGCCGCTTTCGTCCTGTAACAGAACGCCGTCTTCGCCCGCATAGACGAAGCGGCATTTTCCGTGCCGCGCCATATCCGCTACGTCCGCATAAGACGCGGGGTTTTTCGCAATAAATTTTTCGACGGTTTCAACCTGTTTTTCCCTCTTTGATTCCGAAAGGCGGCTTTTGTTGTTTTTCTGCCGTTTCACGGTAAAAAACGCAAGAAACAAAAGTCCCGCGCACCCCGCGACGACTGCAAGCGTTATCGCAAACGTTTTCGTTTGCGCGGCGTTTTCCGTTTGTCCGTTCCCGTCGTTGAGGTTGGCCGAAAGGTCTTCGCCCGTTACGCTGCCGATCGAATCGAATTCTTCGCCCGACGAGGACGGGAAGCCGCTTTCCGCGCGCACGGCAAATTTCGCGCGGAAAAAAGAAACCGCTACGGCACAAAAACCGAGCAGAACGATCAGCGAAATAATAAGCAATCCTTTCCGCACACACCCCTTTATGCGCGGCTTAGCCGACGTTTTTAAAAACGTCGCATTTTTCCATTGAGTCATCGGCATTTTGCCTCCCGAGCAGAATATATGTTTCACGTGAAACACCGTTCTTTTTACAATACGGCTAATAACTCCGTTAAGCGGCGCACGGTAAAATCGGGAACGGGCACAGCCGCGGGCGGTTTTTCGCCGCACGGAGAAAAGTAGCAGCAGCAAATTCCCGCCGTTTTCGCCCCCGCGATATCGGAGGAGAGTGAGTCGCCTACGAAAAGGCATTCCTCTTTCCGGGCGTTTAGTTTCCGAAGCATTCTGATAAAAAACTCCTCCGCGGGTTTAATGGCGCCCAGCGATTCGGAAACGAAAAGGTGATCGAAGAACGGAAGAAGACCCTTCGTTCTGCCGCGCTGAACGGTTTCGAGGCCGTTGGTGGCGACGGATAAGACGTATCCGCGCGATTTTAAAACGGCAAGCGTTTCCCGCGCGCCTTCCACGTAGTGACCGCCGGTTTCCAGTTCGGTAAGAAACAAATCGCGCGCGCAAGCGGAAGAAACGGGCGTAAAAGCAATTTTCCGCGAATGAAGATAAGCAAATATTTCGTCGAACACATGCGTTATGTGGTCGCGGTATAACGCGTGATAGTGTTTCTGCACGCGCGGAGAAGAGACGTCGTACAAACCGGTTTCCGCCCAGATTCGTTCGGAAGCGTTGCAGGAAAAGGATAAAAGAGCGTCGTCCGCCGCAACGCCGAGCGTAGAAAACAGGCGCAGAAACGCGCCGCGTTCGTCGTCGCGGTAACAAAGAAGCGTATCGTCCGCGTCGAATATCACGTGTCCGAACGAGGGTTTGTTTTTAAAAAGCGTTGAATCCGTAAAATTCATAAAAGTTGCGGTTTTACCAATCCTGTTTTTTTAAAGAAGAATCTTTTACGTCGTCGTAAAATTCAAAGTATTTCTTTTTGAATTCTTCTTTGGTAAGCGGTTTGTCCTGCCGCGAAGCGTCCGCGTTCATGCGCGATAACAATTCCTGTAACTCCTGCGGCGAAAAATCGGCGATTTCCGCTTCTTCGCCATACGATTGCATCAGTTTTAAAAGATCGAGTTCCGACATATTTCCGGTTTCTACCCTCCGCAAGGTTTTTAAATTTTCCGCGATACAAAAAGAAAAATAAACTCGCCTTTATTCCTCTTCCGCCGCGCCGTCGAAGTAGCGTACGTCCTCGGGAATCATTCCGGCGTCGATAACGTCTTTCAACAGTTTGGCGCTCCATTTTTTGTGCGCGTTTTTTAAACACGTAAGAAGTTTTTTGCCTTCGGCGTCTTCCGCCACGGCGTTTTTCAACTGCATATAGCCCGCGTCCCAGATGGGCGCGAATTGGTTTACGTAGCAGTATTTATAAAACGCGCGCGCTTTTTCCATTACGGCGGACGCCTCTTTCGAAAGTCGTCTGCCTTTCAGCCAGAGCGCAAAAAACGATTCTCCCTCGTCCGTTTCTTTCGAACCGAGCGGCACGCCCCACGATTCCACTTCGGCAATCGTAAAGGGGAACAGATTGTTTCTTACGCGGTACGTTTCGCCTTTATACGCAACGTTTTCAAACGAGCAGGCGTTGTTCGAATCGGAAAAAACGCTCCATACGGCGCAATCGGTGTAAAACAGGCGCGACAATTCGCCCGAAGGGGCGCGGAACTGGTCGCGGTTATTCGACCACGCGGGAACGGCCAGCCGCCGCGCGGCGTGTACCGCCATGGATTTTTCGAAGTTGGCTTTTACCACGGAATACGAACCCGCCGACGCCTGCGGACCGGAAAACAGCGCCGTCTGGTTCTGGTGCTGGATATCGTTGCCGCAACACATCAGCGAACAGATAAACCCGTCCGCCACCTTATCCCGCACGTCCGCGTTATGTTCTCCGACGCCGAACGCGCCCGTAAACGGCGGAAACACCCGCGTATTTTTCGGGCGTTTCACCCACGCGGAAAGCGGCTTGACTTCGCCCGTTTCCACCCGTTTTACGCCGATTTTTTCCGCGCGTTCGTTAAATACGTCGAGTTGAATCGTCTGCGCTTCAACGGAAACGTTTTTTTGCATGTTCCATACGATAAACGCCACGGGAAAACGCCCTTTACTGCCCGAAAAGTTTTCCGAAGAGAAAACGAAGCCCCTTTCCGCGCCGTAACGGAAAACGGTTTCGCGCAGTTTTTTATCGTTGGGCGCGTTGAGGTATTTTAAAGTGGAAAATAAGCCCAGATACGCCGTTTTTCCCTTAAATTCTTCGGCGATGCGGAATAAAAATTGCGAGAACAACTCCCTCCCCGTTTCTCCTAATCCGCGGGACAGCATCTCCCGGCGTACCGCCGTATCGGATACGCCCGTTTTTGAAGTTTTCCCCTGCGAAAGCGACGGGGTGTTGCTGGTGGCGAACGGCGGATTGATGAAAATCAGCCATTTTAATCTGGGGTTTTGCAGATCTTCGAGCAAATTCGCGGGCATTTTCCGGGCAAAACGACGTTCTCCCGTTTCTGCTTCGTCAATAGGTTCGTCCGTTTCTGCCGCGGCGGAAATCTGTCTGCCGATTTCTTCCCGTTTTTCTATTTCGTTCAGCGCCAGAAGCATCGGATTTTCGGCATATACCCCGTCGGTTTCTTCTTTTTTAGTATCGCGGCGGCGGAATACGAGGGGAACGTCGTCGTTTAAATAATCGTACGTAAACACGGTGCAGTGCGGAAAAACGCGTTTGCAGTACATTGCGTCCTCTTCCAGCAACGTGGAAATATACGTGTAGGGCAAAAGAGCCGCAGGCAACGTAAATTCTAAGTTGCCGCTGCCGGCAGCCATATCCCATACGCGATACTCTCCGCTTGTCAGCCTTTTTTTCCCTATGGTTTTTTCAAGATAGGCGTACGCTTTTTGCGCAAACCGCGCGGGTGTGTAAAATTCGCCCTGTAACCGCCTGTCGGCGTCTTCGCCGAGACGGTCGATCTTGCGCCGCAGCGAAAAAGCCACGGTTTCGTCGGCGACGCGCTCGTAGATACTCCAGAAATAATTGTATTCGTACACAGGCAGACGGTGCGTTTCGCCGCCGCTTTCCAACAGAAAATCCACACGCCCGTTTTTGTTGTGTTTGCCGCCGCGCAGCGCGTCCGCAAGAAAGTATTCCGCAAGTTTTTTATCGCCGCGCTTTTCGTTAAGATACGGAGCGAACAGCGATGCCCAGTATTCGTAAACCTTTTCGAAATTTTCTTCCGTAATCGGCTTTTTTTGCTTGGGAAACAGAGATAATTGCGTGCCGCACGCGCACGAGAGCGCCGCGCGGAACGCGCGTTCGTCCTCTTCGTTTTGCAGGGAATACACCCGAACGGAAAACAGCGCGGAAGAGGACAATAAATCTCTGATTAAAACGGGGCAGGGAGAAGCGGGCGTTCTGTCCCAATCGTACTCTTTTTCGGCGCGTTTTCCGTAAAAGTGCGCGAAAGGCTGCGTTTCGCACAAAAACGCCTCTTCGCGGCACACGCCGCAAAGATAAGCGGGCAGCGGCGCCGCTTCTTCCCGGCGGATTCTGCGCAAGGAATAGACGGCTTGCGCGATGAAAGCGGCAAGTTTTTGCGGCGTAAGTTTTTTTTCTTTTTTAAAAACGAAAAGCACGTCGCCGTATAAGTCGGTTTTATCGTCGCGCTCTACGAAATCATCGATGCCCGCGGAAATAAAAAAACGCTCTTTTACTTCGCTTGTCCGCTTTGCCGTTTTCAGGGCCGAAAACAATCTGCCGAAGGTTTCCGCGCTTTTTTGCTCCGCGCCGTTTTTACTTTTTTTTCTTTCGTTCATAGTCGTTCCTCTGCGCGCTCTTTCACAAATTTTAACGCAATATCGGTTCCGCTTTTTATTCATATCGATTATACAACAAACCGACGAATAAAGCAAGTAAAACCGCGGACAATGCTGCGGTTGTCTTTTTTCGTTTTTTCCCTTCTTATGCGCCGATCGGGCGGCGAAACGATAAAATAACCGCAAAAAATGCAGGAAAAACAAGGCAGAACAGGTAAAAAACAACGCCGAAAAAGGAAGAGCAGGTACCCGTTTGAAAATATAGAAAAAATTTCCAGCCGGAATCAGCCGAAAACCGTGATACAATTAAAAAAATCAACGCAAAGGAGGAAAGATCATGAACAAGATAAAAAACGCGGCGGCGTTGCTTCTTGCCGCCGGCATGACGATATTGCCCGCATATTCTCTTACGCAGGCGTATCGCATGGAACAGACGATTACGTCCGCCTTGCCCCCGGCGACGGAGGAAGAGGCGGAAAGCGGCGAAACGGGGGGAAACGAATCGTTGTTTCCGCCCGGGGAAAACGTTCCTTCGGAAGAAACGCCCGAAGAATCCGCGCCGTCCCCGCCGGACGAATCTCCTGCTTTGCCGCCCCCCGAAGAAGAGGAAAACGCGGAGGAGGAAGAAAACGAGCAACTGTACATATGCTGCGAAGGGAGCGGCGTGAATTTACGTTCCGGCGCGGGAAGCGGATATACGGTGGTTGCCACGGCGGAGAAAGGCACGTCGTATGCGGTGGCGGAAAAAACGGGCGGATGGTACTGCGTGTACTATCGCGGTAAGAAAGTGTATCTTTCTGCCATATACGCCAGGGAAGTTACGTTGAAAAAGAGCGACGCCGCGGTGGAGGCGGTGCTGGAAGAGGGGTATAAACTCATCGGCACCCCGTACGTTTACGGAGCGGTGCGGCTGCACGACGGCAACGGGAATCTGTTGCGCGGTTTTACGAAAAACGCTTTCGATTGTTCTTCGCTGACGCAATATACTTTTTTTACGGGAGCGCACGTTCTGCTGGGAACGACCACCCGTATTCAGGTGCGGGAGGGAACGTATGTAAAAAGGAGCGAACTGCGCCGCGGCGACTGCATTTATTTTACCAATGCGTCGCGCTATTACAACACGGGAATCGAGCGCGTGGGACACGTGGCGATTTATCTCGGCGAGGGGTATATTCTGCACACCTCTTCCGATTACGCGCGGATAGAGAAACTTACCGCCGCGCGGGAAAAATATTATATCGAGGCGCGCCGCTTCGTGTAAATCGCGTAACTTTCAAGCAACTCTGCCGTTCTTCCGTTTTCAGAGTATAAAACGTAACAAAAAAAGAATAATTGAAAACGCAACGTTTGTACGTGGCAAAAAGCGGGTATATAATTGATGAATCGGAATAGAATTCCGATATAAATGCGGAAAACAAGAAAAATAAAAAAGAGAGAACGGGTAAAATGTATTTTATTTTTTTGGGATTGTTGTTGCTCTGCGCGCTGTTTGCGGGCTGGGCGCAGATGAAAGTAAATTCCACGTACAGCGCGTTCAGAAGCGAGCGCTCTTCTTCAAAAATGACCGGGTACGATACGGCGGTGCGGCTGCTTGGCGCTAACGATATCAGAGACGTTTCCGTAGGGCGGGTGAAAGGCACGCTTACCGATCATTACAATCCTAAAGCCGCCGCGGTGAATTTATCGGAAAGCACTTACGGCGACGATTCCGTGGCTTCGGTGGCGGTTGCGGCGCACGAGATCGGGCACGTGATGCAAAAAGAACGCGGGTATCTGCCGTATAAAATCCGTACGGCGTTGGTGCCGCTTGCTAATATCGGTTCTCGGCTGGCCTTGCCGCTGGTATTATTGGGCGTGGTTTTAGAGTTGCTTGCGGCGGTATCGCCGGGCGTCGGTTTTAACGTGGCGATTGCGGGCGTTGTTGCGTACGGACTTTCCACTCTGTTTATGCTGGTTACGTTGCCCGTAGAACTCGACGCTTCGCGGCGCGCAAAAAAAATGCTGTTAAGCGAAGGCGTGCTGAACGAGGACGAAATCGGCGGCGCAGGAAAGGTGCTTAACGCCGCGGCGCTTACGTACGTGGCTTCGCTGGCCACTTCTCTCGTATATTTTCTGCGCTTTTTCGTATGGGTGTTAGCGCTTTTCGGAAAACGCAGAGACTGATCGGTTTTTACGAAAACGCCGGGGAGAAAACGTCCCCGGCGTTTCTGTCGCGGCTTTATAAATATTTGGCAGAGGTGACGAATTTTGCTGGAAGAAATGAGCGATTTTTTTGAACGCAGAATAGACGTATACGACGAACATATGCTCACGTGCATCGAAGGCGCGAAAGAGTTCTATCCGTATACGGCCGGGCGCTTGCCGAATAAAAAAAACTGCCGTATACTCGATTTGGGTTGCGGCACGGGTTTGGAACTGGAAGCATACTTTTCGTTAAATCCTTCCGCAAAGATAACGGGAATAGATTTATCGGAGAAAATGCTGTCCGCTCTGAAAAAGAAATTCGAAGGCAAGGCGCTTACCTTAATTTCCGGTTCGTATTTCGACGTGCCGTTTGGCCGGCGTGTTTTTGACGCCGCCGTTTCGGTGGAAAGTTTGCATCATTTTACGAAAGACGAAAAAATTCCTTTATATACAAAACTGCACGGCGCGTTAAAGCGCGGCGGTTATTTTGTGTTGACGGATTATTTCGCGCTGTCGGACGAAGAGGAAGTCCTGCGCCGAAAAAACCTGAATGCTTTAAAAGCGGAACAAGGCGTCGCAGACAATGTATTTTATCATTACGACACGCCGCTTACCGTAAAGCACGAAACGGAAGCGTTGCTTCAAGCGGGATTTTCGTCGGCGGAAGTATTAAAAAACTGGGGGCCGACTTTTGCGATAAAAGCGATTGAATAAAAGTTGGCGTTTAAAATAACAAACAAAAATTCAGAAACTAAAAAGATCAGCCCGATATAGACCCTGAAAAAAGCCCGGAAGGGCGAACTTCGTTGAAAAAAGCATTTGCGTAAAACGCAAATGCTTTTTTTGGAGGCGCCACCCGGATTTGAACCGGGGCATAAAGGTTTTGCAGACCTTGGCCTTACCACTTGGCTATGACGCCGCTAATTTATAATATAATCGGCGCGGATTTTTCTGATGGAGCGGGAAACGAGACTCGAACCCGCGACATTCACCTTGGCAAGGTGACGCTCTACCACTGAGCTATTCCCGCATAAATGGAAAAATCCACGCCGTATGGTGGAAGTTATAGGGATCGAACCTATGACCCTCTGCTTGTAAGGCAGATGCTCTCCCGGCTGAGCTAAACTTCCAAAAGCTTATATACTATACCATATTCGAAGGTGAAATGCAAGCGTTTTTAACGCTGTTGCCGAATTTTTCCGCAAAAAAATTTTCCGTTTGCGCAAATCGTCCGTTCTGCCGTTTATAATATTATATGAATCGTCGCCTTGCCCGCGTGCCGTTCGGCGTGTTTTCGTTTAAGCGCCGCGAAAGTTTCCGCCCGAAGAATTGCGGTTGCCGAAAATTTCCCAAAGCACGGCGGCAACCCCTTCGGAGATGATTTCCGCCATGGTATATACGAGATGAAAGCGCGTGGAGTTTAAAAGCCCGAAGTTGTTCACAGATTTTTCCGCCACGATGCCCATTACCGAAATATCGCCGATTGCGCCGAGTTTTTTGTTTGCGCCCGCGCCGGGAAGCAACGCGCCGTCGTTGATTTTAATCAATCCGATATCGCCGCTGCCGCCTACCGCGGCGTCGACGGCAAGAATTTTTCTGCCTTCGTGCGTGTCTTTTAAAAAAGCGCGCAGATAGGGAATTTCTTTGGCGGTGACGGGCGCGGCAAGCGTACCGTAAATGAATACGGGCAAACCGCGGGTTTTGTATTGCAGCATCGATCCGCATACGGGACCGAGCGAGTCGCCGATGGCAAGATCGCTGCCTACGCATACGATTACGGGCATTTCGTCGCCCGTAAATTTCTGTAACGCCGCGCTGATTCCGTCGGCGGCGAGTTTGTTGAAAATGTGAAACGCATATTCCATAACCGAAGATCTCCTACGGGAGGCGGAGTATATCGCCGCGCCGTTTTAACGTAATTTAAAAAATTTTTTGAGCCGAAAACGCCTATTTACATTCGGAAACAAAACGGAAAGAACCGAATGCGGCCTTGAAACCGAATGCGCCTTGAATAGTATTGCCCGTTTTTCCGCCGATAAAACGTGCGCAACAAAATAACGCGAACGGCAAAAGCGCAGGCGAGGCGTAGGAGCGACCGGATCGGATTTCAGGAAAAAAGCGGCAAATTGCAAAATAACCGCAAAAGACTTGAAAAATTTTACGCATTGTGTTATACTGTTAAAAAACTTCGTGAAAAATTCCGTATGCCGCGGCGGCGCGAAATAGCGTTGCGCGCGGAAAGGAGGAGAAAATGTACTCGGCTTTGCTTGCCGGTTTCGGGCAATATACGATAGACGTGGTATGCGTGGCGCTGATTCTGATTTTTACGATAGTCGGCGCGCGCAAAGGCGCGATACGTTCGTTGATCGGGCTTTGTTCTACGTTGTTTTCGCTTTTTGCGGCGTACTACCTCGCGGTGCCCGTTGCCAACTTGCTGAACGGTTGGTTTTCGGTGTTTGAAAAAGGCGGCGAAACGCTCTGGATAGCCGTATCGGGTATCGCGGCGTTCATTCTTTGCAAAATCGTGCTCGACCTTATAGGGAAACTGCTTACGAAACTTGCCGAAAGCGTAAAAGCGGTAGGCGCATTGAATACGCTCCTCGGCGCGGTTATCGGGTTTATAAAGGCGGCGATTCTTATCTGCGCGGCGCTTGCCGTTTTGTCGTTGTTGCCCGACGGCGCGTCGTTTGTCGTTAAGGCGCAGGAGGCGATTGACAATACGTTCTTCGTGCACGTTATACGCGACCACAACCCGCTGCTTTCGTGGATGAGTAAAATATTGGAACGCGCGAAAGAGTCTATCAATATTTAACGTACAGGTCGGAGTCGCCGAAAGGAGAACGAACGGATCATGCTTATAAGAAAAGCCGAAAAACGCGACGTTCCTTCGTTGTTGCGTCTTTTAAAACAGGTGCTTGAATTGCATGCGAAACTGCGCCCCGATATCTTTATTTCCGGTACGACGAAATATACGCGCGAAGAAGTGGAACGTATTCTTTTAAACCCCGAAACGCCTGTGTTCGTGGCTGTGGCGACGGGCGACAACGGAGAAAACGGAGAAAGCGGCGAAAGAGGGGACGACCGCGGCGACGGGGTTATGGGATATATGTTCTGCATACTGCGTCGGCAGCCGTTTTCCGCCAACATGCGCGATTTTAAAACGCTGTTTATCGACGATTTATGCGTGGACGAAACCTGCCGCGGAAAACGCGTGGGGCAGGCGCTTTACGAGTTTGCTCTGCAATACGCCGGAAAACAGGGTTGCTACAACGTTACCCTGAACGTGTGGGCGGGCAACGACGGCGCGCGCGCCTTTTACGAAAAAATGGGCATGCGCGTGCAGGAAACCCGAATGGAAAAGATTTTGTAACGGCAAAGAGCGATTATTGAAAAAAATTCTTTGTGGATAACTTTACCTGAAATTTTCTTCAAAACAACAGAGTTATCCACATTTTTGCCGAAAAAACGACCAAAAGTTTGTTTTTTGCAGGAAATTTTTTACAAAAAGGCGGAAACTTATCCACATTTATTAACGTGCGTTGTGGATAACGGGTTTATGGAGAACGGACAAAGAGAAAGAATGCGGAAACGACGGGGAAAAGGTTAGAAACGCGAAAGAAAACGACGGTAAAAAGATCGGAAGCGAATGCAAACGAAGGAAGAAACAGGTAATAAAAGCGAAAAAGCGAGGGAAAAAGAGTGAAAAAGAGCGAGGAAAAGAGCGAGGAAAAGAACGTTGCCTGGGCGGCGGCGGAATGTGCTTTTGCCGTGCCTTTAAAATACGGGTTCGATTACGAGTATACATACGATAAGGGTTCCGATTCTTCCTGCGTGTATATACACCGTTTTAAAAAGGCGGGAAATTATTTCGATCTTCGCGTGCTTTCCGGCGCGGAAACTGTTACCGTGGTGGCGTACGTCGACGGAGAATACCGTTTTCCCGACGTAAGAAAAAAATACAAAAAGGCGTGGCGGGCGTTTCGCGTTTCGCATTTGTTTAAAAAGCCTACGCAAAACGAAGTCTGGCGGTTTTACGCCGAAATTTTAGAAGAAGAGGCGAAAAGCGGCGCGTTGTTCGGTATTTTGCTGTAAGATTTTGTCGTTTCGGGTATATTTTTTATGCGTCGCGCATAAAATGTATCATAAATAGACCGTAAAACCGTGAAAGAGAAAAAATTCACGGTTTTTTCATGCAACTTTTTCGTTCAAACTGTTTACATCGGTATAATTTTGTGGTATACTTATAATCGGAAGAAAAAGGGTTTCTTTACGGAAAAAGGAAAAAAACGCCTTTCCGCATTTGGCAAAACGCCGCCAAAAAAGAGTGGCTCGCAACGGAAAAACCGCGAATCGGTATACAGTGCGGCGCGGAAACCCGATTATCAACAAACGGAAAAACATTTTTTAAGGAGATTTACCGCAATGTTCGAAGTAAAAACCAATCTTACGACAAACAAAAAAGTTTTGCAGTTCGTAAAAGAAAGCGCGGAACTCGCTCAACCCGATAAAATCGTTTGGATCGACGGCAGCGAAGCGCAACGCGACGCGCTCCGCGCCGAAGCGGTGGCTACGGGCGAAATGATCAAACTCAACGAAAAGTTGCTGCCCGATTGCTATCTGCACCGCACGGCGGAAAACGACGTGGCGCGCGTAGAGGATCGTACGTTTATCTGCTCGAAAAACGAGGAGGACGCGATGCCTCATTCCATCGTTAAGTGGATGGATCCAAAGAAGGCGTACGCGTTGATAAACGAAATCGCGCGCGGCAAAATGAAAGGCAGAACGATGTACGTTATTCCGTATTCGATGGGCGTCGTCGGCTCTCCGTTTTCGAAAATCGGCGTTGAAGTTACCGATTCCATTTACGTTGTATTAAACATGGAAATCATGACGAGAGTGGGCGTGGATTGCTATAAGCAACTCGGCGAAGACGGCGATTTTGTAAAAGGCTTCCACTGCAAGTGCGACGTAGACCCCGAAAAGAGATATATCATGCACTTCCCCGAAGACAACACGATTGTTTCCGTAAACTCCGCTTACGGCGGAAACGTGCTCCTTGGCAAGAAGTGCTTTGCCCTGCGTATCGCCACGTACCTCGGTAAAAACGAGGGCTGGATGGCGGAACATATGCTTATTCTCGGCTGCAAACGGCCGCAGGATAAGGAGATGAAATACGTGGCGGCGGCGTTCCCTTCCGCCTGCGGAAAGACCAACCTTGCCATGCTGATTCCGCCTAAGGAATACCGCGACGCGGGTTACGAAATCAAAACGGTGGGCGACGATATCGCCTGGATCAGAGTGGGCGAGGACGGCAGACTTTGGGCTGCCAACCCCGAGAACGGGTTCTTCGGCGTAGCGCCCGGCACCAACGATCACTCCAACCCCAACGCGCTTGCCGCAACCCGGAAGGGCACGATTTTCACCAACGTCGCCTACAACCCCGAAGACGGCACCGTATGGTGGGAAAAACTTACCAAAGAGGCGCCCGCGCACCTTATCGACTGGAAGGGCAACCCCTGGACGCCCGATATGAACGCGGACGGCAAACACCCTGCGGCGCATCCCAATTCCCGCTTCACCGCTCCTGCGGAAAACTGCCCCTGCATTTCGGAAAACTTCAATTCCAAAACGGGCGTGCCCCTTTCCGCCATCATCTTCGGCGGCAGAAGAGCCACCACTACCCCCCTCGTTTATCAATCCAGAGATTGGAATCACGGCGTATTCGTAGGTTCCATCATGTCTTCGGAAACCACGGCGGCGGCTACGGGCGCGGTAGGCGTTCTGCGCCACGATCCCATGGCGATGAAGCCGTTTATGGGTTATTCCGTAGACCAGTATTTCCAGCACTGGATAGATATGGGCGCGAAGGTGGAAACAGACAAACAGCCTAAGATTTTCAACGTGAACTGGTTCCGTCAGGACGAAAACGGCAACTTTATGTGGCCCGGTTTCGGCGACAATATGAGAGTGCTGGATTGGATTCTCGACCGTTGCGAAAACAAGGTGGACGCGCGGGAAACGGCGATAGGGTACGTGCCTTACGCGAAAGATATCAACATCAAAAACACCGACGTTACGGAAGAAACGCTGGAAAAACTGCTGTATGTGGATAAAGAACGTTGGGCGGCGGAAGCGGAGGAAATCGAAAAGTATTATAACGATAACTTCGGCGACAAATTGCCTGAGGAAATCCGCGAAAACCTTGAAACGCTGAAAGCCAACTGCAAGGAATAAATCGTTTTATTGCGCGCCGTATCCGCAGCGCCGTAAAAGAGACGCATAACAAATAACCGTCGTCCTTACAGGGCGGCGGTCTTTTTTGTGCGCCGCGCGAAAAATTCTTGCTTTCGGCGACGAAAACTGGTATAATATTATTTGATTCTTGTAAAAAACAGATAAAAAATACGCGAAAAGGACGGCGCTGCACGCAACATGAACGACGAATTTTTCTCTTACGAACTGATTAAAACCGACGCGCAGACGGGCGCGCGGGCGGGGATTCTGCACACGCCGCACGGCGATATAGAAACGCCCGTATATATGCCGGTAGGTACGCAGGCCACGGTGAAGGGGGTGTTTCCGCGCGATCTCGAAGAAGCGGGTTCGCAGATTATTCTCGCCAATACGTATCATTTGTATATGCGCCCCGGCGACGGAATCGTAAAGGAGGCGGGCGGTCTGCATAAATTTATGAACTGGAACCGACCTATCCTTACGGACAGCGGCGGGTTTCAGGTGTTCTCGCTGGCGAAACTCAACAAAATTTCGGACGAGGGCGTGGAATTTTCTTCCAACGTAGACGGCAGCAAACATTTTTTTACGCCCGAAAAGGCGATTCAGGTGGAAGAAAACCTGGGCGCGGATATCATCATGGCGTTCGATGAGTGCAGCGAGTACGGCTACACGTACGAGCAGGCGAAGTCGGCGATGATCCGCACGGGAAACTGGCTGGAACGCTGCTTTAAAGCGCACGAGAAAAGCGGAAAAAAGGAGCAGGCGCTCTTTCCCATCGTGCAGGGCAACGTGTTCAAAGATCTGCGTGCGGAAAGCGTGGAACGGTGTAAGCCGTTCGTAACGCACGGTATAGCCATAGGAGGGCTTTCCGTGGGCGAGCCGAAAAATATCATGTACGACGTGCTGGACTTTTTACGGGACAAAATGCCTGAAAACGTGCCGCGCTATCTGATGGGGGTAGGTTCGCCCGATTGCCTGATAGAAGGTACGATTCGCGGCGTGGATATGTTCGACTGCGTGCTTGCCACGCGCATCGCTCGTAACGGCACGGCGATTACTTCCCGCGGCAGAGTGGTGGTCAGAAACGGAAAATATAAAGAAGATTTTACGCCGCTCGATTCCGAGTGCGACTGCTATTGTTGCAAACATTATACGAAAGCGTATCTGCGACATCTGGTGAACACGGGAGAGATGTTCGGCGCGATGCTTTTGTCGCTGCACAACATCACGTTTCTGCATAAACTCATGCGCGGCATGCGCGAGGCGATTTTAGGCGGTTATGTGCTTGATTACCGCAGAGAATTTTACGAAAAATACGGCGGCGAGGGCAAGTGGTAAAGGGAAGATAGGTAATAAACGCCGAAAAACGGGCGCATAGAAAACAGCAAAAGAGGATACCGTGATTACGAAAAAAGAAAAACGAAAGAAGAAAAAAGACGCGATAAAGCGGTTTTGCAGTTATTATAAGCCGTATAAAAAGCAGTTTTTTTTAGATTTACTCTGTTCGTTCGCCATCGCCGTAAGCAACATGTTCTACCCCATGGTGGCGCGGAGAGTAATGAACGAATTCGTGCCCGATCGCAACCTGCAACTGATTATCGTGTGGTCGGCGGTGCTGGCGCTGATTTATCTTGCAAAAAGCGTGCTGACGTACGTGGTTACCTATTTCGGGCACGTGCTGGGCGTTAAAATACAGGGCGATATGCGGCGGGAACTGTTCCGCCATGTGGAAACGCTTTCTTTTTCTTATTTCGACGGGCATAAAACGGGCGGCGTAATGTCGCGTATCGTCAACGATCTGTTCGAAGTATCGGAACTTGCGCATCACGCGCCGGAAGAACTGTTCAATTCGGTTTTATCCATTGCGGGCGCGCTGATACTGGTGTGTACGCAAATCAATCCGTATCTTGCGCTGATTATTCTGCTGTACGTGCCGTTTATGGTATTTTTCGCCTCGAAGGCCCGGTACCGTATGTCGCGCGCAAGCACCAAAGCGCGTAAAAAAATCGCCGTTCTCAACGCGGAACTGGAATCTTCCGTTTCGGGCGTGCGCGTCACCAAAGCGTACGACGCGGAAACAGCCGAAGCGAAAAAATTCGACGCGGCGAACGATAAATTCAAAATCGCCAGCGCGGGCAGGTATAAGGCCATGGGATTGTTTCAGTCGGGCATGTCCGCGTTCAACGATTTTCTGTACCTTCTTGCGCTTGTTTCCGGTTCGCTGTTTTGCTATTTCGGCAAAATCACGTTCGCCGATTTAACGGCGTATATTTTATATATCAATATGCTGATCGCGCCGCTGCGCACGTTGGTTACCATGTTCGAGCAGATCGACGAGGGCGCTACGGGTTTCAGACGGTTTTGCGAACTGATGGACACGCCTTCCGAATACGAACCCGCCTGCCCCGTGCGGGCGGAACTCAACGGCGATATCGTGTTCGACAACGTAACGTTTTCGTATAAAACGGCGGCGCACGTCGACGGCGACGGCGAAGAGGACGCGCCTTCAGCCAACGAGGGCGAAAACGTAATCGGTTGCGCCGAAGAGGGGGCGTCGGGCGGAGAGGACGTATTGAAGGGCGTATCGTTTACCGTAAAAAAGGGAAGCACGGCGGCGTTCGTAGGTCCGTCGGGCGGCGGAAAAACCACAATCTGCCATTTGTTGCCGCGTTTTTACGTGCGCGACGGCGGGAAGATCACGATAGGCGGCGTGGACGTCAACGACGTTTCGGCGCACGACCTGCGCAGAAAAATCGCCGTGGTGGCGCAGGACGTGTTTTTGTTTGCGGGCACGATCCGCGATAATATCGCCTACGGCGCGGAGAACGCTACAAACGAGCAGATCGTAGAGGCGGCAAAGCGCGCGAACGTGCACGAATTTGTAATGAGTCTGCCGCACGGGTACGATACGGAAGTGGGCGAGCGCGGCGTGAAACTTTCGGGCGGGCAGAAACAGCGCGTATCCATCGCCCGCGCCTTTTTGAAAAATCCGCCTATTTTAGTGCTGGACGAAGCGACGAGCGCCCTGGACAACGTTACGGAAATGCAGATACAATCGGCGCTGGCGGCGCTGAGCGAAGGCAGAACCACTTTCGTGGTGGCACACAGGCTTTCCACCGTGAAACACGCGGACGAGATTTTCGTTGTGGAGAACGGAAAAATCACCGAGCGCGGCACGCACGATACGCTTACGGCGGCGGACGGGCTGTACGCAAAACTGTACCGCTACCAATTCCGCGAAAATTAAATTCGGTTTACGGGGAAAAGCGTATAACCGGAAGGGAAAGAAAGCGTTATGAAATTTTTTGAAAAATATACGTCTAATACGCTTGCCGCAGGCGGCAGCCAGACAATGTTTCTATCGGACGGAACGGCGGCGACGGGCAGAATTTTTTATAAAATATTCGCCGCGGGCGAATACGGGTATTCGCTTTTGTTTCAGAATATCATGGATTCCACGTTTGCGGACGGATCGGACTCCGCCGCGGGCAATCTGTGCGACGAATGGGAAATTCTCGGCGTAAAAATTTACCGTTCCGATCTTGCCGATCCGCGCGCCGTAAAAAACGGCGTTGCGCTGACCTTCGGCGGAAAAACTTCAAAAACGGTTGCGCCGGGCGAACTGTTTTGCAGCGACGAAATACCGCTTTCTTTTCAAGCGGGCGAATACATGTGCGTGGAAATCGCTTTCCGGGGCGAGCGTATGCCCTGCCACGAAGAGAGCGTTCTGCCCGTGTTCGTAGATACGGGGAACGGCTTTACGGCAAGCAAAAAAACGCCTATGCCTTGCATGATCGGGTGCAACCGGAAGGTGAAAAAACGCGTCGTTTATCTGGGCGATTCTATAACGCAGGGGATCGGTACGCCCGTCGATTCGTACGCGCATTGGGCGGCGAAAGTATCGGAACGGCTCGGCACGGCGTATTCGTTCTGGAATCTCGGCTTGGGGTTCGGCAGGGCGGCGGACGCGGCAACGGACGGTTCGTGGCTTTTCAAGGCAAAAAATTGCGACGTCGCTACGGTGTGTTTCGGCGTGAATGATCTCTTCCGGGGCTATTCGCCCCGCCAAATCGCGGATAATCTGGGAAAAATTCTGTATATCCTGCATAAAAACGGCGTAAAAGTATTGTTGCAATCGGTGCCGCCGTTCGATTACGGGGAATCGACGGCGCCGCTTTGGTACGAAACGAACCGATTGATCGAAAGCGAACTCGCCCCCGAAGCGGACGCCTTGTTCAAGCCTTATCTGGCGGTGGGCAAAGGCGGAGCCGAGCCGCATGCGGCGCGTTACGGCGCTCATCCCGGCGCCGAGGGGTGTCTTCGCTGGGCGGAAATGCTGTATCCCGTTTTAAAAGAACTCGTCGAACGCGCCTGACGGGGGATACGTTGCGCCGCAGGCAATGCGGCGGCGGGCGTGAAACGGTAAAAAAAGCGGAAAAATATCGGAAAATATCGAAAAATATCGGAAAAAGCAGAAAAAAGGCGAATAAATTCCCCTTGTAAGAGGCATACTTACGTTAAACCTGCGGCGAATAAATTGCGCGCGGGGAAGGGAGGAATATATCGTTATGGAAAAATTCATCATCGGCGCGCTGTGCGGCGGCATCGTGGGCGCGCTTGCGGTGAGCAATAACGCAAAAATGCGTATGCTTGTAAAAAAAGGTGAGGACGATCTGAAAGAAAAAGTCAACGGCATGATCGACGAAAAATTGTCGGTTATGCTTGAAAAATGCGGAAAATCGCAGGAAAGCGAGGGCGAAAACGCGCAAGACAAGGAAACGAAAAAGAACAAGAAGAAAAGCGATAAGAAACAACAACCGGCAGGCGGCGCAACCGCGCAGACGGTATAAAGGAGCAAAAAGCCGCATACAATAAAAAGCAGGCTTCGGGGAAACGATGAAAAATATGTAAAAAACCTTAAAAAAGCGGCGAATCGGTAGACAAACGCCGCTTTTTATGTTATACTGAAAACAATGGAAAAGAAGCGCGTAGTGGCATTCGATATAGGCGAAAAACGCATCGGCGTTGCGGTAAGCGATCCGTTCGGAACGTATGCGGTTCCGTGCGATACGTACGTGCGCACGGGAAAATTCGGCGAGGACGTTGCCAACACGGCGCGTATCGCAAAAGAAAAGGGCGCGGTAAAAATCGTATGCGGGTTGCCGTTCAATGCGGACGGCACGGAGAGCGCGCAGACAAAGCGGACGCGCCGGTTTATCGAAATTTTAAAAAAAGAAACGGAGTTGCCCGTGGAGACCGAGGACGAACGCTATACCACTCTTGCCGCGCGCGAAACGCAGATACAGGCGGGTATCGCGCGGAAAGATAAGAAAAAAACGGTGGATTCCATCGCCGCTTCCTATATTCTGGAAGCGTATCTTTCTAAGCGGAATCAGGAAGAGATCGCACGAAACGGAAACGGTTTTGCACGGGGAGGAGAAAACATGAAAACAAAGGAAACGCTTACGGCGGAAGAGGAAGAAGAGCACGTTATAACGCTTACGGACGACGAGGGGAACGAGGTGGAGTATTACCACATCGCCACGCTTCCTTACAAAGGCGAAACGTATTGTTTCTTTCAGAAAGCGGAAATCGAAACGGAAGAAGACGAGGACGAAGTGGTGATTTACCGCCTTTCGGAGGACGACGAGGGGCAGGTTTTGTCCCCGTTGACCGACGACGCGCTGATGGACGAAGTATTCGCCGAATTCTGCAAGGAATACGAGGCGTACGAAAACAGCGACGAGGCGGCAAAACTCGACGGGGCGGATTGATTTTTGCCGCGCGGAAAATCGGATTGTAAAACGAACAAAAGAAAGGCGGAACGCCTGCTTTTTTCTTACCGGGAAAGGAATGTGAGGCTTTTCGAATGATTAACGCGATCAAAGAAAAATTAAAGGAGAGTTTATCCTCGGTATTGCCGGTGGCGCTCATCGTCGCGCTTCTTGCCGTTACGGTGGCGCCCGTCGATTCGGGGATATTTTTATCGTTTTTAGCGGGCGCGGCGTTACTGGTTTTCGGTATGGCGCTCTTTACGCTGGGCGCGGATTCTTCCATGCTGGAAATCGGCAAAAAGGCGGGCGCGAGTTTAACGGCAAGCAAAAAAGTCTGGCTGATTGCGTTCGTCAGTTTCGTAATCGGCGTAATCGTAACGGTTGCCGAACCCGATTTGCAGATTCTGGCGGCGCAGGTAGAGGGCATAGGCAGGTTTACGCTGATATTATCGGTAGCGGCGGGCGTGGGGCTGTTTTTAACGTTCGCAATGCTTCGTATCGTGTTCGGCGTTTCTTTTAAAATCATGCTCGCCGTGCTGTATCCTCTGGCGTTTCTTCTGGCGCTCTTATTTGTGGATAAAAGTTTCTGGGCGCTTGCGTTCGACGCGGGCGGCGTGACGACCGGCCCGATGACGGTGCCGTTCATCATGGCTTTAGGCGTGGGCGTTGCGGCGATACATAAAGGAAAGAAAGGAAACGACAGTTTCGGCTTGGTGGCGTTATCCAGCATAGGCCCCGTTATCGCCGTGCTGATTTTAGGCATGATTTACAGCGTGAGCGGAAAGGATTTAACCGCCGCGGTAACGGTGCCCGAAACCACGAGAAGCGTTTTGCGGCAATACGGCGCGGGCATGATCGATTATGCAAAAGAAGTGGGCATAGCGCTATCGCCCATTCTCGCGTTCTTTTTGCTGTTTCAATTGTTTGCCAAGGCTTTTTCCAGAAGGCAGTTCATTAAGGTCTGCGTGGGGCTTTTGTATACGTTTGCGGGGCTTACTCTGTTTCTGACGGGCGCTAACGTGGGATTTATGCCCGTGGGCGCGAAGATGGGCGAAACGCTGGCAAATATCGGGGGCGGATGGTTGCTTGTGCCCGTGGGCGCGGCGATAGGCTATTATATGGTTGCCGCCGAGCCCGCCGTGTACGTATTGAACAAAGAGGTGGAACACGCCAGCGCGGGCGCGATCTCCGCGAAGGACATGAAGCGCGGGCTTTGCGCCGGCGTTTCTTTCGCCGTGGCGTTGGCGTTCTTCCGCATACTTGTCGGCTTCAACATTATGTGGGCGCTGATTATCGGGTACGCGGCGGCGTTGATTCTGATGATCTTTTGCCCGTCGATGTTCACGGGAATCGCGTTCGATTCGGGCGGCGTGGCAAGCGGCGCGATGGTATCTTCGTTCGTTTTGCCTATGGCAAAGGGCGCGTGCGCGGTAATCGCGCCGGGGCAGATTATGACGCTGGCGTTCGGTTGCGTGGCGCTGGTGGCGCTCGCTCCGCTGATATCCATACAGATTCTGGGCGTTTCTTATAAGAGAAAGACGGCGATTTACAAACGGACGTTTTTAAACGAAGAGGATACGTTCGTAAATTTCGAGGTGGATTGATATGGAGGAAAAACAGGGCGTTTCGCCGAATAGAAAAGGCTTGAAAGAAAATTTTAAACAAACCCTGAGGCGCAAGGTTGCCGAAAAAACGCCGCGCGGCGAAGAAGGCGCGGCGGAGGGGAAAAAGGGAGGCGCGCAAAGCGGAGGCGGATTAAAGGCGCTTCTGGGCGTAGTTTCCGCGCGCGACGCTGAAAAACTTACGGAATTATGCAACGGCGTATGCGCCGCGCTCTCCTACGAAACGGACGCGAAGGGCACGGCGAGAAGCGCCGTACTCGATTATCTGGGGCTGGGAGAAACGGCGAAAAAACTTGTGGTTTCGCTGCTTCCCGAACGCGCGGCGGAAACGGCGATGAAAGAAATACGGAATAATATGTCGCTGTATCTTCCGGGACGGGGAATCTGTTTTATTTTGCCTGTTTCCGGCGCATCGGCGATTGTTGCCAACGCATTGCAGAAAAGCGTTCCCGATACTGGGAAAAAAGGAGGTAAAAAATTGAAAAAAGAAAGGGAATATTCGCTTTTGGTTACGGCGATGCAGAAGGGATTTGCGGAGGAGGCGGCGGAAGCGGCGCGATCGGCGGGCGCCGCGGGCGGCACCGTACTTTCCGCCGCCACGTTGAACGATAAAAAAGCCGAGCAACTCATCGGCGTTACGTTGCAGAAAGAAACGGATATTCTTCTGATACTGGTGAAAAACGACGCCAAGGACGCCATTACCCGGGCGATTTTACAAAAAACGGGGCTGAAAACGGACGGTGGCGGAATCGTCTTTTCTCTGCCCGTCGACGAGATCGCAGGCGTGGGCGACGCGGGGCGTTTCGGCATGGAAAACGCCCCGGTAAAAAACGCGGAATAAGCGTTGCCGCATATTGTCGGATTATGATAAAAAAGTTTACATTTTGTGATAAGTATTTACAAAAAAACGTTGTTTTCGCTTTTTTTATCGCCGTATTTGACAATCCGGGGTAAATATGATATAGTAAAAGCAAATTCCGACGAGGGTTAAGTCCGTGCGGAAACGCTACGGAAAAAAGGCGTTCGTCGGGCGAAAGCAAATAGAAGAAAAGCCGATATAAGTTCCCGGAAGTGGTGGGAACGTCTCTACCGCAGTGCCCGAAACATAACTGCGACTATCGAGCGCTTTATTCCTTGTTTCCGTTGCGGAAAAAGGAGTAAAAGCGGTATTGGCGAAGGAAGAAAAGTTCCTCGCTTTTTTCTTTTTTAAGCAAAATACGTTAATCGCACGGTTCGCTTGCGGAACCGACGGAAAAAACGTTGCGGAAAAACGTTGCGGAAAAAACGGAAGAACATGGCGTTACAGAGGGTTGAACAAACACGATGAAGGCGTTGGAAGAAAAAATTTCGCAGGAAGGACAAGTTCTTCCCGGAAACGTATTGAAGGTGGGTTCGTTTCTCAATCAGCAGGTAGACTCGGTGTTTTTAAAGGAAATGGCGAAAGAGACGCGGCGGCTGTTTTCGGGCGAAGGAATTACCAAAATACTTACGGTGGAGGCTTCCGGCATAGCGTTTGCCACGGCGGTGGCAATGGAATTTTCCGTGCCCATGGTATTTGCCAAAAAGCACCCATCGGCGAACGTTTCCGGCGAGCAATACAGCGCTTCGGTATTTTCGTATACCCATAAAAAAACGTATAACGTTGCCGTTACCAAAGAATATCTTACAAGTAAAGATACCGTTCTGATCACCGACGATTTTCTGGCGGGCGGCAACGCTTTGAAAGGACTCATCGATATCGCCAACCAGGCGGGCGCGAAAATCGCGGGGTGTTGCGCGGAGATCGAAAAAGGATTTCAGGGCGGCGGCGACGAGTTGCGCGCCCGGGGATATCGGGTAGAGTCTTTGGCAATCATCGAAAGTATGAACGAAAAAGGCATTACGTTCAGAAAATAAACAGCCTTAAAAATTTTTTAGCCTTGGAAAAAAGGCAAAGGAGAAATCTATGAAGAAACTTGTATCTCTGGCTCTTTCGGCAGTGATGGCGTGCGGACTTGCGGCGGGTATCGCCGGGTGCGCAAAAGACGTTAAGGTCTCCGATTACGAGATCAAACCCGTGAAGGCGAGCGATCTGAAAGTGGGGCTCATCTGTCTGCACGACGAAACGTCCACGTACGATAAGAACTTTATCGACGCGATGGATAAAGCCTGCACGGCAAAAGGCGTCAGCGTGGTGAAGAAATTGGGAATTCCCGAAGACAACAAATGCTTCGAAGCCGCAGAGGAACTTGTGGGCGCGGGATGCAACGTGATTTTTGCCGATTCGTTCGGTCACGAAGACTTCATGATGCAGGCGGCGATCAAATATCCCAACGTGCAGTTCTGCCACGCTACGGGTACCAAATCCAAAACGCACAACCTTGGCAACTATCATAACGCGTTCGCTTCCATTTACGAAGGCAGATACCTTGCGGGCGTAGTCGCCGGGTTGAAACTTAACGAAATCGGCTTGAAAGAAGGTCAGGATTATTATCAGATGGGTTACGTAGGCGCGTTCCCCTATGCGGAAGTTATTTCCGGCTTCACCTCCTTCTATCTCGGCGCGCAATCGGTTGCCAACGCTACGATTAAAATGGAAGTGCAGTATACTTCCAGCTGGTACGACGTAGAAGGGGAACAGAAAGCGGCGGATAACCTGATCACCCGCGGCGCGCAGTTGATTTCTCAGCACGCCGATTCCATGGGCGCACCCAACGCGTGCGAAACGAAAAAGGTTCCCAACGTTTCCTACAATGTGAATACGAGTAACGGCGCGCCCGAAACCTATCTTGTCGCTTCCCGCATCAATTGGCAGCCGTACTTCGAATATATGATCGACTGCGTGATTGCCGGGGATCAGATTGCCACCGACTGGACGGGAACGATTGCCACCGGTTCCGTGGAACTGCTTGGATTAGGCAAGAACGTTGCGGCAGGTACCGCAGAAAAAGTAGCGGAAGTGAAAGCCCAACTCGAAGCGGGTGAAATCAACGTGTTCGATACTGCGAAGTTTACCGTAAACGGAGCGGCGCTTACCACTTATCTTGCCGACGTAAAAGATTACGGCGATTTCCAAGGCGAAACCGAGGTAATCAAAGACGGCGTGTTCCAGGAATCGAAATTCCGTTCCGCGCCATACTTCGATATTCTCATCGATAACATCACGAAGATTACGCAGGACTAAGTTTGAAACAAACAAATACGGGATACGGGCGGAGAGTTTCTCCGCCTTATCCTGCTTTTTAAGGAACAACGATTTTAACTTCGGCTTTCGCCGAAAAAGAGTTTAACGTACGGAGGTGGCGCGTGGAAAGGGAAGTTGCGCTGGAAATGAGAGGCGTTTCCAAATTTTTCGGGCAGGTCGTCGCCAATAAAAACGTAGATCTCACCGTATATAAAGGTGAGATTTTGGCGGTTTTAGGCGAGAACGGCAGCGGAAAAACCACTCTTATGAATATGATCGCGGGGATTTATTTCCCCGACGAAGGGCAGACGTTCGTCAACGGCGAAGAGGCGGTGATCCGCTCTCCGCAGGACGCGTTTAAATACAAGATCGGCATGATTCACCAGCACTTCAAGTTGGTGGACGTGTTCGACGCGGCGCAGAACATCACGTTGGGCGTAAAAACGCCGCCCGCGCCCGCGAACGGGAAGAACGCTTTTACGCGCTTTTTTTCCAAAATAGGGCACAGGCTGCAAAGCGGCTTGTACCGTAAAAAAGAAGTTGCCGCCGAGGTGAAGAAGATCGCCGATAAGTACGGGTTTGAAATCGATCCGAAAAAGAAAATTTACGATATGTCCGTTTCCGAAAAACAGACGGTGGAAATCGTAAAAGTACTCTATCGCGGCGCGAATATTTTAATTCTGGACGAGCCTACCGCCGTGTTGACGCCGCAGGAAACGGAAAAACTGTTTTCCGTGCTGCGTAAGATGAAAGAGGACGGCAAGTCGATTGTCATCATCACGCACAAACTCAACGAAGTGTTGGCGATTTCCGATCGCGTGGCGGTGTTGAGAAAGGGCGAATCCGTAGGCACGATAGAAACGAAAGACGCCGACGAAAACAAGCTCACCGAACTTATGGTGGGTAAAAAAATATCGCTGAACATAGAAAGAAGCGCGCCCGTCAACCCCGAAGACCGGTTGGAAATAAAAGGGTTGAATCTGAAAAACCACGAGGGCGTGAAGGTGCTGGACGACGTATCGTTCACGGCGAAATCGGGCGAAATTCTGGGCATTGCGGGCATAGCCGGCAGCGGACAGAAAGAACTTCTGGAAGCGATTGCCGGGCTTCAGACCTTGCAGAGCGGCGATATGATTTTTCATAATCCCAAAAAAGACAAGCCCGTTACGTTTTTTCATAAAACGCTGCGCCGCGTGAAGGAACTTGCCCAAGAGGGCGCGTTCCGCTACGAGAACGGCGAAACCGTGGATTTTACGGGGATGAGCGATAAGCAGATCAAAGACCTTGTAAACGAGGGGAAAGTGCTGTTTAAAGAGGACGAAATCATCGATCTGAAAGATAAAACGCCTTTGCAGATACGCGAACTGGGCATACGCCTTTCGTTTGTGCCCGAAGACCGCCTCGGCATGGGGTTGGTGGGAAATATGGACATTGTGGACAATATGATGCTCCGTAGTTACCGCAAGGGGAAATCGATGTTTGTAGACCGTTCGCGCCCCGGAAAACTTGCGGACGAAATTATCGGCGAACTGGAAGTGGTTACGCCCTCGTCGCATACGCCTGTACGCAGGCTTTCGGGCGGCAACGTGCAGAAAGTGCTGGTGGGGCGCGAAATCGCCTCTGCGCCCAAAGTGCTGATGGCTGCTTACCCCGTGCGCGGACTGGACATCAATTCGTCGTATACCATTTACAACCTTTTAAACAAGCAGAAGGAGAACGGCGCGGCGGTGATTTTCGTCGGCGAAGATCTCGACGTGTTGATCGAACTTTGCGACCGTATTCTGGTGATCGGCTCGGGTAAGGTTACGGGGATTGTGGACGGCAGAACGGCGGATAAGAGCGAGATAGGCTTGCTTATGACGAAAACCAAGAAAACGGCGGAAGAAAGCGTAAAGGAGGCGGCGGTATGAATATGAAAACGGTAAATTCGGGCGAAAAAGCGGTGAAAGAGCCGTTGTTTCATATCGTAAAGCGCAATGCCGTGCCGCTGAAACAACGTATTCTGATTAAAGCGGGCGCTATCGTCCTTTCGATGATCGTCTGCGGGCTGTTGGGCACGATTCTTACGGGAAACAGTCCGTTTACGATGTACGCGTCTTTAATTAAGGGCAATTTCGGGCAGGAATCCAAAATATGGGCGATGTTGCAGGAAACGGCGTTGCTCCTTGGTATTTCGCTTGCGCTTCTGCCGGCGTTCAAGATGAAGTTCTGGAATCTCGGCGCGGACGGGCAAGTGTTGGTGGGCGCGTTGGTTTCGGCAGGATTGATGTACAAATTGGGTGCGAAAACGGACGGCGTGCTTTTAAACTTGTTGATGCTGGTTTGCAGCGTCGGCGCGGGCGTGATCTGGGCGCTGATTCCCGCTGTTTTCAAGGCGAAATGGAAGACGAACGAAACGTTGTTTACCCTGATGATGAATTATATCGCCGTGGGAATTACGGGATATATGATCAATCAATGGGCAACCAGCGGATCGGGTACGATGGGCGTAATCAAATACGGATGGTTGCCCGAACTCGGCAATAAATCGGTGCTGACGATTATCGTGGTAGCGCTTCTTACCGCGGGAATGGTAATCTATATCAAGTACAGCAAACACGGCTACGAACTTACGGTGGTGGGCGAAAGCGAAAATACGGCGCGGTACGTGGGCATCAACGTAAAGAAAGTGGTTATCCGTACCATGATTGTATCCGGCGCGATCTGCGGATTGATCGGATTGCTTCTGGCGGGAAGCATTAACCATACCATCACAAAAACGTTGGTGGACGGGCGCGGTTTCACGGCGGTGCTTGTAACCTGGCTTGCCGATTTCAACCCCTATTACATGATCGCCACGGCGTTTCTCGTCGCGTTTTTAAAAAGCGGATCGGCGCAGGTGATTACCGATTTTAAACTGAATAACGACGCTTTTTCCGCCATTATCACCGGCATTGTGATTTTCTTTATCATCGGTTGCCAGTTTTTTGTTCAGTATCGCCTGATATTCAACTCTAAGAAAAAAAAGAAGGGGGAAAACTGAGATGGTGCTTTTTACGGTTATAAGAGAATCGATTAACCTCGGAACGGCTTTTTTGTTCGGCTCTACGGGCGAGACGATAACGGAAAAATCGGGGCATCTCAATCTTGGTATTCCGGGAATTATGTGCATGGGCGCGCTGGGCGGGTGTTACGGCGTTTCGCTGTATTTGCGCGGCATGGATCCGGCGTCGATCAACGGCTTTGCTCTTTTTATTTACGCTGTGTTTTTCTCGATGCTTTTCGCTATGGCAACGGGCGCGATATACGCTTTTTTAACGGTGGCGTTGCGTTGTAATCAGAACGTTACCGGGCTTACCGTTACTACCTTCGGCGTAGGGTGCTCCAAGTATTTTATTAAAAACGTGGATACGACCAATTTCAATTATGCCAGCGAATCGTTAAGGCAACTTTTTCCGTTTGCATCGGATATGAACGAATTCTGGCAGATCTTTTTCGGGCACGGAGCGCTTGTATATCTTTCCGTCATTGTTGCGCTGGTTACCGCGTTCGTGTTTAAAAAGACGCGCGTGGGGCTGCACCTTCGCTCCATCGGCGAAAATCCCGCGGCTGCCGACGCGGCGGGTATCAACGTAACGAAGTACAAATATTGCGCTATTCTTATCGGAAGCGCCATCGCGGGATTGGGCGGATTGTTTTACATCATGGACAGATTGAAGGGCACGTGGGAATACAACGTAGACGCGATCGGCTGGCTTGCCGTGGCGTTGGTTATCTTTACGATGTGGAGGCCCGATTTAAGTATTTTAGGCTCGTTTTTCTTCGGCTTGCTTTCTGTATTATCGGGGTACGTATCGTTTTTGCCTACGCAGATCCTCGAACTCTTCCCTTATCTGGTAACCATTGTGGTTTTAATCGTGACCAGCGTGCTGGACAGCAAGGAAAATCAGCCGCCCGCGGCGCTGGGGCTTGCCTATTTCCGGGAGGAAAGATGATTTAATTTCTTTCTGTCCGGCAGAAAGTAAATAAAATATAACCGCCTGTAACCGCCGCGTTTCTCGTTGTAAAAGAAACGCGGCGGTTTTTCGCGGCGTTTGCAGCCGTTAAAATACGCTCGTCTTTTTTCGGCAAAATATTGCGCGAAAGGCGATTTTTTTCGCGGCGGCGCCTGCTATAATAAAAGGACGGAAGAGAGGACGGGACAAGCGGAGGGCAAGTCATAACGTGGAAGTATATGCGGAGTACGCGTTCGCGGAAAATTTTCTTATCGACGCCATGTTGCTGTATGTTACGTTCCGTTGCACAAGAACGCCCGCGCGCGCGTTACCCGTCGTGACGGCGTCGTCGTTCGGAGCGACGTTCGCCGTTTTATATGCGTTGATTGCCTTGCCGTACGCGCTTTCGCTCTGTATAAAAATCGCGGCGGGCGTAGCGATGTGTCTGTTGGCGCGAGGAGGTATGTTTAAAAGAGACCTACGTTTTTTTAAACGGAACAGAGCGCAGAAACTGCGCTGCGTGCGTTCTTTTTCCGTGTTCACCGCGGTGTTTTTTCTGCTTTCGGCATGTCTTTGCGGAATGTTTTACGCCATAGACGCCACGGGAAAAGCGTTGAAAGCCTGGCAGATTCCCGTCTGCGTTTTTTTTGCTTTTGCCTGCGAATCGGGAGCGAAACGTCTGTTTAAAGAACAGAAAATCGCTCGGTTTACGCGGACGTGCATTTTATATGCGGGCGACGCGGGCGACGAAAAAGGCGCAGACGGCGCGGTCGGCGCGAGCGTTGCGGATAAAACAAACGGCGTCCGCGTCCGCGGGTTTATCGATAGCGGCAACCGCGCGGTAACGCCGGAAGGGGTACCGATATGTTTTATTCCGCCTTCGATCGCGTTGTCGCTGTTAAACGAGAACGTGCGCATGCGGGATTTCAGCGTATCCACGGTGGGCGGCGAAAAAAAAATAAAAATTTTTAAGGGGGCTGTTTTGATATATGAAGGGTGCGAAGCGCATAAAATAAAACGAGCGTATTTTTATAAGGTATACTTTTCGCCTTCCGCGCATCTTTCGGGCGACCGCGTGCTTTTGCCCGCCGATTGTCTGAACGAAACGACGGCGTCGGAACGCCATAGCGGCGGTAAAGAAGATACCGAAAACAAAAAAGGAAAAGAGGGTTTTTTAAGCGAAGCGGCGATCGGAGAGGCAAAAACACGCGGCGGAGCCGAAAACGGAGAGACGATTGAAAAAACGAATAAAAATAACGATAATGATAACGATAAAGCGCAAGCGGAAGAGCGAGGTGAAAAACGGTGAAATTCATAGAGGTATTACGGAGTTTTTTACATAAGATCGACGCGGAAGACGCGGTGGATTACGTATGCGGCACGGAGGCGTTGCCTCTTCCCTTTTCCCCGCAGGAAGAAAAGGAAATGCTGGATAAACTGGAACGCGGCGAAAAAGAAGAAGCGGATAAAATCAAGGGAGAACTGATAAAGCACAATTTAAGGCTTGTGGTATATATCGCCCGAAAATTCGACAATACGGGCGTAGACGGCGACGACCTCGTTTCCATCGGCACGATAGGGCTGATCAAGGCGATCAATTCCTTCCGTGCGGATAAAAACATAAAACTGGCAACGTACGCTTCGCGTTGTATCGAAAACGAAATATTGATGTATCTGCGCCGGACGGCGCGACTCAAAAGCGAAATTTCGTTCGACGAACCGCTCAATACCGATTTCGAGGGAAACGAATTGTTGCTCTCCGACGTGCTCGGCACCAGCGCGGAAACGGTATACGGCGGCGTGGAAGACCGCGCGGAAAAAGAACTTTTAAAAGACGCGCTGACAAAACTTTCCGAAAGGGAGAGAAAAATTATGTTTTTGCGGTTCGGGCTGTCGGGCGGCGAAGAGATGACGCAGAAAGACGTAGCGGATCTCCTCGGCATCTCGCAAAGTTATATTTCCCGTCTGGAAAAAAAGATTATTCAGCGTTTGAAAAAAGAAATTACAAAAATGGTGTAGGTAAAAACCATTCCGGCAAGTACAAGCATAAAATATTACGTCAACCCCGCGCCGAACGCGATACAAAAACAACGATCGGCGCGGATTTTTCCGCCTGGCAAAGGTTTCTGCCGTTTTTCAATAAAAAGAGCGCGCCGACGATAAAGTTAAACGAAAATAATCAAAAATAAAAGAAAACAGTTGAACGCCCGGCGGATTTATGCTATAATATTAAGTAGTCGGCATACGGTTAAGTAGTCGGCATACGGCGCAAACAAGCGGAACGGCGGATAGGAAAATCAGAAAAAAACGGTTTTTCAAAGGAGCGAAATGAAAAAATCAAAAACGATTTTAGTAACGGGCGGAGCGGGGTTTATCGGCTCCAACTTTGTTTATTATCTGTTGAAAACGCACCCGGAAGAAAAGATCGTGTGCGTGGATTGTCTTACGTATGCGGGAAATTTGTCCACGTTAAAAGAGGCGTTGCAAAACAAAAATTTCGTCTTTTATAAAACCAATATCTGCAACCGTAAGGGCATATATGAAATTTTCGAAGCGGAAAAGCCGGATATCGTGGTAAATTTTGCGGCGGAAAGCCATGTTGACCGCTCCATCGAAACGCCGGAAATTTTTCTTCAAACCAACGTGCTCGGCACGCAGGTGATGATGGACGCCTGCCGGACGTACGGCGTTGAACGATTTCATCAGGTTTCAACCGACGAAGTATACGGCGATTTGCCGCTCGATCGGCCCGATCTGTTCTTTACGGAAGAAACGCCGATCCGCGCTTCTTCTCCGTACAGCGCAAGCAAGGCTTCCGCCGATTTATTGGCGCAGGCGTATTACAGAACGTACAATTTACCCGTTACCGTTTCCCGCTGTTCGAATAATTACGGGCCGTATCATTTTCCCGAAAAACTTATTCCGCTTACGATCGCCAACTGTCTGAACGATCGGCCGTTACCCGTATACGGCGAAGGAAAAAACGTACGCGATTGGTTGTACGTGGAAGACCACTGCCGTGCGATCGATCTGATTATACGAAAGGGGCGCGTCGGCGAGGTGTATAACGTAGGCGGGCATAACGAGATGCGCAATATCGATATAGTAAAACTGATCTGCGACTATCTGGGCAAGCCGTATAGTTTAATCAGGCACGTGGCGGACAGAAAGGGGCACGATATGCGTTATGCGATCGATCCTGCGAAAATTCATAACGAACTCGGCTGGCTGCCCGAAACGAAGTTTGCGGACGGGATACGAAAGACGATAGAATGGTATTTAACTAACCGTGAATGGTGGGAAACGATTATAAGCGGCGAATACCGCGATTATTACGAAAAAATGTATAAAAACAGATAAATATTCTTATTTTTTACGAGGCAACAGGAGGACGGATTTATGGATAAAATTTTATCGTTGCTTGAAAACGACGCGAAATTAACGCCCGAACAACTTGCCGCCATGCTTTCCAAAGAAGTGGGCGAGATACGCGATATTGTGGAAAATTACGAAAAAGAGGGCGTTATTTTAGGGTATAAATCCATCATCGATTGGGATAAGACGGACCGGGAATTCGTAAACGCTTTAATCGAAGTGAAAGTAGTGCCGCAAAAGGACAAAGGCTTCGATTACATCGCCAAAAAAATTTACAACTATCCCGAGGTGCAGTCGCTGTATCTGATGTCGGGTGGATTCGATTTTGCGATTATGCTGGAAGGAAAAACGATGAAGGAAGTGGCTTTTTTTGTGGCGCAGAAACTTGCCACGATCGACGGAATTTCCGCGACGGCGACGCATTTCGTTCTTAAAAAGTACAAGGATAAAGGCGTTATTTATAAAAGCGACGAAGGCGATCCGCGCAACGATCTGATGTTATAACGGGCGGAAAGAGGCATGATAGATTATAATTCGGTCATTCCCGAAAAAATCAGGGAAATAAAACCTTCCGGCATCAGGAAGTTTTTCGATATGGTGTCCACGATGAAAGGGGTGATCTCGCTTACGGTGGGACAGCCCGATTTCGTCACGCCCTGGCATATCCGCGAAGCGGCGATTGCCAGTTTGGTGGACGGCAAAACGTATTATACTTCCAACGCGGGCATGCAGGAGATCAGAAACGAAATTTCCTTGTATCTTTCGCGGCGTTTTTCGCTTGAATATACGCCGCGGGAAACGTTTGTTACGGTGGGCGGAAGCGAAGCGATCGACGTGGCGATGCGCGCGGTGCTGGCCCCCGGCGACGAGGTGATTTTACCTCAGCCCGCCTTCGTCTGCTACGAGCCGATCGCTCAACTGTGCGGCGCGCGCGTGATAAAGATACCTACGAAAGAAGAAAACGCGTTTAAACTGACGGCGGAAGAGTTGAAGAAAAACATCACGCCGAAAACCAAGTTGCTCGTGTTGCCTTACCCCAATAATCCCACGGGCGCGATTATGGAAAAGGCGGAACTGGAAGAAATCGCCCGCGTGTTACGCGGAACGAATATCATGGTGCTTTCCGACGAGATTTATGCGGAACTCACTTACGCCGCGCCGCACGTTTCGATCGCTTCGCTCGACGGGATGAAAGAACGCACGATTCTGGTCAGCGGCTTTTCGAAGGCGTACGCAATGACGGGCTGGCGGCTCGGTTACGTCTGCGCGCCGGAGGCGGTGACGAAACAGATGTTGAAAATTCATCAGTACGCGATTATGTGCGCGCCCACCGTTTCGCAATTCGCCGCGGCGGAGGCGCTGAAAAACGGCGACGTCGATATCGAATACATGAAGAGCGAATACGATTGCCGCCGCAAATTCATCGTGGACGGACTGAATAAAATCGGCTTGCACTGTTTTGAACCGAAAGGGGCGTTTTACGTATTTCCCCGCGTGAAAGATACGGGGTTAACAAGCGAAGCATTTGCGGAGAGGTTGCTTTCGGAATATAAAGTTGCGGTAGTGCCGGGCACGGCGTTCGGCGATTGCGGCGAAGGGTACGTGCGCATATCGTACGCTTATTCCGTCGAACATATCCAGACGGCGCTTATCCGTATGGCCGAGTTTTTGGCGGGCTTGAAAAAATAAACATAAAAAAGAACGTCGGCATTCAGATTTTGCGGCTAAGAAAAGCCGTAAAAATGTAAAAAAGCGCAAAAATATACAAAAAAGAACGGAACGAACGAGGAAAAAATTTTTCGTTTCCGTTCTTTCTTTATTTTTTGCGGCATATATTAGCATACAAAGCCATAACAAAGAGGCCGTGAAACAGAAAAACGGCAGGGAAAAAGGAGGCGTGTACCATGAACGAAGAAATCGAATATGCCGAGATGTTGGAAATTCCCGTTTCCACCGTAAGCGTAACGGAAAAACGCAGAAAATTCCGTAAGAGCAAAGGAGATCTGAAAGAAAAACTGATTTCCAAAGTCAACGGAAAAACGGCGGACGCGGCGAGCGCGTCTGCGGAAAGCGGCGAGACGTACTCGTATCCCGCTTATTCCGCCGATTTTTCGCGCGCGGAAAACAATGCGGAAACAATAAGCAATGCGTTTTCCGACGCGGAAAATTATAAATACGCCGCCCGGGAAGCGGCGGCAGGTACGGCGGAAGCAAACGCTGCGAAGACGGAAAGCGAAAAATATTATTCCGCTTTTTCTACCGTAACGATAGAAAACGATATAGATCAAAACGAAAACGTCGCTCCGCCCGTACGCGGAAGAAGCAAAGCGGCGGGCAGGGTGATTGCGGTAGAGTTTGCGGCGGCGTGCTTACTGTGCGCTACGATTTTTATGACCAACGTATTTATGCCGCAAAGCGGAATGAACGTATTTTTCCGTTCGCTCGGGCAGAAGGAAGAAACGCCCGTCAAAAAGAATTATACCGATTTTACGTTGCAGAGCGTTGTAAGCGATTTTGCCGAAGTGCCGCTCAGCGTTTCCGAAACGGGCGTGCTTTCCTTCCGCGGAAAATGCTGCGTATACCCCGCGGTAGACGGATCCGTGGCGGCGGTGACGAAAAACGAAAACGGCACGTACGACGTTAAAATATCGTATACGGAAGATTTTTACGGCATGATCTGCGGACTCAACGAAGTGTATTACGCCGAAGGCGATAAAGTTTACGCCAATATTCCCGTGGGGTATACGCGCGGCGAAGAGGACGTGCAGGTGACGATGTATTCGGGCGACGAAATGCTTACTTCGTTTACCGTGAACGATCAGAATTGTCTTTCGTGGGTTAATTCGTAACGATTTCGCGCGTTTTCCGCACGTTTCCCGCGCGGTCAATAAAAAAGCGCGGAAAGCGCACCCGCGGAAACGGCAAAAAATCAGGGCGAAAACCAAGCAGAAAATAAGGCGAAAACGGGATGTTTAAAACCAAACGGACAAATAAAAAGGAGGGGCGGGCGTTCCGCGTCCACCCTCTTTTTTTTCTGGCGGGGATATATGCGTGTTTTACAAAATCTTTGCCGCTGTATCTGGGCGCGGTAACGGTGGCGTTGCAACACGAATGCGCGCATTCGTTCGCCGCGGCGCGGCTTGGTTTTCGGTTAAATCAGGTGGTGCTCACGCCTTTCGGCGCAACGATATCGGGCGATTTAAGCGGCATATCGCTGAAAGACGAAATTTCCGTGGCGATGGCGGGGCCGTTGTGCAATCTGGTTACGGCGCTGTTTTTCGCGGCGCTCTGGTGGTTGTTTCCCGATACCTACGCGTATACCGATACGGCGTTTTATCTTTCGCTGTATATCGGCGCGGGCAATTTGCTGCCCTTTTATCCGCTGGACGGCGGAAGAGTGCTGCGCGCGGCGATTGCGATGAAAACCGGAGAAAAAACGGCGGAAAAAATCTGTCGGAGCATCACGCTTGTCGCGGGGGCGGCGGTATTTTGTCTTGCCGCGGCGCTTTTCGTAAAAAAAACGTTAGCGGCGCCGTTGTTTGTCTTTTCGGTTTTTCTTATTGTCGGCGCGCTTTCGGGCGGCGGTCGGTACGAAAAAATAACGCCCGATTTTACGGCGGCGTTTTTGCGCGGCGTGGCGGAAAAGCGAGTGGCGATCGACGCTTCCTGCTCGTTGAAACGCGCGCTTTCGTTTTGCGAAAGCGGAAAGTATCTGCGCCTCGACGTATTTAAAAACGGCGAAAAAATTTTTGAAACGGACGAGAAAGCGTTGACGGACTTTTTATCGGGCGAAACGCTGTATCTGCCGCTTTCGGCGATGATCGGCAAAACAGAGAGTCGTGCGGACAATACCGCTATGCCGCATGAGGAGTCCGGCAAATTTCTCCGCAACTGTATAAATTCGCATAAAAACAAGAATAATACCCATACTTGCTGATATATCCGGACTATGCAAGTTTTTTATCGGCAAACTTGTTTTTATCTTTCGCCGGTTTCTAACAAAAAACTGTAATCGCCCGCTACATATTTTTTCTGAAAGGAGGAAAAAAATATGCAGAAGGTGGAAATTTGCGGCGTGGATACGTCGGGGCTCCCTAAACTGACTGCGCAGGAAAACGAAACGCTGATGCGCGAATTGAAGGCGGGCGACGCGCAGGCGCGGGAAAAATTTATCGTAGGCAATATGCGCCTTGTTCTTTCTTTAACCAAGCGTTTTCGCGCAAAAAACGCGCAGGCGGACGATTTGTTTCAGGCCGGGTGCGTGGGGCTGATTAAGGCTATCGACAATTTCGACGTTTCCGTCGGCGTGAAATTTTCCACATACGCCGTGCCGATGACGTTTGCAAAGCGAAACGCCCCTCTGCCTACGGAGGACGAAATTATCGATGAATACCAAAGAAACGCTGCCGCTTACCCGCAAAGCCGCTGTTTTTCAGGCGATTACGCTGCTTGAAAAAGAGGGTAACCACGAAGAAGAAATACGGATACTTAAAAAATTTTCCGCCGGATTGCCCGCGGTGCAATGGACTAAAGAGGTCGCCGCGGACTGTATCGACAACTTTTTGCTGGAAAACGGCAGGTTGCCCACGGTGACGGAACTTGCGCAGAATAAAGAACTGCCGTTTCATACGAGTTTTAAATATCTGTTCGGCATGCCCGCGCGCAAGTGGCTGGAAAAGCGCTATTCTTCCACGCGCGATATGCCCGTTGATTCGTCAGCCTCGCCGGTTTTACCTGTTTCTCCTGCCTCGCCTGTTTCGTCTGTTTTGCCCAAAACTTCGCGAAAACGGGCGCTTTTATCGGCGTATCGGGTGCTTGACGGCGAGGCGCGGGAGCGGATTAAAGATATGCTGGACGAATACCCGATTACGCAGTGGAACGATAAAAATATGGCTGACTGTATAGTGACGTATTATGAAAAATATCGGCGCGTTCCCGCGGAAGAGGAAATGAAACGCTCGGACGAGTTGCCTTATATCGGCGTATTTAAATACCGCTGGAAGACCACCTATCTGCAATGGCTGAAAGAACGCTTGCCCGTCTTGTACCGGCTGTATTGCGACGAGCGCACGCAACAAAGGGATTACGCGGGCGAATTCGTGCGCGAGTATAAAAGGATTCGCCCGAAGAACGAGGCGGATTTCAACAGAAAAAGAAACAGGGCGCTTTGTTGCGGTACGGAGCGCGTCAAGCGCGCTTTGAACGTTACCCGCTGGGCGGAACTTTTAAGCGCTTGTCGTCTTGAAGTTTGCAACGGCGCGGAGGAACGGGCGGAAATCGAGCGCGACAAAATCAAATCGGTGCGTATCATCGCGGTGGACTGCGGCGAAAATATCTTTTTCAGGCAATACGCCGCGGAAGAAGAACGGCGGTTTTTCGAGGCGGAGGGATAAAAAGCGACGGTTGCGTAGGAAAGCGGCGTTAAAAAACGAAAAAAATCGGGTATTCTTAGCGGAATATCCGTTTTTTATTGCCGCGCACACGGTTTTTCGTGAAAAAATATGAAACAATACTGAACGATTATAAAATTTTTATGGTATTTTTCGGCGCGGTTTTTCTGTATTTTTCAGCAAAGGCAAATTTTTACTTAAAAAAATTATAGAAAAAATCTGCAATATAAACGGAAACGGTTGAATTTTCTATAATATTATGATATAATATTAATTATTTACCAAGTTTTGCAAACGAAGGTTGCGGCTGTTTTGTTATATTAACGGAGAAACGGATATGAAAAAACAATGCAAAAGAAACGAAAGCAGAATAAATTCTTCTAATTTCGCCGCGCAACAAAGCCGTAGTATACCCGAAGAACAAGAAAAAAAAGCGCAACGTTTCTTTGCCGATGAGGAGAGCGTTGCACTTTCTTTTTCCGCCACCGCGAATCAATCGTTCGGATACAACAAAGCCGAAGAAGAGATTTATAAGCTGACTTTTTTTCAGAAATGTTATCGCGTAATAAAAGCCGGTTTAGATTTTTTGATAGCGCTGCTTGCGCTAGTTGTTTTGTCTCCGCTGTTTTTGATTACGGCGATAGCGATAAAAATCGACTCGAAAGGTCCCGTGTTTTTTGTACAGAAACGGATAGGAAGGGGCGGAAAAGAATTTAACTGCATTAAATTCAGAAGTATGTCGGTGGAGGCAAAGCACGACGTAGCCGGTTACGAGTATGCCGAAGCAGATTCATATATTACAAAAGTCGGGCACGTCATACGAAAATTGTCGATAGACGAACTGCCGCAACTGTTTTGCTTGCTGACGTTTAAAATGAGTTTGATAGGATACCGCCCTTCGCAAAGCAACGAACACGAATTGAACGAGGCGCGTGAAAAATATGATTTGTATCAGATACGTCCGGGACTTTCCGGTTGGGCGCAGGTAAACGGAAGAGACGTTCTGGCTGCCCATCCCAAGAAAAAAGCAGAATACGACGCATATTATCTGCGGCATTTTTCGTTGTGGCTGGATATAAAAATATTTTTTATGACGATAGCCAAGGTATTTAAAAGCGAAGATATCGAAGAAGGCGTGATAGAGCCGACAGGCGATAAATTTGCGGAAAATACAAGCACGCTAACTGTGGCGGAAGAAGTGGCGGCGGCAGATGGAAGGTTAGTAGAGGAAATCGCCAAAAAAGAGGCGGAGATTTTGCAGGAAGTCGCCGCGGCGGAAGATATCGCTACAAAAACCGTTGCGGCAGAGAGCGTTGCGGAAGAAACCGTTTTGGAGGAGAGCGCCGTAGCAGAAAGTGTTGCCGTTCCCGTAGCGTCGCTTGTCGAAAAAGCAGAATCTCCCGCATCTATTAAAAGCGTAAATGGATAAAAAAATGAAATACTTATTAATTTGTAATTCGTCACAAAATGTGATTACATTCCGAAAATCTTTAATTTTACATTTGTTGGAAGCGGGTAATGAAGTAGTTGTAATCGCCAGTGATAATGATTACAGGACGGAGACAGAAGCTTTGGGCGTTACTATGTACGTATGCAATGCTAATAACCGTTCAATAAGTATAGCAAAAACGTTAAGTTATAAACGATCCGTTCGACAAGTGATAAAGAAAGAAAAACCGGACGTTGTTTTTACATTTCAAGTAAAACCTAATACGTTTGGGGTTTTTGCCGCTAAAAAAGAAAAAATCAAAACTATTTTTTGTATGGTGGAGGGAGCAGGAGACGTATTTATTAAAAACGGACTGAAATGGAAGATTATACGTTTCTTTGTCTGCAAACTTTATAAAAAAGCGTTTAAAAGCGCAAATAAAGTTTTTTTCCTGAATAATGACGATAAGGCGGAATTTATTGCGCGAAAGCTTGTTAAAGAAAATCAATGCGTTGTTATTCCGGGAATAGGCGTTGATACAAAATATTTTGCTTTTAAACCAATTAAAAATCATAAAACATTTTTGATGGTCGCTCGGATGCTGAAAACAAAAGGAGTTTTGGAATACTGTAAAGCGGCGCGGATCGTGAAACAAAAATATCCTGAAGCCGTATTTAATTATCTGGGTGCCGAAGGGGATTTAAAAATTGCCGATATACAGGAATTTATCGATGACGGCAGCATTAACTATTTGGGCACGACAAAAGACGTCCGACCGTATATAGAAGATTCGCTACTACTACTACTACTGTCTAGTTACCGCGAAGGACTTCCTATGTCTATCATGGAAGCCGAATCTGTTGGGCGCGGAATTATTACAAGCAATAATATTGGGTGTAAAGACACTGTGATTGACGGATTTAATGGTTTTTTAATTGAACGCGGAGATTACAATGCGATGGCGGAAAAAGTTATTTGGTGTATTGAACATCCAACGGAAGCCGAGCTGTTTGGTGTAAACAGCAGAAAATTAGTTGAAGATAAATTTGACGAAAATAAGGTTAATGAAGGAATTTTAAAAATTATATCATGAAAATTTTACACGTATTAAATTCCGATAGATTTTCCGGAGCTGAAAATGTTGTCTGTCAGATTATAGAAATGTTTAAAAGTGATACCAACATTGAAATGGTTTATTGCAGCCCGGACGGTTCGATAAGAGATATGCTGAAAGAACGTGAAATTGTTTTTGCGCCGGTTTCAAAAATGACTAAAAAAGAATTAAAACGCGTAATTATCGAGCAAAAGCCGGATATTATTCATGCGCACGATATGCGTGCGAGCTTCGTTGCGGCAAGGTCGTGCGGAAAAATTACGCTTATTTCGCATATTCACAATAATAATTTTGACTCGCGAGGAATATCGGCAAAATCTATCGCTTTTTTGTATGCGGCAAAAAAATCGGAACATATTTTTTGGGTTTCTAAAAGTTCATATGAAGGATATGTGTTTCATGGGTTTTTCAAGAAAAAAAGCTCGGTGTTATATAATGTTATAAATATTGAAGTCTTATATGAAAAAATGCGACAAGATGAAAAAAAATATGATTATGATGTGATATATGTAGGCAGATTGACCTACCCAAAAAATCCACAACGACTGATGAATGTTTTTCGCTTGGTTGTTGAGAAAATACCGAATGTAAAGATTGCCGTTGTTGGTACGGGTGATTTGGAAAACGACGCAAAAAAACTCGCAGACTCATATGGATTACTTGATAATGTGCATTTTTTAGGTTTTCAGTCGAATCCGCTTAAAATATTGCATGACAGTAAAGTAATGGTTATGGCCTCTCGTTGGGAAGGAACTCCGATGTGTGCTCTTGAGACTATGGCATTAGGTGTGCCTATAGTATCAACACCTGTTGATGGGTTAAAAGATCTTATTGTTAATGACGAAAACGGATTTTTAAGCGATGAGGATGAAGTGATGGCAGATAAAATTATTTCTTATATTAATACACCGACAAAGCGTAAAGAAATGTCTGATAAGCAAATGTTTTTTGCGAAAGAATGGAATGATATAAATAAGTATAAGCAGAAACTCTTTAATGTTTATAGGGAAATAAAAAAATGAAACTGGCTTTTTACATTAATACTCTTTCTGGAGGAGGAGCGGAAAGAGTTGTGGCAAATTTAGCTAATTTTCTTTCGCAAGATAACGAGACTATTGTTATTAATTCTTTTAAAACGGAGAATGAGTATCCCCTAAACAATTTGATAAAACATATATATCTAGATAATAATGATTACTCGTCTCGGTTAAAAAAGAATGTTTATAGGATAAAAAATCTTAGAAAGATATTAAAAAAAGAAAAAGTAGACGTTTTGATTTCGTTTATGGCGGAACCCAATTTTAGGTCGTGTTTAGCATGTATAGGTCTAAAAACAAAGCTGATAGTTTCGGTAAGAAATGATCCAACTAAAGAATATTCAGGTATTTTGGGTAAAATAACCGGAAAAGTTTTAATGCCAACAGCAGATGGCTGTGTTTTTCAAACTGAAGATGCAAAAAGATGGTTTCCTAAAAAGTTGCAAAAAAAATCTACAATTATTTATAATGCGGTAAATAAAACATTTTTTTCCTCCGAGTATAACGGGGAACGCAGAAATATTGTTACATGTGGTAGATTAACAGAACAAAAGAACCATAAATTGCTTATAGATTCTTTTAATATGATAAAAGAGGATTGCTCGGATAATTTATTAATTTACGGGGATGGTCCGTTAAAAGATAAATTGAAGAATTATTTGTCAGATTTAAAATTAAACGATAGAATTTTCTTAATGGGACGAACAGAAAATGTTATTACATCTATCAAAGATGCGAGAATATTTGTTTTATCTTCTAATTATGAAGGAATGCCTAATGCTTTAATGGAGGCAATGGCTTTGGGAATTCCATGTATATCGACGGATTGTCCTTGTGGCGGACCTAGAATGATAATAAACAACAAGGAGAATGGCTTACTGGTAAATTGTAACAATGTAGACGATTTATCATCTGCGCTCAAGTTATTATTAGCTGATGAAAATCTATCTAAAACAATAGGCAAAAACGCACGTGAAGCAGCAACTAGAATGTTTGCATCAGACAAAATTGATTTACAATGGAAAAATTATATTGAAGGTGTTTTTTATGAATGAATTTTTAATTTGTTCTTGCGGAATCATTTTATGTATGATCGGGGTATTCTTTCTTAGAAAAAGGGATAAAAGGATATTGTTATCAATAGATAATGGGTTTGTTGCGCTTTATATAGTATTTTTTGGGGTTATTTTTCCTATAAATTATGTTTACGCCTCTAATTATGTTAAAGATAATGAATTGATTTTATCAATTGATACTTTAGATATTTTAATATATTATGAAGTTATTTTAATTGTGTTAATTACAGTTAAGTCTTTTTTTACTATGTTGTGTCCCCAAAAGGAAATATTCAATTTTGTTCCTAGTTCTATAGACTTAGGTAATAATGAAAAAACATTCTATAATACAGGACTTATTGTTTTTTTAATAGGGATTGTTAGTGATTTTCTATACTTGAAAGCTTATGGAGGATATTTTAACTATTTGAAATATTCCAATGCCATTAGAAGCGGGGTAATAACTGTACAAAATCCATTTAGTTTTTTAATTGCTTTTAGAGGTTGCATCAATATAAGTTCGTATGTTTTTTTTGCAGTGTACTTAAATAGTCGAAAAGGACAACGTTTATTTCCCTTGATTCTTTTTCTAGGAACATGTATATATTCAATGATGATATTATATTCCAATAAGGGCCGAGTCGCTTTTGCTTTTTATTTTTTAATATTATTATTTATTTTTTTGTTTTCGAAAAAGAAAGTGCGCTTTTTAACTTTTAAAATGTTTTTTCATATTATCTTAATAATTTTATTTTTTATAATCGGATTAGGGTTGATAGGACATATATTAGGAAGAAATTCGTCAAATGACTTATTTTCTTTAATTATTGAAGAAATATCGTTTGTTTATAATAACTTTTTTAGATTAATAAAAACGGAATCCGTGGAGTACAGATATTTTATTGATTGTATAAATTGGCCAATATATTTATTGCCTTCAAGTATTTGGAGTACTCGATTAGACATAAAAACAGTTTCGGACTTAATGACGATTTTGTCGTCAGGTGCAGTCAAAGGGGGAATTGGCGCTAGCGGCTCAATTGTTTATGGGGAAACCCCTGCGGATTTAATATCTGTTTGTTATGCTCAATTAGGCTTTTTAGGTGTCCCTTTTTTTGCTTTGGCCTGGGCTTGGATAGGCAAACAACTGTTAAAGTTTTGCAGTAGAGAAATGGAGAGCAAAGGAGCATATATATTTTATAAAGTATATGCTACATTATATTTTTTCTTTAATTCTATTTTGTATGGTGATCCTAAACATATTATTCAATCAATGTTTCCTTTTCTAGTTTTTATAATTATTTATCATGTGATGAAACCTAAACAAACATATAATAAAAAGGTTTTATTTTACAATCAAAAAAATAGTTAGAAATTAATTAAAGGAGAAGACCAATTATGAATTTAAAAAGAATGGTATACTTAGGTAAAAAGTATATAAGTGACTCTAATGATAGATTTTTGATAAATAGCTATTTAGGATTATACAATCATATGTTGGATGAAGAGTACCTTAAACGTAAATTTAAAGGTGTATTGGGTAAAGAACTCAATCTTGATAATCCACAAACATTTAACGAAAAGATTCAATGGCTCAAATTGTATGACAGGCGTCCTGAATACACGATGATGGTGGACAAGTACCTGGTAAGAGATTATATAGCCGAAAAAATCGGAGAAGAATATCTTATCCCTTTGCTCGGAGTATGGGACAATCCCGATGAGATTGATTTTGACACGTTGCCAAATCAATTCGTGCTGAAATGCAACCACAATTCAGGTCTTGGTATGTGCATATGCAAGGACAAATCAAAACTAGACATAAAAAAGGTAAAAAATCAACTTCGCAAAGGGCTAAAGCAGGATTATTATCTGACCGGCAGAGAATGGCCGTATAAAGATGTGCCTCGTAAGATTATATGTGAGCAGTATATTTCGGACAAAAATACGGATTCCGAGCTTACCGATTATAAATTCTTTTGCTTTAACGGAGTTGCTGACAGCGTAATGCTGTGCCTTGACAGAAATACAGGCGACACCAAATTTTATTTTTTTGACAAGCAATGGAATCTTCGCAGATATAATATTCGTGGCAAGAATGCTCCCGCAAACTTTACGTTGCCAAAGCCGAATAATATTGATAGAATGTTTGATGTTGCTGAATGTTTGGCTAAGGATTTACCGTTTGCAAGAATAGATCTGTATAATTCAGATGGACATATTTACTTTGGAGAAATAACTTTTTTCCCGGACAGCGGGTTTGACGCCAATTTGTTGCCGGAAACGGATAAGTATTTCGGCGGTTTGATTGATTTGAGAGGAATACGAAAATGAAAACAGTAGGATTTCCAATAAGTCACAAGGAAAACGAAAAACGTCGTGCATTGATCCCATATGATATAAAGCAAATAAGTGCTCCGGAGGCGTTATTCTTTGAAAGTGGATATGGTGAGGTAATCGGATTTGATGACGGTGATTATGAAATTATGGGCGCACATATATGCAGTCGCGAAGAAGTATTAAAAAAAGATATTATATGCGATCCTAAAATCGGAGATGCCGAATATCTTGACTCACTGTATGAACAGACAATTTTCGGATGGATTCATGCTGTGCAAAATCGTGATATTACCGATAAAATAATAAATGGTAAGTTAACGGCATTCGCATGGGAAGACATGTTTGAAAAGGGACGTCACATTTTTTGGCGAAATAATGAACTTGCCGGAGAGGCGGCAATTATGCATGCTTCCCAATGCTATGGCAGGATGCCATATGAAACCAAAGTGGCTGTTATTGGCCGCGGAAACACTGCAAGAGGCGCTATACGTGTTTTGAATATGCTTGGTGCAGATGTTATGCAGTATGATAGAAAAACAGAATCATTATTAAGAGATGAGATAGGAAAATACGACGTTTTAGTTAATTGTGTCTTGTGGGACACAACGCGTTCGGATCACATTATTTATCGTAATGATTTGAAGCGTATGAAACGAAACGCAATGATTGTTGATGTAAGTTGTGACAGAAACGGAGGAATTGAGACAAGCGTTCCTACAACATTTGAATCACCTACATATTTTGTAGATGGCATTATGCATTATGCAGTAGATCACACCCCGTCTTTGTTTTATAAGACGTTTACGGTTGACAATTCAGCAACTATTGCTCCATATATAGATATGCTTATAAATGATAAACCTAACGATGTTTTGTTAAACTCAATTGCCGTAAAGGACGGAATTGTAGTTAATAATAAAATCAATCAATTTCAAAAACGAACATAAGTAATAAAAACATGAAAGCATTATTTTTGGTTACATTGTAACTGCATATGCAAAAATACTGTTAAAGAATTAAGATAATCAAGAGGTAAACGAATGAAAATATTGATCGGGGCGGATTTTGTTTCGACGCAAAGGAATATTTGAACCAATTTTGAAAGTTTGTGTGTAAAATATGGAAAAACAAGGTAAAAGATTAGTTTTTAATACCATTTCATCGTTAGGGTATCAAATAGTAGCTATTGTTTGCGGATTAATTCTGCCACGGCTTATTTTACAAAGCTTTGGTTCTAATGTTAACGGATTAGTTAATTCGATTGCTCAATTTTTGGGTATTATATCTTTTTTGGATTTGGGCGTGGGAGCGGTAATTCAATCGTCATTGTATAAACCGCTTGCGGAAAAAGATAATGAAGGTATAAGCAAAATAATAGTTTCAGGCGGAAAGTTTTTTCGTAGAATAGCATATATCCTGTCGGGTTATATTGTCATATTGACTATTGTGTATCCGTTTATTAACGACAGCGATTTTGATTTTTTGTTTACTGCTTTACTGATTCTTTCAATGGGAATCAGTTCATTTGCACAATATTATTTTGGTGTTGTAGATAGATTATTATTAAGTGCAGACCAAAGAGGGTATATTCAATATAATGCTCAGACAATTACTTTAATTTTAAATACGATAGCATGTGTGTTTCTTATTAAATTAGGCGCTTCTATTCAAATTGTAAAATTAGTCACTTCTTTGATATTTCTATTAAGACCAATTGTTTTAAGAATTTACGTTAATAAGCATTATTCAATTAATAGAAAAATCAAATACGAAGGGGAGCCGATAAAACAAAAATGGAATGGAATGGCGCAACATATTGCCGCCGTTGTTCTAGACGGAACAGACACTATTGTTTTAACTGTTTTTTCATCTCTTGCGAATGTTTCTATTTATTCTGTATATCATTTAGTTGTTAATAGCGTCAAAACCCTTTTTACTTCTTTGACAAACGGAATTCATTCTCTCATGGGCGAATTATGGGCAAAGCAAGACGTGGCAAGGCTTCGAGAATTTTTCAGGAAAGTTCAGTGGATGTTGCATACAGGGACTATTTTTATCTTTGGTTGCACAGTGCTTTTGATTGTGCCGTTCGTTCAAGTTTACACGAAAAGTATTACAGATACCAATTATATCCAACCGTTATTTGCGGTGTTAATTACTGCAGCGAACGCGGGCCATTGTTTGCGATTGCCTTATAATATCGTAATTTTAGCGGCAGGAGATTATAAAAATACACAACGCTGTTATATAGTTGCGACCTTGTTAAATATTATTATATCAATTATATGTGTATTTTTTTTGGGTCTCATCGGAGTTGCAATAGGAACATTAGTGGCAATGGTTTATCAAACCATATGGATGGCGATCTATAACTCAAAACATTTAATAAAAGGAGAAATAAAAAGTTTCATTAAACAGATATTCGTTGATATTATCATGATCACTTTAATGTGGCTTGCGACTAGTTGGATAAAATTAGAATCGGTTACCTGGATTACTTGGATCTTTATGGCTTTAAAAGTCGCGGGAATTAGTTTTCTTGTAGTTATTGTTGTCAATCTGATTTTTTATAGAAATGAGTTTTTAAGTATAATCAAAAGTTTAAAAAAGTCAAAAGTTAAATACTAGGAAACAATCAAATGAATGAAATTACAAAGTTAAACAACAAAACCATTCTCATTACCGGGGCGGCGGGATTTATCGGGGCAAATCTGGTAATTAAACTTTTAGATACCGTGAAGTCGGTACATCTTGTCGGAATTGACAATATGAACGACTATTACGACGTTTCCATCAAGGAATACCGTCTTGCCGAGATTGAAAAGTCTGCAAAAGCCGCATCGGGCGGCAAGTGGACGTTTATCCGTGGCAATATTGCCGATAAGGCTCTGATGGAAGAAATCTTTGTAAAATACAAGCCGGATATAGTGGTTAATCTTGCGGCGCAGGCGGGGGTAAGATATTCAATAACCAACCCGGATGCGTATATAGAAAGCAATATCATAGGATTTTATAATATTCTGGAAGCATGCCGCCATTCGTATGATAACGGCAGTAAGGGAGTGGAGCATCTTGTTTATGCATCTTCGTCCTCTGTTTACGGCTCAAATAAAAAGGTGCCGTACAGTACCGACGATAAGGTGGACAACCCCGTAAGTCTTTATGCGGCAACAAAAAAATCTAACGAACTGTTAGCTCATGCGTACAGCAAACTTTACAATATACCATCCACAGGACTCAGATTTTTTACGGTATATGGGCCTGCGGGACGACCCGATATGGCGTATTTCGGATTTACGGACAAGCTGATTAAAGGCGAAACAATTCAGATTTTTAACTACGGGAACTGTAAACGGGATTTTACGTATATAGACGACATAGTTGAAGGGGTAATTCGGGTAATTCAACGCGCACCGGAAAGAAAAAACGGAGATGACGGTTTACCGTTACCGCCTTATAAAATCTATAATATCGGAAATAATCATCCTGAAAATCTGCTCGATTTTGTTACGATTTTGCAGGAGGAATTGGTTCGCGCAGGGGTGTTGCCGGAAGATTACGATTTTGAAGCGCATAAAAAGTTAGTTCCTATGCAGCCCGGAGACGTGCCGGTTACATATGCGGACACGAGCGCACTTGAACGTGATTTCGGATTTAAGCCTAGCACTTCATTGCGAGATGGATTGAGAAAATTTGCAGAATGGTATAAAAAATTTTACGAAATATAAATAAGTAAAAAGAGGTAGATATATGAAAATAGCGGTAGCAGGGACAGGATATGTTGGGCTTTCGTTGGCAGTTCTTCTGGCGCAGCATAACGAAGTGACGGCGGTGGATATTATTCCCGCGAAAGTAGATATGTTAAATCGGAAAAAATCTCCGATTGTCGATAAAGAAATAGAAGAATATCTTGCGACAAAGCCGTTGAATCTGACGGCTACGACTGACGGCAATTCAGCATATCAAAATGCAGAGTTCGTGATAATCGCCGCGCCGACCAATTATGATCCGGGAAAAAATCATTTCGATACGTCTGCCGTGGAAAGTGTAATCGAACAGGTATTACGCGTCAATAAAACTGCTATAATGATCATCAAGTCTACCGTGCCGGTTGGATATACCGAAAGCATTCGCAAAAAATATCAAACGGAGAACATTATATTCAGTCCGGAATTTTTGCGGGAAGGGCATGCTTTATACGACAATTTGTATCCGAGCCGCATTATCGTCGGCGTGCCGAAGGAGGATGAAAAAATGAAGGAATCGGCGCAAAAGTTTGCCGGACTTCTGCAGGAAGGGGCAGTCAAACAAAATATCGACGTTCTTTTTCCGCCTCTTACAGAAGCAGAAGCGATTAAACTTTTCGCTAATACATATCTTGCGCTTCGGGTGGCGTATTTTAACGAGTTGGATACGTATGCCGAGTTAAAAGGATTAGATTCGAAAGCGATCATCGAAGGGGTGTCGTTAGATCCGCGTATCGGAAATTACTATAATAATCCGTCGTTCGGCTATGGCGGATATTGTTTGCCGAAAGACACAAAACAATTGCGCGCCAATTATGCCGATGTGCCGCAGAACCTGATTTCTGCAATCGTGGAATCAAATACAACCAGAAAAGATTTTATAGCCGAACAGATTTTGAAACGCAATCCGAAAGTGGTTGGAATATATCGGCTAACGATGAAAGCAAACAGCGATAATTTCAGGCAATCATCGATACAGGGCGTGATGAAACGAATCAAAGCAAAAGGGGTAGAAGTAGTCGTTTACGAACCGACGTTGAAAGAAGAAATGTTTTTTAACAGTCGGGTAATAAAAGATCTGAAAGAGTTTAAAAATGCGTCAGACGTGATTATTGCGAATAGATTTACAGACGAATTAAATGATGTTCAGGATAAAATTTATACCCGAGATTTATATTTCAGGGATTGAGAAGAGATAATCAATCATCAAAGAAGAGTTATTCCCATAGGCGTAATTTTAGAACAATTGCAGGTTTTAAAAAGATGATGAATAAAATAACGCAGGTGATGACGAATTTAATCGGAAGCGAAGTGTGCGGGCGGGAAATACAGTCCGCGCTTTACGCTACGCTTGCGGAGGAAGAACGCATCGATCTGTATCGCCTTTCAAAAAAACACGATTTGTCGCATCTTGTCGGTAATGCTTTGATAAAAAACGTTCTGATCGAAGAAGGTAAACTGAAAGAGACGTACCGGCAGGAATTATGTACGGCGGTTTACCGATACGAGCAAATAGCTTATGAACTCAGCGTTATAAAGAGGATATTTACCGAAGATAAAATCCCGTATATTCCGTTGAAAGGCGCGGAGATTCGACAGTTTTATCCCGAACCTTGGATGCGAACGAGTTGCGATATAGACGTGCTTGTTCACGAGGAAGATTTAGAAAAGGCGGTAAAAGCGCTGGAAGAGAAAGGAGAATATACGTGCGAAAGATATGAAAAAGGGTCGCATGATATACAGATGTATTCATCGACCGGCGTGCACGTGGAATTGCATTATACGTTGATAGAGAACGACGTTTTGCCTGACGCAAATAAAGTTTTATCCTGCATCTGGGAATATACGGCAGAAGAGAAAGGGGATTATACTAAAACGATTTCGTATGAAGCGTTTTATTTCTATCATATCGCGCATATGGTAAAGCATTTCATAAACGGAGGCTGCGGAATAAAACCTTTTGTTGATTTATGGGTTCTGAATCATAGCGAAAAAATACAATATGATATAGAGAAACGTAAAGAATTGTTGTTAAAAGGTGGACTTTTAAAATTTTCGGAAGAAGCGGAAAAGTTGTCGGAAGTGTGGTTCGGAGAGGCGCAGCATACTGAAACGACGCGGAAAATGGAAGAATACGTATTGCAAGGCGGCGTATACGGCACAATGCAGAACCGCGTGGCTTTACAACAGGTTAAAAAGGGCGGAAAATGCAGATATGCGATGTCGCGGATATGGTTGCCGTACGAAACCCTGAAATATCAATATCCCGTTTTAAAAAAGCATAAGTGGCTGATGCCGTTCTGCGAGGTGCGGCGTTGGTTTAAACTGTTATTTAAAGGCGGAGCAAGGCGCGGATTCAACGAACTTTCGGCGAACAGCCGTACAAGCAAAGCAGAGCAAAACGCGGCTAAGTCACTTCTCGCCGAGTTGGGGTTGAACGAGTAATAATTTTATTTATTAATTATCAAACTTTAAATTATTTATATTTTTTCAGTTTCAAATTTGAAAAAAATGCTTTAAACCTTAATTGTGCTTATCCTCTAAATTTTTGGACAACTCTTTTTGTTCTTCGACGAATTGAATGGCGGCTTTTATGTCCTTTCCGGTAACTTTTATGTTGCTCTTTTCTTCTTGCCCGATCACGACGTGCGGATACGAAATATCTATTCCTTCGGCCGTTATGATGGCGCGGTATTCCCTTAACAGATCCCTCTGTACCTGAAAACGGTCCTGTTCTTTGCAGGTGGCTACTATTTTAACGGTAACGTTGGAATCCTTATATTCCGAAACGCCTTTGTAAAAAGGCCCCGAAATGATGCCCGGAATCTTGTCTTTCAGTCCCGCGAATTTCTCGTCGAAAAGTTTTTCGATATATTCAATGGGAACGTCGTAGGGGAAATCCACGTCGACGGCAGCCAAAGACGGCTCTCTGGATAAGTTAACGACGTTTTTGATATCGCTGTGATTCATAATTTTGATATTGCCCGCCGCGTCGAGAAGTTTTGTGGTGCGGATACCTATTTCGATCACTTCGCCCCTGAACCCGTCGATAGAGATAATTTCGCCCGTATTGAATTCGTTTTCGAAAATGATAAACATTCCCGCGATGATATCGGCTATCAGCGACTGCGCGCCGAGACCTATGATAAGGGCCAGAATGCCTATCGAAGCGATCAGCGCCTCGGTATTCACGCCGCACGCTTTCAGCACGTAGATGATTACGGCTATCGCCGCGCCGTATTTAACGAAGCCGTCCAGAAGACTGACTACCGTTTTCGTTCTGTCCGATTTTTTGAATCTGAGCCGGAACAACGTTCGTAAAATTTTTGCAACCGACAGAATGAGCAGAATATTGATCAGGCTGTTCAGCGCGATTTGCGGCATGGAGGGACTTATTTCAACGACTTCGCCACCCTCGGTTACGGTCTGTTTGACGATTCGGATATATTTATCGAAAAACTCCGTCGCGAAAGCGGATTGCGGGTTGCTGAATCTTACGATAACCAGAACTACGTACGCGATAAGGTAAACGACCGCCAACGCAACCCGAACCGTATAAATCAGGCGTTTTTTGTTGATTTTGCTCATATTCGATTCTCCTTTTGTAATTCAATCAGATTTCCGACTTTATCCTGAACGGGCAACTTTCGTCGCCCGCGACGTTTACTTCGTTCTTTACGCTGTCGCCGTTGCCGTATTGGAAAATTGCCTCGCCTTCGATAACCGCCGTAAAAGACGTCAACGAGTAAGCAGACAGGTCAACCGTACATACGGACGAGCCGTAACCCGCGGATATATCCCCGACGGGAACGGTAATGCTTATGGATTGACCGTCGTCGGTAATAACGTTTATATGCAGATCGGAGACGACTTTTCCCGAAACGCTGACGGTCAACTCTCCGGTAGAGGAATCATAACTTACATTGCCGCAGGATTCGGGATAATATCCGTTTTCGTCAAGCCCCGCGACTATAGTACCCGAAGGCCATTGCATATCGTATACGGAATAACACGTTCCGTTTTCGTTTACCAATACGCCGTATTTTAAAGCGTAAGTTCCCGCGGGGACGTTCCTGAATACCGCCACGTCGTCTTTTCCAGCGTATTCGCAGAATGCCGATCCGTCCTCGGAGGCAACGCTTACAAGATAAATTTTGTAATACATATCGTATTCCGCGGCTGGTGCGTCCCCCGGGGTGCTCTCCTGTTCGAGTTTCTCTTTTATATCCCGTACGCCCATATACAGATATACGTTGGAAGTGCCGTCGTCGTTATACGTTACCATCACGTCGCCGGGGTTGGGCGTCAGGCAGAACAAGGGCGGCAGATCGGAATATTCGGGCACGGATAACGTTTCGGTGACGGTTCCCGACAGAGTTTCGTCTCCGTTTGCCGTCAGGTAAAACAAAAACGTGTACTCCGTATCGATCGACAGATATTCGAAGATCACAGGCTTACCCGATAAAGTAAGATTCGTCGCCGAGTCGACTTCGCCGCCGTCCCGGTCGATAACTTTAACCGAATAAGTATCGCCCTCGTTCAGGTATCCGTCGAAATACAAATAGACGGGAGCATGAATCGTATCGCCGTAATCGATGTTATAACTGGCGTTGAAAATTTCGCACCTTGTAAGGTTGACGTAAGAGGAAACGACTGCTTCAACGGTTACGGATTCGGAAAATTGCCTGAATTCCTCGCCGTTGAAAACGGTAATATATCCCATCGGATCAAAATTATACAGAACGGAATCCACGAGAATTTCCACGGTAGGGGTGCGGCTGATTTTGCTTAAAGACAATGCGCAGGAATTATCGGTAAACTCCTTTGCGGGAACGGTGAACTCGTCGCGGGTAAGATCGTCGTGAATAACTTGCACTTTTACGTCGCCGCGGATTTCGTTGCCGAATGTAAGCGTAAGCGAATCGTTGTGAATGTTTGCCTGCCATGGCAAAGCCTCGTTATCTATTACGATTTCTTCCGAAGAGCAGTAGGAATAATAGTTATTGTCCTTTACGTAATAAGAAACGAATTCCGCCGTATATTTTTCTTCCTCTATATGCAAAATGCGGGAAAGGGCGCCGTCCGTCGCCGTTTCGTAGCCGTCGAGGGCGGAACCCGAAGGGGAGTAAAGATTGATATACGTGACGAAATCCCCGTCGTAATCTGTGGTAAGATACGCGTATAAATTGCAGGTATCATCGGAATTGTACGTCACCTTATACGCATAATTAAATTCTGTTCCGGTGGCGTTAATATAATAATCCGCTACGTTTAGCGTGCGCGTTTCCGCGATTTCGTCGCCGTTTAATATTGTAAGCAGAAATTCTCTTTCGCCCTTTTCTATCTTTTCAAAGGCGACGGTGTTCCCGTTGACGGGAACCAATCTCCCGGTCAGCGAGTCGGAAAGTTCGCAGGAGAATCCGTCCGGAAGCGCCCCTTCGAAGTAAAACGTAATATCGGAAAATACCGCGGCGGAATCTTCGTCGGGGTAATAGTCGACACGATAATTCAAAAAATTCAGCGTTCCCGCGTCTGCCGGCTCTTGTGTCGATATAGGCGGCTCTTCCGCGGTATTTTGCGTTAATCCCGTTACGGGAACGATGCCCACGGCTGCCGCAACGCATACCGCGGCAATACCTGCAAACACGCCGGTTGCCCCCACGCTCGCCGTCGCGCTTGCCGATAAAGAAACGGGCGCGGAAGCAGAAGCCGAAGCAGAAGCCGTTGCAGAGGCGGACGCAGACTGTACCAGTTCTTCCGCGTCGCCGATAGTAATGCCAGAGCCGTCGGCTTTTGCGGAGGGATTTTCGGAGGCGGAGGTTTCGGGGGAGACGAACGTTTCCGCGGCGCCGTTTTCCGTCTCGTTTACGCGGTATTTCTCTGCCGGAAAAATCTGATTTTCTTCAGACTTTATATATTCGTCGCATTCAAAAAATTCTTTATCCAAAGCCTTTCTCCCTGATTTTAACGGAATATAAGGAATCTTTTTAAAAGTAAATACCGTACGGCAAGACGAAACAAAAAGCGGATAAAGATAGCGGAAAAAACGCGCCGAACACCTCTTTTCACTCTCCGTCCGCAAAAAAAGTAAAATTTCGATTAAATTATATAAAATTATTCGGTTTCTGTCAATTATTTTTTATATTTTTAAGCGAAACGCCGCTAAATTTAACCGATGTTGCCTTAACGTTCACCTAAAATAGATTTTTGTCCTTTATTCCGTTTTTCTGTTTTATATTCAACAAATATAACTTGAATATTAGGTTAACTTATTGTTTCTTGGGCAGAGCCGGCAACAAGATATGAGATTGAACAAATATTGTTAGACTTAAAAAATTTTTGACGTTTTTTTAATTCCGCGTTATGTTTAAGTTGACAGACAAAACGCATTCTGCTAAAATCAAACAAGCGGAACGGATATTTGCCGAAGAGGAAAAATAAAATGAGAAATAATACAGAAACAATCGTATCAAAAAATAAAAAAATGATTGCGCACCGCGGAGTAAGCGGACTTGAAACGGAAAACACTCTTGCGGCGTTCATCGCGGCGGGAAACAGAACGTATTACGGCATAGAATGCGATATTCATCGTACCGCAGACGGGCGTTACGTAGTGATTCGCGACGCCGAAACAGGCAGAGTGGCTTCCGATAACCTGAATGTGGAAAGAAATAGTTTTTCGCTTGTGCGGAGCGTTATTCTGAACGATAAAGACGGTAGCAAACGCAAAGATTTGTTTATTCCGGAGTATCGGGAGTATCTGACCGTCTGCAAAAAAATACAATAAAATATCCGTCGTTGAACTGAAAGGCGTTTTCGCCGTAGAATGGATTCGGGAAGTCGTCGAAATCACGCGCAAGGCGGAGCAACTCGAAAACGCCGTATTTATTGCCTTCGACGCAGAAAATTTACTTGCATTGCGCAAATTATTACCGAAACAACCTTTGCAACTGCTCACGTGCGAATGGCGCGACGATTTGCCCGATTTTTTGGCAAAAAATCACTTCGGTTTAGATATCGCCTACAACCAACTCACCGAAGAACGCATTTCCGCTTGCCATACAAAGGGCGTACAAGTGAATTGCTGGACGGTAGACGATAAATCTGCCGCCGAAGCATTATACGCCATGGGCGTAGATTATATCACTTCGAATATTTTGGAATAAGCAGCCGATTAAAATAATTTTCGGCGCAACGATAACGAAAGACAGAGGAATTTATGTACAAACTCGAAATGCATCTTCATACGCTCGGCTATTCGCCCTGCGCGCAAACCGACGTAAAAACAATCGCTAAGTTATACGATGCGAAAAATTACGACGGCATTGTATGTACCAACCATTTTAACCGCTATTTATGCGAAGAATACTATAAAAAGGGCTCCCCGTCGGAAAACGTGCGGTATTTTGTAAGCGGTTATCGCGCTTTACAAAAAGAATGCGCAAACTACGGAATAAACGTATTTTTCGGCTTGGAACTTCTTACGGATTCTCTCACGTACTATAAACCGGTCCGCCCTATGCCGAAATGCTGATTTACGGAATGGAAGAAGAATGGCTGCTCGCGCATCCTTACGAATTATTTCGGCTTGATTTGCAACGGTTAAGCGATTTGTGCCGCGAAAACAAATGGATTTTATCGCAGGCGCATCCTTTTCGCTCGGGAATAAACGCGCAAAATCCCGCGTTGTTAGAGGGCGCGGAAGCATGGAACGGTAATCCGAGGTGCGAAAATCACAACGAACAGGCGCGGGCGTTTATAAAAGAAAACGGTTTGCTTCCCACCGCGGGGAGCGATTTCCATGTCGTCGGCGATGAAACAAGCGGCGTATTGTTGCAAAACGAAGTAACCGCCAACGAACAACTTGTAGCCGAACTTCGTCGTCGCAGCCACAAGTTATTCCACGGAAATCAAATTATCGAAATATAACTTTAAAACGAAAAACTCCTTTTTCGCCGCAATTATTTTTTATTTTCATTCTCCGTTGTTAACTCAATATCAAATGCTTTTGTTTTCCCTTTTCGGCAGGTTTAGCGGGTAGCACGGGGAAAAACGGAAGTCAACGGGAAAAATTAACGCTGAAAATTTGAATAGTTTATTAGAGTCGTTCTCGATGTTTATCGGATGCGGCTCTTTTTTTGTATGCGTTGATTTTTCGTTCTTTCCGTTGACTTCCGCGCTTTTTTGCCGTTTACTCTAAAAATAAAAAATTTTCTCCGTGCTTTGGTTTGGTTGCCGAAAAGGCAAAATAAAACAAAATCAGGATAAAAATTGTATGAAAAACTCAATCGGTCTGGAAAACGAACGACTTATCACCAAAGAAAACGTGCTGCAATTAAGCGAAATTCTTGCCGTTTCCGCGGTAAAGAAAACGGTGAACTTTAAGCCTATCTACGCGCGGTTATACCGTGAATTGGTACACAACGTATTCGATCCGTTGCAAGACAACGAACGTTTCGGCGAAGGCTACGAACTCGTTCAGGAAACCTGCTGTTTCTTATGTAATTTTATCGGAAAGCGTCTGGGCGATACGTACAAAACCGACAAGCGCGGCAAAACAATCAGTATCCGTAAGGCGTGTTACCGTCTGGTAGATAACTACATTACCAAAAATTATATCCGCGAAAGAGAATACTATCGCGTAATTTCGATAGAAGAACTTTCCAGAACGCAGGAACTTGCCGCCAAAGAAATCACCCCTATGCAAACGGATTACACGGGCGTAGACATAATTATACTAAAATTAAAATTAACAAAGAAAGAAAACGACGTTTTGAACTGTTATCTTGCCGGAATGGCGTATACGGAAATCGCCAGATTTTTATGCGTAAACGCCTCTACCGTCTGGCGCAGAAAAATGAAAATTCAACAGAAATACGCGCAGAATTTCGGCGAATATTCTTAAATCGTGTTAATTGGGCGATATTCTCCAATTATTCGTGCTCTTTTATCCATTGTAACAGTTCTTCGTACCGCATTTTCCCTTCCGCCAATTTCAAACCGACTTCCACGACCTCGTCATCGGTAACCTCCAACGGCAAACCGTTGACCTCCAAAAAGGTAAGAAGTACATACATTCCGATTCGCTTGTTCCCGTCCACAAATGCGTGATTAGATACCAAGCCAACGGCAATACGCGCGGCTTTTTCCTCTTTCGACGGGAAAAGTTCTTTATTATCAAACGTCGCATATGCAGATTCCAGAGCCGATTCCAACAAGCCGAAATCGCGTATTCCGTCCAATCCACCCGTCTGTTCCATGATCATTTTATGCAACAACAGAACTTTTTCTTTGCTGAACTTTATCATTTCGCCAATGTCTCAAACGCCTTTCTGTGTTTATTTAAAATACGTTTTGCTACCACATCTATTTTTTCGTCGTCCGTCAATGCCAACGCTTGACTGTTCTCCCAACTGACAATCATATATTTCGGCTTATTATTTTTGAAAATAACAACGCTCCCTTGTTTATCCACAATCCTCGTTGCGCGCGAAAAATTTTGATTTGCTTCCGTTATAGACAAGACCTGATCGGTATTTATCGTCATAATATCCCCTCCGATAATTCGTTCTTGTATTTAGTATACACTATTTTTAGGAGAAATGCAACCTATTTTATCACCTATTCTTAAAAAACCGTTTTTATATAAATAACTTTATATATAATTAAGCAATTTTAGTTCCAAATCTTTCGCCAAATCTTTCGCCAAACCTCCCGGTTATCGCGATTTTTATTGAATATTTTTCTTGTTTTATGCAAAAAATAAGCCATTTTATGCAACTTTTATTGCATAAAATGGCATTTTGGCTGGGGTAGCTGGATTCGAACCAACGAAGTGACGGAGTCAGAGCTTTTTGCTTAAATTTTTCAGCCTCAAAAACGAGGCAAAAATACACGAAAAATCATCAAATTTACCTCATTTTGCCCCTTCTTGAATTTTCACTCCCCAAATTCCATATCCAACTCCCCAAAACAGAAACAAATTATTCACCCTTACTCTAACCCATAATTTATTATATTAATCCCATGCAAGATGCGCGCGTACTACAAAATAGATATTTTGTCAATTATCCACTTGGTTTGAACTGACGAAACGCCGTCTTAACTGTCTGTATTGCAACAGACGAAAACACAGTTAATCAATTAAAATTAACGTTTTAAATTCATATGTTTTTCTCAGACAACACCGCTTTCGCCCAATCGAAAAATAACGGACAAGATTCAAATATATCATAATACCTATCGTATTCCACCAATAACTCTTCTATGGTATTCGGACGATAACCCATTCCATGCATCTTTGCAATTTCAAAATATACGTCATCGGCTAAAACTTTTTTAATAAACTTCAGTAAATCTTTGTTGATTTTTTTTATTTTCAACAGCAAATTTTCAGCGGTTTCTGTTTCTCCGATTTTATAATATAAAAAACAAAGCGGCAACATCATCTGCGACATCTGTTCTTCATCGTAAGCCTTGAATAATTCTTCAGCTTTCTCTTTGTTTTCTGCCAACGCTAACAAGTGCATCAAATCATAGCGAACGCCAAGATTGTCGCTTTTGCATAACTCCAAAAGCCTTTCGCCCTCTTTTATTGCTTTCGTTACAAAACCGTTTTCCATTAATGCCGAAAGGTATTGGTAGCACGCCGTCATATACGGTCTGGTCTCATATACAAGCCAAAAATCGCCCTTGTCGTTTTGAAAATATCCCCCGTCCTGCATTTGCTTATTGCCGATAGAAACGATATTTTCCAGACCCGCAAGATACGCCGCTTGCTTTTTCCGATTCTTTTCGTTTTTCATAAGCAATAATTGCAAATTATTCGGTTCTAAAAGAAGAGCCTCATCTATATAGCCTTCTCTTTCCTTTTTTGTTTTTGCTTGATCGATAAGGTCAAAATAATCGTATATATCTTTTTTCTCGTCTTTTACATCAATCATTTTATTTCTCCAACCCTTTTTAAGGGCATAAATTTTACTTTTGTTATTAACTCCGAGGTGATTTCTTTCAAGTTAATTATGTTTCATTGCCATTTTGGGCATTTTAAACAAAGCCGACAATATTTTTATTCAATCACTTTCCAACTGCCGGTTTTATCAGATCCGTTACGCTCTATTATACCCAGTTCTTTCAATGACTTAATCGCTCTTTCCACGGTACGTTTGCATCTTTTTATTTTCTCGGCTATTTTTTCGGCATTAAACTCGCCGTTTTCCTTTATACACTCTAAAACCTCACGATTTATTTCGGAAAATTTTACACCGCCACTTACACCGACATTTACACCGACATTGCTACGATTTGTTTCATTCAAAGAAATTTTCGTTTTAAACACCTCGCCGTCTATAAATTCGGGCGTTGTTCCCAAATAGACCTTGCTATATTTGACGATATTTCTGACACCGGAACCGAGTTCTTGTTATTAAAAAAGGGAGACTATAATGCCGCAACATTACGCGTCTCTCTTTCAACGACCGGTTTTTCCGTTGCTCGCCAACTGACAGCCCCTTATGTGCTGCATTGATATCAAGTTTTCAGTTGCTTGCCAACCGTCAGCCCCTTACGTGCCGCATTGATTTCGAGTTAAAGTGCCAGCCCACCGCAATTGATATTTGCTCTTATAGCCTACAATATAGTAAAAAAAATGTCAAGCATTTTTAAAAAGCCCCCAATCCATATTCGACCGATTCTCAAATCGAGTAAGTAACTCCACGGTTATTTGCTCTCAGATTAAATGCTTTGCCCTCTCTTGTTTTCGACAAAATTGACAATCTTGGGAGTTTTTTATTGACAATCTTGGGAGTTTTTATTTGACTTTTTCTTTTTTTTCGTTTATACTGTATTTGTATCAGGAGAAACCGTCATGAAAAAATATTATACACGCTTAATCGAACCCATTATTGAGAGGAAATTAAAGTCTTCCGGAGCAGTACTTGTTGCCGGTCCGAAATTTTGCGGAAAAACGACGACCTGCATGCTGTATCAAAAAAGTTTTATTAAACTGAACACGAAACAAACAATCAGTATTGCAAAATTAGATCCGAAAGGCGTTTTAATCGGAGATAAACCTCGACTTATTGATGAATGGCAAACCGTTCCGGATATATGGAATCAAGTAAAAGATTATCTCGATTTCGATTATTCTTTCGGTCAATTCATATTAACCGGAAGTTCAACCCCCGCAGATAAGACTCAAATATATCATTCGGGCGCAGGACGTATCGTTCCACTTAAAATGCGACCTATGTCTTTGTTTGAATCGGAAGAGTCCAAAGGTCTGATTTCGTTACAGAAACTTTTTAATAGTGAAAATCAAGAAGTTTTCGACCTTAACAGCAATTTTACGTTAACAAACGTTGCTTATTTAATTTGCCGCGGCGGTTGGCCTATTTCGGTGCAAGACGATAAAGATCTCGGCTTGGAAATCACGAGAAACTATTACGACAGTCTTTTTGTATTTGACAATTCCGAAAATGAAAAGTTCCGGAATAAAAAACCAGAACTATTCAAAATGATTTTACGCAGTTACGCGAGAAATATCTCTACGGAAGCCCCTAATACCGTTATAATGGAAGACGTTAAGGCAACTAACTCACGCACCCTTGACGCAAAAACTTTCGACGAATATATGGAAGCCTTAAAAGACTTATATATCATCGAAGATGTTACCGCATGGAATCCGAATATTCGCTCAAAAACCGCCATACGCACATCACCTATCAGACATTTTACCGATACGTCAATCGCCTGCAGAGCTTTAAATATCTTTCCTGACGATTTAATGAACGACCTCAAAAGTTTCGGATTGTTCTTTGAAGATTTTGCTGTTCGGGATTTAGTTATTTACGCATCGTGTATCGGCGGCGAAGTCCGCCACTACCGAGACAGCACGGGGTTGGAATGCGATGCTATCGTTCGATTGCCGGATGGACAATGGGGAGCCATAGAAATTAAACTCGGCGGCGAGGAACTAATCAACGACGGTGTAAAATCTCTTTTAACTTTAAAAAAGAAACTTAACGAAAAGAGCGATGAACCCGCCCCCGCGTTTATGATGATTTTAACCGCCTGCGGTTCTTTATACCATCGCCCTGACGGAATTTACGTCGTCCCGATCAATTGTTTAAAACCTTAATGGTAAAATATTTTAAAGCCGCCTTAAAAGCGGCTTTTATTTTACAGACTTTCTTCTACCGTCAAACCGCCTTTGAATATTATTTTTATCTTCTCTTTCGACTCAACGATTACCACTTCTATTATCTGCCTTACAAGTTCGTCGTTATAGACTATCTGATGATTTTTCAGCCCGTCCATTATGGCGTAAACGTCTTGCAGCTTTGATTGTACCGCCTCTTTCCTCGTTTTATTGCCGTATAATTCTTCGAGTTTGTTTTGTAATTCATTCTTTTCGCTCATCAACGATTGCGCTTTTTCTTCGTCGAAATCGTCTATGGTATCGGCTGAAACGCTGCTTATCATCGCTTTTATCTCGCCGTCGAGTTCGGATATACGAATTTGCAACGACATCTCCTCTTCGTTATCCGCCGTAATGTTTTCCGTAAATACTTTATCTATATGAGATTTTAAGGTTTGCATTGTCTCGCCGTCTGCCGCCGCGACCTTTTGAACAGCGTTTACGATTGCCGCCTGCAACGCGCCTTCTTCTATCGTCGGCGAATGGCAGTATCTCTTTCCGTAATCTAACCGTTTCACGCACCGCCATACGATTCTCTTCTCGCCACGGGAAGTCCACGTGCATCTTCGGTACGGAGTCTTGCACTCTCCGCATATGAGCATTTCCGTTAAAGCGTATTTGCTCGAATATTTTCCTTGTTCGGTTTTCACGCCTTTGAACTTTACTCTTTTCTTTCCCGACCGTTTCGCAAGTTCTTCTTGCACCCTGCCGAACGTCGCGGAATCTATTATCGCCGGATGATTGTTTTCGACGTAATATTTCGGTCTGTCTCCGTCGTTGATTTTTACTTTTTTGGATATACAGTCTACAACGTAGGTTTTGTTGATGACGGCGTCGCCCTTATATTTTTCGTTGGTCAGTATCGATTGCACCGTACCCGAAGTCCACTTTTCTTTTCCGTATGGGGTAAGTATTTTTTGACTTTCAAGTCCTTTGCAAATCGTCTGCAAACTATCCCCCGCTAAAAATCGGTTGTAAATATACCGTATAGTTTCCGCCTCGTTTTCATCGATTTCGGGATTGCCGTCTTCGCCTTTTTTATATCCGAGAAAGTATTTGTAATTGAATGCTACTTTTCCTTCTTTCGCGCTTTGCGCTTTACCGAATTTTACGTTCGCGCTTATGTTTTCCGATTCGCTTTGCGCGATGCCGCCGTATATCGTTATATAAAATTCAGCGTCGGGCTTTATACTGTGTATACCCTGTTCTTCAAAGAATACGTCTATTCCCAACGATCTCAGCATTCGAATATATTTCAGACAGTCGAGCGTATTCCTTGCAAACCTCGATATCGACTTCGTCAGAATCAAATCGACTTTACCGCGCTTGCAGTATCTCATCAGGCGATTGAATTCGTCGCGTTTTAATACGCTCGTGCCGGTAATGCCTTTATCTGCGAAAATTCCAATCATTTCCCACTCGGGATTCGCATTGATTTTTTCCGTGTACCAAGCGCATTGCGTGGCGTAACTGTTCAACTGCTCTTCTTCTTTGGTAGATACTCGACAATATGCCGCATCGCGTACCCTGCGGATTTGCTCAATCGCTTTATCCGTCGCAGATATTTTCGGCGGTATAATTCTGACTTTTTTAACTCTTTCGACTGCCACCTCCATAATCGTTATCCTCCCACGATTTGCCCGTTTATCAATTTAATGCTCACCATGCCGTTTTCGTTTATTTGTACCTCGTCGGCGATATCGAACAATACTTCTGCCGAAAATTCGATCAGAGGACTCATATCTTTCAGAATATCCTTTACCCGTTCCGACATAGCGGCTTTTTCATCAATCGCCGAATATAGTTTTGAAATGTTTTTTACTACTGCATCCCTGTCCGCATAGTTAAATTCATTTACGCTCGTTTTTTCTTTTTCCTGCTCATCGCCTATCGTCTCGGGATTGCTTATTATGCCGTTAATTATTTTCGTCAGCCGAGCCAACGTTTCCTCGTCGGATATAAACGTTTCTTTTTTGCAGGCGGGATTTTTACAGACCCATTTGGTTTTGCGCTTTCTTCGGCAGTCGAATTTACGTATCATCTGCCCGCCGCATTCGGCGCAACGTATAGGTACTTGGATTTGAAATACGCCCGCAGTCTTATCCACGTTCTTTTGCACGTTTTTTCTCTCTTTCAATTTCCGACTGTTTTCATATACGGTTTCGTCTATAATTCTCGGATATCCGTTTTTGCCCGTATAGCGTTCGTCGTCGATAATCCGAGCCAACCTCGCCTTATTCCACCCGCAAACCCCGGGTTTATACTCGACTCGTTGTTCGTTCAAGCATTCCGCTATTTTAAGTAGCGACTCGCCCATTGAATACCTACGGAAAATATTCGACACCACTATTTTTTCGTCGTCGTTCATTTCAATGTTTCCGCCGACGCATTTATACCCGTATAGCACGCTACGACATTTCATTGCTTCCGCACCGTCCTTTTTCTTTTATCGTTTCAACTAATTCAACCCCGCCTATAAGTCGAATTTTTATTACTTCGTTGCTTTGCGGTATTACCTTTTCTACGATATTTTCGAACAGATCTTCGTCGAACTTACCGTTCGGCGCGTGGTCCGCGATCGTTTCGTCAAGTTCTTTAAGAATATTTATTTCATTGTTCTCCGCCTCGGCAAGTTTCTTTTTTCTGTCGCTCCGCAATTTTGTTATACGGTTGGATATAGCCGAATTTTGTATGGAGAAATCCGTTGCCGACATAATGCCGCTCGTATGCAATCTCGTTATAACAAGGTTTTTCGCGGACAGATCCGCGATTTCTTTATCTATTTTTCTTATTTCTTCTTGTCCTATTCCTACAGCATCTTCTATGGTTTCGATTGTTTCTATCGCGTCGGTTAAAATCTGTCTGTTATATTTCAACTTATACACCATATTTACGAAACAATCTTTTACCATATCTTCCCGCACTCTGCGGGAAACGCAGTTTGTTTCCTTGTTTTCTACCCGCCAGCACACCCAATACGTTTTATCTCGGACGTTGTGGTTATGGAAAGAGCCTCCGCAATCGGCGCATATAATCTTACGCGCAAACACGGAGGCTCTCTTCTTTTTATCTTCAAATTTTTTCTTTTGGAATAATTCCTGGACTTTATCGAAGTCGTTTCGGTCGATTATGGCGACGTTACTGTTCTCTACGAAATACATCGGTTGTTCGCCTTTGTTTCGCACCTGCCGATGCGGTAACGTTTCGGTTATATACTGTTTCAAGAACAGAGCGTCACCTTTATACCGTGAATTCGTTAGTATATACCGTACCGATTCTCTCGTCCAAAGCACGCCTTTTTTTCTTCGCGGAATCAAATCTTCGTTCAGACTATCCTTTATTTTGTATATTCCCATTCCGCTCAGATACTCTCTGAATATACGGCGAACGATTTCAGCCTCTGTTTCGTTTATTTCCAACTGTCCGTTTACCGATTTGTACCCATACGGTATGCCGCCGACGAATTCGCCGAGTTCCATTCTCTTTCGGATTCCCCACCTGACATTGGCAGATATGGCGTCGCTTTCTTTTTGCGCCGCAAGTCCGGGTAACGTTACTATCATCTCGGCATTTAACTGTTCCGTATCTATGCCCTGCTTTTCAAAGTATACGCTTACGCCGATATCCTTTAAAAACCGCACCATAGCGAGCAGTTCTTCCGTGTTACGTGCAAACCGCGATACCGACTTCGTGATGATTCTGTCAATCTTGCCCGCCTTACAGTCGGCAAGCAGCCGATTTAATCCGTCGCGCTTTTCCGTTTCCGTTCCGGTTATCCCTTCGTCGGTATAGACTACTAAAAGCTCGTATTCCGGATGTTCTTTCACAAACTGATTGTAATACCGTATCTGTGCTAAAAAGGAATGTATCTGCTCTTCCGACTTTGTCGACACGCGGGCATACGCGGCTAATCGTATTTTCTTAGTCGACTTAGGCTTTACGGGCGTTATATCTGTTATCTGCATTTTATAACCTCCTTGTTCTTTTTGTAGCACAAACTATACCACAAGAGTTCGAACCAGTCCAGCACTTTTGCGCCAAAAACCAAAAGATATTTTTTATTTTTATCCGTCTACAACAATCTTTTCGCAACCATAATATTCGGCGGAAAGTTTTACGATTTTTCTGTACTCCGCTTCCGTTAAAAGTTTTGCTCTTAATAGCAACCTGAGCATATTTACGCTGTAATAAAATGCCGCGTTTTTCTTATCCTGTTCTGCCGTCATCTTTATTTTCTCCCGCATTGTCTTTTATTCCCACGCTTATAGAAATTGCTTTATTTACCCTGTCCATAATACGATTATCTAACTTTCCGACGTATTCTTTCAATCGACTTTTATCTACCGTGCGTATCTGTTCCAACAGTACCACGGAATCTTTTTCAAATACCTCTTCGCCTATCTCTATATGCGTAGGCAGTTTAGCCTTATTTTGCCTGCTCGTTATCGCCGCCACGATCGTGGTAGGGCTGTATTTATTCCCCATATCGTTTTGTATCACAAGTACGGGGCGAACGCCGCCCTGCTCGCTTCCGATCACGGGATTCAAATCTGCATAATAGATTTCGTTTCTCTTTATATCTTTCATATCGTTTCTTCCTTTTATGTGAATAGCGGACTCGTCCGCATAGAACAAGTCCGTCTTTTTGTTAAATCAATAATAATGCGATCCCGTCATCGTGATATCTGCATACAACACGATATCGCCCACAGTACCCGCAGGGAATTCGCCCGTAAACGGCTGAGTTAAATTCCAGTCGAGATACCAACCGCTGAATCTATACGTTGCCGAGGGACTTCCGCTGCCCGTATGGTAAATGCCGCCGCAGCCGTAATCTCTTTTAAGCGTGCTTATGGTTACTTTTTCTCCGTACTTATAACTCGTAGGATATCCTATATTTTTCAAATTCGATACGTCGCGTATCAGCGTGTAGCAATTCAAATTAAACGTTAAATTTATAAGGTCTTTCGTTAAAACATAATTGCCCGCTTCTACCGCCGCAAAAAAACTAAATAGTTCTTTCTGATCAAAACTATCCATTCTTTTTGCAAGATAATTTATCTCGTCAAAATTCACGAACGTGTCCTTTTTTAACGCCAATACTTTCGGCTCAACTACGTCTCTCACAAAAGCGTAATTGTCTTTCAATTCCAATTCTTTGCACGTCGTCTGATATTCCGATTCCGTGCAAGGAAATATCACGTTTCTTTTCACTCCGTCGTTTTGTAACACCAATTCGATTTGTTTCATACGCGCTCTCTATTCACCTCCTGTAACGCCGCTAAGCCGCAACGCTTGATTTGCATCGCCTGACTGATCAACTTATATATTTTCGGCGTTATAAGACTTCTGTCCGATAAATCGCCGAGCGTCAGATATTTCGTGCCGTATTTGATATCCTTTGCCGCGCCGAGCAATATATATCCGTCCTCCGTTATCCCCGACAACCGAACGTTGTTCAATAAAATTTTTCCGTAAATCGATGCCTGCTTTGCTCGCCGCCACAGGCACGGCTCCGCCGACAGCAAATATACCGCGCTCACCGTTTCCCTATCCTTTCGGTTTGTCTTTTTCATTCCCTCCCGAAATGCCTGCTTGTGCCGTTCATTTTTGAAATACATTCTTTCTACCTCCGAATTTTTGATATAAAAAAAACCGATCACGTTTCCGCAATCGGCTGTCTTTCTATTATAACCGCATTGTCATATTCATAGATAAATCTTCAACCATTTCTACGTTTTCAAGGTATTTCGGATCGATGATCAATTCCGATTCCCCGCGTTGGTCGATATATGCGAATATATGCTTTTTATCTATTTCTGCCTGATATATTTTTCCTTGTTCCTCAAATCTCCCTGCAAACCGTTTTGCCGTTTCGTAATTCGTCGTCCAGGACAACACCCGAACGTTCTTTCCGTTATATTCGGTTACTCCGCGATAAGCCGTTACTTTTTCCGGTAGTTCCTGCCATTTTTTATATCCCGCTTCGCTCATTAAAAACTTTTTATCTGCGCGCCTGAACATACTCGTCAGTTCCGTTTTCGTGAAGTTGGGATTTATATTCGGCTGTTCATCGCGTACCCAGCACTCGGCAAGCGTTTTGGCAAAATCTTCTTCCGACAAATACTCCTGCACATATTTTAAAAACGTCAGACAATACGGTTTCGTAACGTAGAAAAATATTTCACTCGCAGACTTCGCTTTCTCTATACGAATTTCTGTTTCTTTACACCATTTCTCAAAACCGTCTTCCGTCATAATATTCTCAAAAGATGGTACGCCTTCTTTAACGCTTACTAACGCATACCCCGAATCGGTAAACGGGTGTTTTACTATTGCCGGCGACATTTCCGTCCTTATAGGTTTCATTGCCAAAAATATTTTCGCAACTTCCTTCACGCCGTCCAAATTCGTCTGTTTCATTTCTCATATTCACCGTGTAAAATCGTCTTCGTTCGTTTCGCTGACCTTATTTATTCCCGAAAAAAGCGTTTTTTGCTTTTTCGCTAAAACCGGCATTAACTGCGCGCGGTATTTTATATCTGCTACCTTGTCGAGGTATATCCCTATCGTCGTTATAAACGGCTCGCCGTTATTCGTTATAGTAACGTCGCCGTGCTTTCCCTGCTTGCAGATAAACTCTGCCACTTCGTCAATATTTTTAAGTTGCCTGTTTTCCGTCATCGAATAACCTATAAGGTTTAAATTTTCCGTTAAATCCATAATCTCTATTCTCCTGTTTTTTTTGCATAAAAAAAGGCGTATAGTTTTTTACGCTATACGCCTGAATTTTTTATGTAAATACTCAAAATTTCCTATAATTTATGTTATTCGTCGGTTCAAACCTGACAGGTTATTAAAAAATATCTATGATTTGGTAAAAAAATTTACCGCCATTTGGACACGAAAAAAGCCCGATAAAATCGGACTTTTTCGCAGAAATATCTTTTTTGTATTCCTGATATGGCTGCCCCTGTCAGGCTCGAACTGACGACACACGGATTAACAGGCTCTCTTAAGGGTATTCAGCACTTAATTTAACCCAGTTCTTCCAAGTCGAAAAACGATCCAAAATCAATCAAAATAATTAAAAACTATTCATTTTTACAAGTCTGTCAAAGTTTTCAAGTCCGAAGAATTTTCTTTTCTTTTTTGGTTCGTTCCCCAAAAACTCCCCAATCTATCCGTAGATTATGGCAAGGTTCAAAGAACTTTCCAACACCCGGTCTTATCCGAGCCAACACGCTCTATAAGACCTTTTTCTTTTAAGGAAGCCAACGCGCGTTTCACCGTTCTTTCCGCTTTCCCCGTTTTTTGCATCAATTCTGCTACCGTAATATTCGTGTTAGCGGAAAGCAATTCTAAAACGCTCTTTTCCGTTTTATTTACAGTGCCATTTACAGTGCCATTTACAGTGCCAATTTCATCAGACAACGCCTTTTTATTATAGGGAATATTTACTTGCAAATACGTATCTTCAAATTCAAATACTTCTTCGCCGTATTTGCCGACAATCGTGTTAATCCCCTTTCCGCTTTCTTCCACGTATTCAAGGCGCATACAAATTTTAGCAAGTTCGGGGTTAATCGGGCTACTAATCCCTTTCAAAAATTTTTCTTTGGTAATGTTCTTCAACGCGTTTCCGTAAGAGAATACCTCCAAATGGTCGGCGTACAAATAAATAGACGGACCGAGATGTGTCGAATAATCGTTATGCACGCACGCGTTAATCCACGCTTCGCGTACGCTATCTTTATCCAAAAGGAACTCATCGCGCCGTTGCGGTTTCCCGTCGAAATACGAACGTACTATGTTCACCGACGACTCAATATAACTTATTACGTCGTCAATCGTTTTGAGCAAACAACAACCGCCAAATTCCTTACGATACATGAACTCGCTGCGCTTATCGTTTCCCGCGAACTTCGCGACTTTGATAGAAATGTCGAATTGATCGGAGAGTGCATAAGCCAAGAAATTAAACCGTCCGTCTAACGTCTTGAAATTATAATTTTCGTAAAAATTGCTTTCGTTGTAATTTATCCCTTTGGAATCCAAATAGATTTTGAACACGCGGAACGTCAAATCTTGGCGCGGAGCAATTTCGGTCGTTAAGGTAGGCTTGGGAACGGCGAGATATTCGGCGTAATTGCGTTCGATTTGCTCTTCCGTCATACTGCGGTTGCTCGTACCGATACGAATATAACAACCGTTTGCGCTACGTCCGTATTTCTTGATATAGTACAACGCTTTGCCCTTTGCAACCTTGATTTCAATCACTTGTTTGCCGTCAACAAACTTCGTGCCGAGCTCGATAAGGTCTTGCGGATTGGGTAAAATTTGCGTCGTGATAACGTCGGCTATGCGCTTCAACGTTTCGTCGATTTTATCCACGCCGATTACTTTTCCGTCGTCTTCCACACCGATATAAATTGCCCCGCCTTGCGAATTCAAAAAGGCAACGATTGCCCTTTCTACGCTATCGTTGAGAATCCGTTTTAATTCGATTGTTTCCGTTTCTTGAAAAATCATAGCCCTATCCCTCTATTTTTATTATAGCAAACAAAAGTTCATTTGTCAATGATAAAACCGAGCCTATAAAAAACTCGGTTTTAAGGAAAATCATAATAATTCGCAGTTTGAGTTATGGAATATTAACAGTGTAATCAGGATAAAAACCACATTGCGTCGCTGTTTTACTTTTTGCATTACAATTACAATTATTTTTGTAGAGTTCACAATTTATATTATTGCTACATACAAATATTTTTTGCCTACCGTATTTGCAATCATATAATGCCGACAATTCACAAGCATCTTTACTCTTACCATTCGGCAATGCATAATATTTTGCCGAGGGAAGCCTATCGGAAAAATGTTTTTTTGTACCATGATGTTGCACTTTTACAAAGCAATACTCGTGCTTTAATTTATTATTATCGGCAAGATGTCTAATATCTGTTGGCTTAGCGTCACCTAAGAACAAGACATTTTGACTATCCTCTATACCAAGCTCATGAAAGGCCAATGAAAGTTCGTTTCGATTTGTCTTAAAATGTTTTTTAAGTTTTTTTAGTTCTGATTCACTAACTCTTTCATTGTTTTCGTTAGCGAAATGATAAAACCCTTCTACTAAGTCAATAACATTTCTTTCAATATTAATACTTACAGTTACACTGCCACTCTCATCCTCGGTATAACCAAGAATTTCTTTATATCTTTCACAAAATTCTCTAATTGGTTCAATATCCTCATTCCAAAGTCTTTCCCTGTGCCTTCTCGGTAATAAGGCCTCGAACGCACATAAACTATTAAACACTTTACCTCACTCGGAAAAAAAATATATTTTTGCGTTGGGCGCACAGTTTTTTTGTAAAATTCCGGGGATTTGCAGAACATCTCTCGCTTCTCGATCCAAATCGCTATTCGGATCCAAGAAGATCATCGAAGCATAAAGCTCTAAACTTCCGTTTGTTATGTAGTTAGGTAAAGGGAGCCTCTAAAAATTCCCAAACTATTGCAAAAAAGAACAAAATATGATATAATGAAAGCAGAACAAGGAAAAGGCGGTTCAAGTATGAAACAGATTTCCCTATTTGCCGAAGAAAACAGAATGCAGAAGCTTAGTGCTCTCGGAGATTGCCTTGAGCGGTTGAAGATCATCGACTGGGAGAGCTTCCGATCCATCATTGCCCTTGCGCTAATCCGTGAGAGAAAAAGCAACGCGGGCCGCCGTCCTTTCGACAGTGTGATGCTATTCAAAACAATCGTACTGCAAAGATTATACAATTTGTCGGACGACCAAACTAAGTTTCAGATCAACGACCGCATGAGCTTTATGAGATTCCTCGGTCTTGGCTTAGCCTCATTTACAACGAATTTTTGGTTTGGATGCGCTTCACATGCTCAAAATTCGTAAAATTTCGAATTTGAAGCGCAAAATCTAAATTCGGAAATCTATTTTTTAGAGGTTCCCTAAAGTATTGAAAAGAATTGCCTACGGTTACCGACGCTTTGACAGGTTAAAGAAGAAAATTCTATTTGTGCTTGCCTCTTAAAACTGAAAATTTTGAATTTATTTTAACTTTTTCTTTTTATCCCCACCCCAACATTTGACATAGAGCCATAAACTATGCGCCTCCAAAAGTTTGTCTAACTTTTGAAGGCGCATAGCACTATCATCACGCCGTCTTTTTTAGGGTTTCTTACGCTTTATCAACTGAACCGAAAAGACGAATCTTCTCCTTAACCGCTTCTTTGATCGCTTTCATCTTCGCATCGCGCATTTCAAGATAACCGACGCCCTTTGCCCCGCTTTCAATCACGGAATTAACCCCCGCGTTGCAAAGATCGGTGAAGATATTAATCTTCGCAATACCATTTGCAATCGTCGAGCGGAAATCATCATCGGACAAACCGCTACCACCGTGTAAAACAAGGGGTACGTCCGTTGCCGTTCTAATTTCCTTCAATCTTTCCAAATTGAGCTTAGGTTTACTCTTATAAAGACCGTGCGCTGTACCAATCGCAATTGCAAGAGCGTCCACGCCCGTATCGTTTAAGAACTTCAACGCTTCTTCCACGGTCGTGTAGGTATCCTCTTGCATATCGGCTTCATTATCCGCTTGACCAACGTGACCAATCTCGCCCTCTACCGTTGCACCGAATTCGTGAGCAATTTTCACGATTTCACGCGTTTGAGCAATATTCGTTTCATAATCGTTGGTAGAACCGTCGAACATAATCGAAGAGAACCCTAATTTAAGAGCGCGAATACAGTTTGCAAACGTCAAACCATGGTCGTAGTGAACGACAACGGGAACGTTTGCATTTTTCGCCATTGTAACAACGGACGGCGCAATCAAATCTAAATCGCCGTAAGGAAGAAGTACTTCCGCCGTACCGATAATGATCGGGGAATTCAATTCTTCAGCCGCTTCGATTGCCGCTTGAAGCATATCCGTGTCAATCGTGTTGAAAAGACCGATTGCATACTTCTCTTTTTGTGCTTTTTTTAATACTTCGTTTAAATTTACTAACATCTTACACTCTCAATCTCGCCGTTTAAAATTTGACCGTTTCCGACCACGGCGCGACTTGTTTATCTTTTTTAGTCAACAGCGGGAAGAGGACCGAAATCATTGTCGCTTCCAAGATTGTCAGCAGGATCACCCGCACCCGAGGTCGTGATTACGTCAACTGTCACAAAATAAAGTTCCATTTCAGGATTCGTATATTTTTTCACGTTAAACTTCCTCCTCAAAATATTTCTTAAGTTGCGTTAAGGAATTATCCTTTTCATAAGCCGCTTGCGCCACTTGAGCAATCGTTCTCGTATTGTCGCCCGCAACCGCATAAATACGTTCCGTCGCGCCGTCTTCAAACGTTACGTCTACGTAACCCGTACCGCAATAGGTAACCTTGTAGTTCGCCGCAGCAATATTCACGATAACGCCGTTGAATACAACGTGATCAACCGAATCAATCGAATCGACAACGGTGTTCGTTGCAGGAATATCAAGATAATGCGTTCCGCCGCGTACAACGCGCATACCAAGGGAAACGTTGGAAGTGCCGACGTATGCAACGATTGCATCGTAGTCCGCTTTCACAAGCTCGGAACGGAAACGGATACCCGTGGGTTCTTCGATTCTAACGAAAGCGCCGTCTTTCATTCCGAAATCTGCGTAAACCGCTTCAAATGCCGTACCTTCGTTTGCAGCCGCATATGCACTGGAATAAAGTTTGCCGTCCGCAGCGTAGCCGACCAGCACCTTACCAAGTTCCGCAGGGGTATATTCATGAACGTCAAATTCCACCTTGGAAATACCGCAGTACCAAGCAACAACGCCCGTCGCTCTCGTAGTGAAAGAAGGTCTTACGTCGCCTCCCGAATCCCACATGGGATTGTGCGCAACAAGGTAAGTGCTTCTATCCGTCAAATACGTTCTAACTTTGATTGCGTTCAAAGGAATATCAGCAGACCAAACTTCTTTATTCTTATTTCCTGCCGCATTTATAGTACAGCTTTCAATCGTAGGGGTTGCCCAAGTCCAATTCGTACCGTCCACGGTATATTGGAATCCGCCGCCATAAGGAATCAAGTTCTCTTCAACGGGATAATCGTAACCCCAAACTCCTTTCGTTCTAACCCATCGCCAATAACCGCCGCCAGACGTCGTTCCCTCTTCATTATTTACTTCATCGCAATAAAGGAACCATACGCCGTTTACTTTCGCATAAACGGCACCGGTGTTCATATCAATCCACTTAAACACCACGTCGTCCCCTGCGACTTCGCTCACGGCGAACGTGCTTCTAACGTAATCAGTAGGATCGTCTATCAATCTATCATGGCTTAAATCGATTTTTATATAGGGCAAACAAGCATTGTTATCCAACCAATAATACTCCGCACGGACCTTTTCCACGTCTTGAACCGCATATTCAGCCCAACCTGCAACGTAAAAATTGTTCGTTTGCCAAGGTTGCAATTTCCAACCCGTTGCGTCGCCGCCTTCACCGAAATAATCCACCGTGGAAAAATCAGTAGCCCAATAAATATTGTCTGAATAAGTTCCGGAAAGGGGGATATTTTCCTTATCCTCCATCTCATCGACGATTGTGTTTTTCACAGCCGCCGAAGCTTCCGTTTCACGGAGTGACGCTGCTCCGGGGAGCACGAGAACAGCGGCGCAAACAAGTGCAAAAAGTTTCTTAAGTCTCATTATTCAATCCTCCTAAAGATTTTTTATTCGTAATGATTTTTCATCATTGCTTCGATAGTCGTCCAATCCTTCATACCGCTAACCGAATCCACTTCGGAAAGGGAGCAAGCTGCCGTACAGTTTGCAAAACGAAGAATATTTTCGGGCGTGTCGTACTTCGTAATTCGATAGAGCGCCCCCGCGCAAAACGCGTCGCCCGCTCCCACGCTACCTTTGATATAGCCGTTGGGGAGCTTCAACGAATCCACTTTCACAAAGCCCTCTTCGCTTAAACAGTACGCCCGTTCGGGACAATGGATAATAATCCGTTCTTTTACGCCGTAGGATCGAATCGTTCGTAAGATTTTTTCCACGTTGTCGTCTAACAAAGCGCCCTTTTCATCTCTCGGTGCAATCCCCGTGAGCAATCCGCCCTCCACCTCGTTGATGATGAGGTTATCGCAATATCGGAGCGCCGCTTTGATTTTATCGTTTTTACCAAGCTCGGAATCGCTGATTAAGTCCACCGACGTCTTTAAACCGAGCGATTGGACGTATTTCAAGCATTTTGCCGCAACCGTTCCCTCTTCCTCATCCTCTTTGTCAAGCTCGTTCAACAAGAATAAATAGCCAAGGTGAAAATAACCGCAACCCTCGAAATCAATTTCGCGGATCTCCTTTTCGCCGTAAGCCGAACAACCGCTGATAAAGCTGAAAAAGGTTCTCGAATTGGTTTCAACGTCGCTCATAACGGAAGAGTTCGAGGTGAAAACGGCAGCATTGACGACAACGTTTTTACAATCTACGCCGTTCTTCTCCATTTCGCCGATTACGTATTCGCCGAGAGAGTCATTTCCGACCATACCCGCCGCTTTCAAGGTTTGCGTATTGTCGATTTTTGCGAGGTCGATAATCGTGTTGCACACGCAACCGCCCACTTGCTTATCCACCGATAAAACGTGTGCAATCATGCTTTTTGCGGGATATACGTCAATCTTCTTGATTTCGTCCACAATAATGTTGCCCGCAATCAAAATACCGTTTTTCATTTACCTACCCTAACCATGGTTTCATCGGTGAACACGTCGTTTTCATCCGTACTTCTCGTGGAGAACTCGGAGACGATACAACCTTCTTCCGCTGCTTGAAACCAGTGCATCGTATTGGGATAAATCGTGAATTGATCGCCGGGATTGAGTTCGATTTCGTGGAAAACGGAAAACTTGTATTTCTTGGGAAGGCGCGCTTTAATATTTTTCGTGGGTTCGCCGGGAACGTAGAGATACATCTTACCGTAGCGAACGCGGAACGTTTCTTCTTTTCCTTCTTTCCCATCCACAGGCGGGTGCATGTGTTCAGGACAGGTTTGGAAAGGCAACATGCAAATTTCTTTTGCGCAAACGCGGTCGGTATTCACGTAAACGACGATTTGCAAACCGAGGTCATAAATATCGTTAAGTCCTTCATCAACGTATTCGATTTCCTCTTTTTCCTTATCCGTCAAAACGATGTGCGCTTTTTCAAACATTTCCAACGTTTTTTGGCGGATGTCCAACTTTGTTTTTTCGTCTATCATAATATTTCTCCTTTCGGGTTTTCCCGTTTTACTTTTCGCCTTTTAAATATCGGACGTACGACTGGGACTCGAAAATTTCGCCAATCGTCTTTTTATCCGTTCTCAATAGATACGCAAGCATCGAAAGATCTTTCTTTTCCATCTTCTTAGAGAACGTCTTCTCAAATAATTCTCCAAGGTAGTCGATTTTTTGATTCATTTCTTTAAAGAAATAATAAAGAGGCAACTTCACGTTGTTTTCGTCGATCAACTTAAATTTCCCGCAAGGCTCGTTGTTGTAAAATTCCCAAAAGAGAATAAATTCCGAACCGTAGGAGAGCGAGGCAATCGTCACGTTTTCCACGTTTTTAATCATCTCTTCGTCGGAAATCTCCTTTTTAAGAAGACCGTAGTCCATAAACGCGTCAAACTCGCCAACGAAAACCTTTTTATAGAACGTACCGTCGAGATAATCGGTGAAATTAGCTTGCGATTCGATATAGTTCAAACACTCCGTCAAACGGTTGTTGTTTTGCGAGTCGTAACAGCTATACGAAACGGCGTCTACCTTGATTTTGGGAAGCACGTAGTTGACGAGTCGTTTTAAACCAAGGTCTTTCGCGCCGATTACAAGGTTGACTTCCACGTAATAGGAAACCATAACGTCTTTATGCGGAATCGTATTTCTTGCGTCGATAATCGCTTGTTGACGAATCTCATAGCAACGAGTCATCGATTTTAAATCGTTTTCGTCACATTCAGCATAGTGATAATAGCGGCATCTTTGCGCGAGCCAATCTCCCTCCCAATTACCGATCATGAAATGTTTACCGCTACCGTCGTACTCTTTCAAGAAATACGCTGCAAGCTCGTAAGCATAGTCGTATTCCGCCTTTTCCCACGCTTCACCGCTGCCGAAAAGGTCAATGGGGGTCGCCCACATCAAATAGGTCTTAAACGGCATACTAAACACCTTTTTAAAGGTTTCATGCTTGACGACTTCAAGATTTTTTCCCGTTAAATGCGCCAATTCGGGATAATTGGCAAAGTTGAGGTCAACTTTGATTTCTTCCATGCCCAATTTGAGCATTTCACGCGCCGCCTCTAAAAGAGAACCGTCTTCGTGATAGTATTTAGCGCCGATAATTTGCGCACCAAGTTTCAAGACTCACTTCCTCCTTTCGTAAAGTTTTCGATTTTAAGATTACCCTCACGGTAGCCCTCGCATTTTAAAACGCGAGATTCACCGCTTAACAAGCACAAATAGTTGTCCTCGATTAAGAATTCGCCCGTGTGCTCGATTTCTTCTAACGAAACGAAATACGCCGCGTTTTCGCCGACGTTTTTAACCGTCAACTCGCCGTCTTGATAAGAAAGGGCAAGATTTACCTCTTTCTCTTCCATTAAAGGCGCGAAAACGTGCGTTTCGCTTGTTCCGAAACAATAGTTCTCCACCGTGTTACCATAGGTCAAACGGATAAAGAATACTCCGTCGATATTAGGTGTGAAAGAAATATCCGCAAGTTTTTTATCGGTATTTACCGCAACGCCCGATTCGTAAACACAAGCGTCAACAATCTCATCACCAGAAATTATTTCCACTCTCACGGGTTCAACGTACGTTTCGTTTCCAAGGTTGCTTAAATGCAATTCCGCTTTCAATTCGCTTCCTTTCGGCACGCATACGGAATCGTATTTAAGATTCGCAAAGACGGGCGCATACGCTTTTTTCAGCGCGTAATACGCCATTTTGGGAACGCGGTAGTAATCGACAAGACTCGAACAGCAAACGTTGGGCCAAGGCTCGTTGAATTGCCAAATATTCGAACCGCTGCAACAGAACGCACGGCCGCGGCTACGCGCGATAATATAGCGCAAGCCCTCCGCTTGCAAAAGCTGACTGCCGTGAATATCAAGGCGGATATCGTTTGCCTTTTCGCCAAACGCTTCCACGTCGCGCTTAATCGTTTCCCACCACCATGCGCCATGGATTCTCCAAGCCAAATCGGTGCGTTTCACCGTTTCGGGATTTAAGAACTTCTTCATGGACGAATAGGAAATCATACCGTCCGAACCAACCTCGCCGTGATATTGGCAACGGGAACGGTTATTATCGGAATAATGTTGCGTCGTGCCCATATAATACCAAGGACCGTGAACGTTGTGGTTGGTTTTATTGAGGATACTCTCGTCGTCGAGCTGATTATCGAAATTCGGACCGCAAGGAGTGGTCGGAATAAACTGCTTTCTCGGATCGTAAGCTTCCACTAGACTTTTCAAAAGCGCAATGTTTTTATGATCGTAGTCGACGGGTACTTTTCTTGCAAGGTTGGTATTCGACGTCAATTCATTGCCGCCGCAATACGTTACGGTGGAAACGTGGTTTCTAACCGTTTTTATAATATGTACGGAACTCTTCGTGAGCTCTTCCAAAAATTCAGGCTCAACGCTTGGAATCCCCTCCAAACCGCTACTACTTTGCATGAAATCTTGCCATACCATTATGCCGTATTTATCGCAAAGTTGATAGAAATAGTCGGTTTCAAAGACGCCGCCGCCCCAAAGACGAATTAAATTGACGTTCGCCCGTTTGATCATTTTAAACCACTCGTCGTAGCCCCCCTTATCAATTCTACCAAGGAGTTGATCGAAGGGCAGGAAAATCGTGCCTTTCGAATAAATCTTTTTGCCGTTTACAACGATTGTATAAGGCAAAGAATCTTCGGGCGCCCCCTCGTTCTTTTCATAGGCAAGGCTTCTAAAACCAACCGAAAGCGTTCTTTCGTCCGCAACCGCAACCCCGTCGAAAAGACGCACTTTCAACGTGTAGAGCGCTTGTTCGCCGTAGGTGTTCGGATACCAAAGTTCGGGGTTTTCCACCTCGATTACGAAATTGCCGTTTTTACAGACGGTCACCTTTTCATTATAGACGGTTTTTCCATCTTTTTCTAGCGTAATTTCAGTAGGCACGCCATCGAACGAACCGGTGGAAAGATCAAGATTCAATACCCACTTTCCCGCCACAAAGTCCGTTTGCGCGAACAGGTCGGTAATTTCGTATTTTTCGCTCACGACAAGCTCCACGCCGCGAAAAATACCAACGGCTACCATTTGCGCGCAAAAATCCCAAGCGTAAGCGAAGCGTTGGTCTTGATACTTACATTTCGTTCCGCGACCGATTTGCGTTTCGTCTTCGGGAATATTTTCAAGCAATACGGTAAGCTCGTTTTCCTCTTTTAAGTCGTTCGTAACGTCAAACACCGCGGGCGTGTGAATATTTTTATGGTTTCCGAGTTTTCTACCGTTTAAATAGAAATTCGCCTCGAAATTCACGCCGGCAAATTCAATGCGCGCCTTTCTGCCCAAAACCTCTTTAGGAAGCGTGAATTTTTTCACGTATTTCCAATTTTTATGTTGCGCCCACTCGTTTAACAGCGCGTTGTGTCCGACGAACGGATCGTCGATTAAACCGTTATTCAAAAGATCAAGTTGCACGCCGCCGGGAACGGTTGCGGGAAGATTTTCAAAAAGATGACCGATTCTGAAATCCACGCCCGATTCCATATTAAACGTTCCGCAATCGGCATAGAAACAACTAAAAAGCCAATCATTTCCGTTTAAACAAATTCTCATAACGCTTTCTTACCCTTTTTTATTAATACTTTCACAACCACAAACGCTATGCCGCCAAACACCGCGGCGCCAATGCCGATTGCAACAAACACCCAAGGAGAAACCCCTTCTTCTCCCTTTTCTTTTGCAGCAACGCCCTGGAAATAGAAGTTTTTCACAGCGCGATTGCCCGCAAGGTCATACGCGGTGTATTCCACCTTGTAAATCGCTCCAATCGTGGGGGTAAACTTACCGTCAGTGGGCGTGATTTCTAAGAAACCGCCGTCCATGAAATAGAATACGCGGCAAGTGGTGGCGTCCGCCATTTCTTCCGCCGTCGCATAGTTATCCGAAACGGTCATTTGAGGCAACGAAACCTCCGATCCCAAAATAATCTCTTCGGGAATTTCGCTGGAGAAAGTAAGCTCGGGGGGAATCGCGTCGATATAATCACTCGAAGCAATTTCCGCTGCACCGTAAATTTTCACGTCGTACATTTGCGGATTCCAACGGTTAGAGTCGGCATAATTCAAACGAATACGAATATATCTCATCCCCTCGGGAATCAACTGTCTATTCACGATTAAATTATAATAGTAACCCAGCCCGATTACTTTGCTTTCCCTTAAGTTGCAAGTGATTTCCGTCCAAGTGGAATTATCGGGAGAAACGTACACGTGCAAAGTATCCATCGCATTTGCGCCGAACGTATTCAATTCAATGGAGAACCCGCCGACGTCTTCCGCCGTTTTATAAGTAACGTAGCAATAATTGTAAGCATTCCAATCGAGGATATAGCCGATGGAAGTATTGTTAAAATAATCTTTAAAGAATTTGAGTTCGGGACGCTCCTTCTCCACGTCAAGGGTGTAGAATTGCACGTTGAACTGCTCGAAATATTTGGGTTTTACGCCGGCGGCGAAATTGACCGATCCGAAGCCCGCAAGCTCCGTGCCGGGCGTTTTCTTTTCATCGTCTTCGTAGGAAACGGTGTAGTAGCCCTCGAAAGAGTCGTGCACGAGTTCTTCGCCAAACGCCATAACAGCCACAAGCACTCTCACCGAAACGGGTTTTTCCAAGCCGCCGCCCGTTGCGATAATATCGATATACGAAGATCCGTTGACTTTTCCAAGCACCTCGCCGTATTCGTTTACTTCCACGAAATAACGGTTGGACGTGGTATAAGAAATTTTACCCGTGAAATTTTGACTAAATTCGGGCATCAATTCAAGGACTTCCCCCGAACCGACGTTGTACGACGCAAGATATTGAATCTCTGAAACGCCTTGTTTTCTTGCGCCAACACGCATACGGAACAAGAAATTGTTCGACGTGTCGGGCGTGATGACAACGTTATCAAGCGCAATGCCGTCCACCGTTTCAATCTTGAAATAACGATAGTCGGAAAGGTTAGTTTTCGTTACGAAATTGACTTGATACGTATAGACGCCGCCCTCTTCTTTCACAATGGAGTGATAGGCGTAAGTGAGCGCCTCGTCGTAAAACGTACCCGTATCGGAAACAAGAATTTGAACGTCGTTTTTATACGCTCTCGTCACGTTGTTAGGCTTTGTGGAAGATTGATAGGTCGCGGAAACGGTTACCCTGCCCGCGTCTTGACTCGTATGATAAACGACCCCCCTTCTCGCTTCTTCGGAAACGAGATTGCTCTCGTCGTTTAAAATGGAATAAAGATAGCGGTAGCTCGAAGTGAAGCTTCCGTCGGGACGAATCAACCAATAGCCGCGCATTTGATCGTTTTCATACGCTTGCTCGCCGCCGACGATATTGATATCGACGCCGTCCATCGGTTCGTTACAATAAAGTTGCCATACGAGAACGTATTCACACCCGAAATCGAGCGCAATTTCCGTTTGCGCCTGTATGACGCTGCTTTGCAATAAATCGCTCTCCGCACTCAAAGAAGCGTTCCATTTTTCATCGGGATGCAAGTGTTCCGCCGTACCGTATTCGCCGAGCATGACTTTGGTCTTTTGTCCCGCGCGCATTGCACGACGCGCCACGCTGTTCCCCTCGCCGTCGAGATAGGTGTCGCCGATTTTATCGTGATACGTTTGAAGACGTTCGTTCAACGTGTCCACCAAACGAACGTGTGCCGTTTGCCAATTGGAATAAGAATACAAATCGCAATCGGTGTAAGGGACGACCGTGTCGAGAAGAATCGGGCTATCGGGATAAGGATACGGTGCGTGATCCACCCCTTCCACGTAGATAAAGTTGATTTCAAGCGCGTGTTTAACCGTTACGTCGGTGAACTTTCCAAGCTCTTTCACCGCTTTGTCCACGCCTGCTTGACGGGCGTTGAACCAATCGACAAGACCTTGTAAAGAACGCTTCACTTTTGCGTCCGTTTCAGCGGTTGCGTCCTCAAACGAACCGTCCGTACGGGTATCGTACAAATATCCGTCTTTACCAACGCGACAAAAGTTTGTGCCCATCATGTTGTCGCCTTCCCAATTTTGCAAAACGAACGTTTTACCAGTGCCGTTATATTCACGCAACAAGTATTTTGCAACGTCGTACGTCTCTCCGGAAATACGAGCTTTCTCCTCTTCCGACATACCGTCGTTCCATCTTACCTCTTTCGCTCTATTCTCGGTGTTAAAGGTAATCGTTTCAAACACGTAAGTGGAAAAGTCCATATCAAGGACGTTTCGATACGGTTGTGAGGAAAGTAAGTCCACGCAGTTTTTAACGTTGTAGGATTCCCAATCGACGTTATACGCGTACGACGTGGTCATGGAGCTTGCGGCAAGCCAAAGTTTGATGACGTTAGAGCCAAGTTCAAGCACTTGATTTGCGCCGTCTTCCAACGAAGAAACCGTTGGATCAAACGCATAATAGCCACCCGCCGTCGTAACGCCGACAACATCCGCAACGGTACGCGAATCCTCCGCTTTCGCTACGCTCTCCCTCCCGCCCGTTAAACCGGAAAGCGAAGCCGCTAACGCCGCTGCGGAAAGGACGGTCAATATATTTTTCGTTTTTTTCTTCATCCATTACCCCTTTACGGCTCCCATAATCATACCGCTGATAATATACTTTTGGAAAATGATATAAATGATAATAATCGGGAACGCCACGATGAAAATCGCGGTCGTAAAATAGTTCCAGCTTGCGCCATAGGTCGATTTATATTGGAAAAGCCCCGTGGACAACGTTCTAAATTCGGGATCGGTGACGTAGATATACGGGCCTAAGAAGTCGTTCCAACAGCCGATAATCTTCGTTAATAAAATGGTGAAAACGATCGGTTTCATCAAGGGTATGGCGACCGTGAAAACGTAACGCACGTAGCTGCATCCGTCCACAAAAGCCGCCTCGTCGAGGTCCTTGGGAACGCTCTTTAAAAATCCAACGAACATGAAAACGTTCATTTGCATACCGCCCACAATCCAAAGCAAGATTAAGGCAATCGGCGTGCCGTATACGTTCATAACGTCGTTTAAAATAACGATATTCGCAACCAAGCTTCCGGGGAAATACATGGAAACGATGATGAAAGTAAATACTTTCGACGCACCGCGGAAATAGTTACGTTGTAACGGGAACGCACAATATGCACATACACCCACCCCCACAACGCTGGCAATCGCCGTCATCCAAACGGTCGTGAAGAAACGCTTGAATACTTCCATGCTCTCAAAAACAACGGCATAGTTGCCAAATTGAGGATTTTTCACAAATTCCGTGGGAAAATTCGCAAATTCAGTATCCGATTTTAAGGAAATATTCAAAAGCAAATACAAAGGATATAAGATTGTTAACGCAAGCAATGCTAAAAAGAAATAGGTGCACGTCGTTTTAATAATTTTAATGCGGCGCATGCTCTTGAATTTCTCTTTTTGAACAATCGTTTCGCTCATATCAATCGTCCTCCTTTTTGCCTCCGGTTAAACGCTTGAAGACAAGCATAACCGTGGTCACGAAAATGAAGTTATAGATGATAATCGCGGAATTCATACCTTGCGTTCCGCTACCGTAGAGAACCATACGCAGGATATAGAATCCAATCGTTTCCGTGTTATAATTTCCGTTTGTCGTGAGCAAGATGTAGTCGGCCATACCGAGCGAACCGCTAATACCAATCCAAAAACAAATGACGAACGTCGGTTTTAAAAGAGGCATCGTAATATACCAAAACAGCTTGAAGCCCGAAGCGCCGTCGATTGCCGCAGCTTCGTATTGCGTTCCGTCAATCCCTTGCAAGCCTGCTATGTAGAGAATCATCGTATAGCCGAAGTTCCCCCATACGGTTACAAGAACCACCCAATACAAAGAGGTTTGAGGATCGCCCAACAACGCCGTTTCGATGCCGAATTTTTCTAAAAGTTTAATCATCGGACCGGAACCCGTATCGAGGATAATACCCCATACGAAACATACGACGACGCTCCCCAAAATCATCGGCATGAAATAGAGTGCGCGGAAGAAATTCTGTCCTTTCAAATTTCTCGTTGTTAAAAATGCCGCGAGCAACGCAATGATATTATTGGGAAAAATCGTTAAAAGCGTGTATTTAATCGTTGTTAAGAACACTTCCGCAACTTCATCCCCGATCAATGAGAAAAAATCGATATAGTTTTGAAAACCGATAAACTCAAAAGGTGTGCTCGCACTTCTATAGTCCGTGAAAGAGAGCACTAAATTGAGAATTGCGGGTGACAAAGAAAATATCACGATTAAGATTAACGCAGGCAAACAACTCAACGTCGGAACGATGGGTTTTATTGCCGGCGAAACCCTAAATTTTTTGTCAAACCATGAACGATTCTTGTTCATTCCAACTCCTTTTTACCAATCGTTTCTCGATTCGGTGGGATAGAATCTCTTGAACCAAGGTTCAAGGTTAATTTTCTTTTGCCAATTATCCGCACGTTGAAGAAGCGGATCGTTAATATATTTTACAGCCGAATCCACCGAGTAGCCGGGCGAGACGATAAAGTCGGAGGTAATTTGGCGGATATAATCCGTTCCGGGTACGCCCGGGATTGCCATATTTTCCACAAGAAGTATAGTCGGGAACGCAAAAATTTGATCGACGATTTCTTTGTTCGTCGTCACTTCCACGCCCTTCACCGCAGGCATAACCATAGCCATGTTCACGTATTGTTGGTAAAGATCTTCACGGTATAATATCTCGATGAATTTCTTAGCAAGGTCACGCTTTTTCGTGCTCTTTGCAATACACATCGCCGCGCCGCTCTTTGCGGGAACAACGTTGTTTTTCGAAGCGTCGTCGTTTGCAGGAAGCGGAAAGAAACCGATTTCAGCGCTCGTGTTAGCCTTGAGAATTTGCGCCATGATCCAAGAACCGTCGATCATATACGCATACTTTTCACGAGCGAACTTACCGGGAACAAGGTTGTAATCTTGTCCGGCTTGTTTTAATCCGACAAACGAACAAACTTCTTTCAATTTAGTTAAATATTCTCGATAGATCGGGCTATCATAAGTAACTTCGCTCTTTGCAAGTTGGAGATAGAAATTAGGATTTTCTTGACGAACCGCCCCTACTTCCATCGTTCCTGCGATCATAGACGCGGGCCAACCTTGCTTACCGCCGTAAAGAATCGTGCCGTCGATTGCTGCGCTGTTTTCTTTTTGCTTAAAGAAATTCAACGAACCGACAAACTCGTTCCAAGTGGTGGGATACTTACCGTTCTCAAACGTTTCCGCAGGATTGATAAGTTCCATAACGTCCTTTCTATAATAAACGACTTCGTTGACAGAACCGAGTGGCGCAAGATATTTTTTTCCGTCCGACGTTACTTGCTCCGCTTCAAAATCGGTGATATGCTCCCAAAGGTTCGTACCGTCGGAATATTGAAGGTCGTCAAGAACGTCCATGTTTTCAAAAATATTCAAACTCAAAATGTTTGCAGGCTCAGTTCCAAATACGTCAACCGCGTTCGCTTTCAAACGGGAAGTGAGGAAGTTTGCATAACTTTCCGTATCCACGCACTCGTAAACGAGCTTCTTACCCGTTTCCTTTTCAAATTCCTCTTTCACAACGTCGTAAAACGCTTTATCTTCCGGTCTAAAATTGATAACGTGAAGAGAGTCGTCGTTACCGCAACCGGCAAGCCCCACGCTAAACACGCTTGTAAGAAACGTCAAACTGCTTAACAACAAACTTTTAAGTTCTTTTTTCATCTCTTTCATCCATCCTTATTTTTTCTTTTTTTACTCGCAACGAACGTTGCGCCAACAAACGTTAAAAGTCCCGTCAAGGTGTACTTTATCGAGGAAGAACAACCGTTCGACTCTTTATCCTTCCCCCAGATCTCAACGTAAGTTTCCACCGTTTGTCCGTCAACCGTTGCACGGAGAGTACAAACACCGATTTTTTTCGCTTTTAAAACGCCGTTTTCAATCACGGCAATGCCGTCGTTTTCAACAATCGACCAAGAAACGGGAAGCGTTTTAGCCGAATCGGGCGTTATTTCAAGAATCAAGTTGACTTTATCGCCCACGCGAAGTATAAACTCGCCTTTAATAACGGCTTTCGTTCTCTCTTCCACCGTGAAAGAAATTTCGTTAGAAACTTTTCCGTCCACCGTTCCTTTCACAACGTAACGCCCTGCTTTCAAGCCTTTGAGCATCCCTTCGCCTGTAATTTCAAGCGCTGATTCCACTTCGTTTCCGTCCGCATCCGTATAGCACCACTCGATACTCGTATTCGTTGCGTCCAAAGGCAAAATCGAAATTTCGATGGGAACGTAGTCCGAACCAATTCGAATCACCGTCGTTCGCGCCGAAATGGAAACGCTATCAACGGGAAGTATCAAACTCAACGTGAAATCATCGGTGAAAACGCCGTCTTTTTCAAGATATAAAACGACTTTTCCGTTTTTGACGGCATATCCGTCCACCACGGTAATCTCACCCGTAGAATCGTTCACGTTTACGTATTCCGCGCCCTCTCTCAATATAATTTGATAGTCGGAATAATCTTCAATCTCTTTATATATCGGATCGGTGGAAAGGGTTCTCGACGCTTTCAACAAAAAGCTTTCGCCCTTTCTCAACGTCTTGTTTATATTGTCAATTTTTAAAGCGTTTACCGCAACGTCGATCGTTGCGTTTTCATCCGCATAAATCCCAACTCTCTCTACGAAAGGCGCCCACGAATTATAATAAGTGTGGATATTGTTAAAGGTGTACCAAGGATCGGAAGATAGGTTTTCTTCGTTCTCATAACCGAACACCGCGCCGCCCTCGTCGCAAAGACCGACTTGGCCGATTAAGTATATTTTTATAAAGCGCATCCCCAAAGGAAGATCGTTTTTATTAAAATACGTAATACATGCCCACTCGTCGGAGGGAAACGCCCCTTGATCTTTCGGTTCGGAAACCGAATAGTCGCAAGGAATCAACTGCCAATCTTCCCCGTCTTTAGAAGCGTGTACTTCCACCTCGTAGAAGAAATATTTTTTACTTTCGGGTTTCACGGCTTCTTCGTAGCCTGCTTCCCAAAAATATAAAATCGTATCGAGCTCGAAACGCTTAATATCCCCGTAGGCTTTATACACTACCTCGCTGGGGAGATATTTCTCTCTCGAAGAATCCGTACCCATAGGACCTTGCGAATCTTCCGTATCGTGCGAGCGGCCAATCCTCTCTTTCTCTATACGCAACGTTTCCATCGAAGAGCGAAGCTTATCCACTTTCGAGAAATCGCTACAATTATCCTCTATAAGGATTTTTTCTCCCGTACAAACTTCTGCAACCGTAGCATTGCGCTCAAGGCGGATTGCCCCGAAAGCAAATGCAAAACAGCATATAGTCATCAAAAGGAGGAGTGACTTTTTTAAAATTTTCCTCACTTTACGCCTCCACGACGTTTTTTAGAAAGCGCAACCGCTACGGGCAACAAAGCAAAGCCAAGCCCTAAACCGATAGACGATCCGCAGCCGCCTTTCTTCTTATCCTCGCTAGGATTCGCCCCAGGGTTCTCGACGCCGGGATTTTCAGGTTCGTCTTCAACCCAACTTGCAACCAAGATAAGGTCTTCCGTAATCTCCGTTGTAAAATCGAATTTTTCGCCGTTATTAAGCCAACCGTCGAACACGTAGCCTTCTTTCGTGGGATCTTCAATCTTCGTAGCCGTCGCCCATTTTTCAACCGATTGCGTTCCAATCGTCAAACCGTTGTTACCATCTTTAAACGTAACGGTGTAGGAAGGAAGCGTTTCCACGCCGTAAAAGAAGGACACGTTATCTACGAGAACGCTACCCGCTTCGGTATCTTTCACAAAGATTTCAAACGCTGCGGTGTTCTTCAACTTTGCGCTGGGATTCGCCACTTGGTTGTTCGAACTATCCAACAAGGATTCAAGCGAGAACGTATATTCCGTAAATTCGCCGTTTGCCGCCATGGACGCGTACGTCTTACCGTCGCTCGCCAACAACTTATAAATAGAACCGTCGTAGAGCTTCACTCTCACTTCCACGCGCTTATCTCTCGCGTCGAGATTTTTAAGGTAGAAGCTGACGTATTTATAATCTTCGATATGACCGAACATCGGATCGAAATCATACGGCTCTCTTTCTTGGAAGCCAACCGTACCGAAACCGCCGCCGCCCGTGGAATACGTCGCTTTAATAGACGCATTCCCTTGCACCTTGTCAGCCGTTTCAACCGACAAGGTTGCTCCGCTCGAAGAAACGGGAGCAGACTGCCAAACCGTTCTATCGCCGGAAATCTTGTCGCCGGAGCTAAATTCGATCCAAGCGTCAAGAGAGTCAGCCGCCGTCCAATCCTTAGGTTGATAGTAGGAAGAAGCCACTCTATCGGTACGGAACGCCGCAACAGGGAAGCCTTGCGAGTTCATAAGGTTGGATTCTTGATTCATACCCGCAAACGCATACGCCACCGCAACGGGCGATTTGATATACGGCGAATATACTTCCACTTGGTTTTTGGAAACGATCTTCGCATACGCTTGAACAAACTTTCTATCCACGCCGCAAATCGTGAAGCCTACAAGCTCTTCGTCGCCTTCTTCAATTTTAAGACCTTCGCCAACGTAGTCGAACGTCAACAAAATCTTATCTTTCTTCACTTCCATCTTATTCAGAATCGCGGGAATCGAATCTTCAAATTCGTCCTTTCCGTAAACGATCCACAACGCCGATTTCGCCATACGTTCGCCAACGGGCTGTTTTGTAATCGGGTGGCAAGGCGCGGAATAAGGGAAGTTCGTGCCTTGGTAAACCAACGATACGTCGTAGTTAGACGCATAAGCCATCGTCGTCTTGTTCTCCGTCCAAAGTTCCGTTAAAAGTTCGTTGAACCAAGACAAGCTTTCCGAAGGAGAATAGTTAAATTCAGCAGGATGAAGTTGCGTATAAACAAGGGGGAAATCCTCCTCTCTACCCCACCAATAGGACCAATCTTCAACAAGCGTTTTAAGATTTCTCTTATAATCGGTTGCCGCTCTCCAATCGCCTACGTTGTTACAACCTTGGTACCAAATAATACCCTTTGCCGTGTAACCTGCAAGCGGCGCGATCTTATGGTTGAACATTGCCGTCATTTGGTTGTAGTTCACGTCGCCGAACGTATTCCAGTTATTGGTATCCGCCCAAGCGTTTCTATATTTCATTTCCGCAATGAAATCGGGATTGTCTTCAATTGCCTTACGGGAAATCCACGTTGCAATACTCGTTGCGCCGAGAGCCGTGTGCATTATCGCTACGGGCACGTTCATCTCTTCGTAAATTTTTAACGCAAACGCATAGGAAACGCCCGACGTAATTTTAACGTCTTCCAAAACGTTACCAAATCCCCATCTACCGTTTGCATCGTAAACGGGCGTATAGCTATAATTCCCGCTTAACGAGGAAATCGGATTGGTGGGAACGAAGTAGAATCTAACGAATTCCTCGTTCACGGTGGTCAATTGAGGCAAACACCATTGCGTTTGCAATTCCATGTTCGATTGACCGGACGAAATCCATACTTCGCCATAAACTACGTTTTCAATCGTTTTATTCGTCGTACCGTCGGAAACAACTACGCTATATTTATCAAACGAACCATTTTGACCGGGTAACAAAACGGAGAAATATCCGTCTTCGTCAGCCGTTGCCGTTGCGTTTGCAATCGTTTCCGCACCCTTTTTCAAGGTTACGCTCACTTCACAACTAGGAACGGTAAGCCCCCAAATTTTAGACGCTTCGTTTTGTTGAAGCACCATACCGTCCGCAAACAAACTATGTAAAGTTAATTCTTCTACTTGAGGATAGGTCATTTCAAGATCCTCCGGCAAATAACCGCCGTCGCTTTCCTCAACGACAATGGTAAGCGTCGCATATTCGGAATAATCGTATTGGTCGAAAGCTCTAAACGGAACCACGTACGTTCCAAACTCGTCCTTGGGCGCGGTATAACTATATTTCAAGCCCGAAACCTTTCTTATCTCGCCCTTTAAATTGTCCGTTTCAAGAAGTAAGTTGACGAAATCGCCGTCCGCGTCCGTTGCTGAAAGCTCAAACTCCACCGATCTTGATTGCTTACAAGTAAGCGTTTTATTTTCCGCAACCGGAGGCGTGTTGCTCGCCACGTTCTTATAATAAGAAATCTTTACGTCGGCAATCGTAAGATACCAACCAACTGAACCCGTAGGCGATTGCGTCGTAACCGTACCCGTTGACGTATCCGCCGTGACGTACACCGCTCTATCGACGAGATAAACGCGCACCTTTTGAATCTTCGGAGGAAGATTTTTCGCTCTCCAAACTTCCTTATTATAATTTCCTAGCGTTTCCTTGGAAGAAACGTCGAGCTCCTTATCCGCCCAAAACCAATCCGAACCGTTCAAAGTATATTGGAAGCCTGCGCCGTAAGGAACTAAATCGCTTTCTACGGGAGCGGAAAAGTTCGATAAGTTCGTATTGAAATAACTATAATCACCACCGGGCACTATACCCGTATCTATATAAGCCCACCATACGTTATTCATATAAACGTAGATAAGCCCTGTCGATTTACTAATAAACTTTGACACAACCGTGTCGCCCGCAGGAAGATCCCACGCTGCATATTGCGTACGATTCGAATCGAGCTTTGATACGTCAACCATAATATGAGACTGCGTGCCCCATTGCGCGTGGAAATAATAAAGCGCCTCGATACTCTCCGCATTGCTAACGGTGTATTCCGCATAGGCGACGTTTGTACCGTCTAATTTAAACGCCGAAGAATCGCCGCCAGAACCGCAATAGTCGGTATGGCTCATGTCTTGATCCCAACCAAAGCCATTATACGTTGCCCCGTCGGGAGCCACTTTGGAATTCGTCATCGGATCGTGATACACTTGCGCTCCACTCTCTTCAGCGGATGCAAAAAACACACCGACACCGCCGCACAAAAGCGCCGTTGCCAATAAACACATCAACGTAGACTGTCTTTTCGCTTTCATCATTTACCTCTCTTTGATATAAAAAACTTACATTTTTTTGTTAATGATATAAAAAACTTACATTTTTTTGTTAAGATTTATAACTTAAGGAAAGAGATTTGTTTTTTCATAGCACTTCCTAAAACAAGATACTACACTTTTATTCTAAAAAAATTATAACACGTGTCCCCTTGTTTGTCAAGATTTTTCGTGAAAAAATTAAATTACATTTTAATGTAAGATTTTTTACTCCCATTTTTCTATGCAAAACCACTGATTTTTCCACAAAACCGCTCTTTCATAAAAGTTAATTCTTACATTTTTATGTTATTTTTTATTATTTTTTACGTTTTTCCTTTTATTTTATTGACATTTTTTCCGTTTTGTTTTATAATATAAAAAAAAGAGGAGCTTATTATGTCGGAAAAAAGAATAAACGTAATTCTTGGATACATCACGCAAAAGAAAAAAGCAACGCTCAAGGAATTGAACGCGCTTTTCCCCGATTACAACGAAATGACGATTCGCCGCGATTTGATTATGCTGGAAAAAAACGGCTATATTGAACGCATTCACGGTGGTGCAGTTATTAAGGAAGATTCCGTTTCTATTCACGACTACCGCAGTCAAAGAATTACCCGCAACCAAACGGCAAAACAGCGTATCGCCTTAAAAGCGCTTACGCTCATTAAAGATTCCATGTCAATTTATCTTGACGCGGGCACAAGTTCTTTTAATATTGCGAAGGTATTGCCAAATATACCCCTATTCGTAACGACAAACGACCCTTTTATCGCTTTGGAACTGCAAAAAAACGACCAAATTGAAATTATTTTAACGGGCGGCTCGCTCAATAAATCCATTTCCTCTCTTTCCGGTCCTGTATCCATGTATGCCATCGATAAAATCAATGTGGATCTTGCCTTTATTGGTACAACGGGGGTGGACGTTAAATACGGTTTTTCAAACGCCTCTTTAAACGAGTGTGAACTGAAAAAGAAAGTAATTTCCTCCGCAAAAAAGAACGTGGTTATGGTCGATTCCTCTAAATTTGACAAGACATATCCCTACACCTTTGCCAATTTTGAAGACGTGGATTGTATTATTTGCGACAAGCAGCCCAACGAAGAGTTTGCCGCTATCTTTAAAGAAAAAGAGATTCAGGTTATCTATTAAATTTAACCCGTGCTTTGCCGCCTGTTCCGTTAGGAAAGTTTGCGGTAACTGCCGTTCTTTGAAGAGCCAGGCGTGGCGTGAGTCCGCGCCTTTTTTTTGTCCTCGTATTGCTTCTTGAAATGATTTATATGGGGTTGGAAAAACCATTTTCGGAATTTTTTACGTCTTTTCGACAATTGCGTATAATTACAGCGATAACTGCACACACTCTTCTTTCTTACTCTACTAATATAATTATAACTTATCCGCAATATTTTCTACGCGCTTATCGTTGGTTATGATACGCAAAAGGACGATATTGTGAATTATCGCCTATCCGCTACTCCACGGCGTTGGGATAATTTTCAATCCCGATACGGTCATTTAACTTTAACCACGCAAGGCGTATTTGCAAGACTGTTCACGGAAGCGGAACGCCGACAACGGATATATAAAACCGTAAAAAGAAAGTTTCTTACCCGTTTCCAACAGGAAGCAATTCGGCAAGCAAAACGGAAGAATATTCCCGTTGACGAATCCTTGAAATCATCGCAAGAGAAGTATCATCAAGAGCGATTAAAACGCTTACAAAAATACCGCCGAGAAAAAAGTTAAAAATATTTTTCAAAACTACTAATAATTTCGGCGTTTTCCTGTCTTATATATAGGAGCGCATTTACCGAGCTTTTAGAAAGGCTCGGTTTTTTCGTATTCTAAAAAAGAAACAGGAGGTATATTTATGAACAAAATCAGCTCCCTGCAAGGGCGAACGGGATACATAAGCATCGCGTTGTATCTTAGTGAGATATGGATATATTCAAATCCAAGTACCCCACCCGTGTATGCAACGAAATCAAATTTTAGGAGGATTTTATTATAAGTTATCAAGTTATTAGAGTAGAAAAATTTAGCAAAGGTTCGCTTCGTTTAATCGGCGGTGAAACGGAACGGACAAGCCGACATCACCGTAACGAAGATATCGACGATACGAGAACGCCACTCAACTACTATTACAAAAAATCAGACGGAAGATTATCTCAACAATGGAAGTCCATCGTCGAAACCACCAATGCCACGTTCAAGGAAACGAAAAAGTCTGTTGCTTTTGAAGGTATGATTATCACGTCGGATAAATCGTTCTTTGAAAAGCTCGGCTACGTACAAGGTCAACCCCCACCGCAAAAAATAATTGACTTTTTCAATAGAAGTTATGGGTTCGTTTTACGTCAAGTCGGTTATCACGGTACGGATGAAAATATTTTATCCGCCGTCGTACATTTGGACGAAACTACGCCCCACTTACAATTATATTATATACCGCTTGTTGATACGGGAAAGAAAAAGGTTTACGCCAAAGACGAGAAAGGGAAAGTTTTACGAAATGAAAAAGGCTCGCCTATCCAAGCGAAAGACAACCACGGAAAGAGTATATACGAAGAAGTAAAACTCCCCCGTCCAAAAGTATGCAGTTCGGACTTTTGGGAACAGCGCGGTGGACAGTTATCGTTTGGCAATCTACAAGACGAGTTTTACGAACAGGTTTCTATCCGCTACGGGTTAGAGCGCGGAGAAATCGGTAGCAATAAAAAACATACCACTAAATACGAATGGGAAAAGCAACGGCAAGAAAAGGAAATCCAAGCCTTACAAGACGAAATCGAACCGATGCAAGAATACTTACGCGCATTCCAAGACGCGATAGACGGCAAGAAACCGTTTTCAAAAGCCGAACTTCGTAAACAAATCGTTGGGCTTATCGCAAGCTATAAACAGCTTGAAAAGGAAAAGGCTATTAAGGACAAGGATAACGATTTTCTTTTTAACGAACTTCGCAAACTTGAAAAGAAAATTCCCGAACTTGAAAAATACAAGGAATACGTTGAATTTATCCACACGCACGCACCCGACAAACTTTTAGAAGCCAAACGAACGGCAAATGAACGCGCCCGCGTACCCAAACCGCCGAAAAATAAAAATTATCAATGGACAAAATAAAAAAACTATGAAAAAACATTTGCAATTTACGAAAATTTATGGTAGGCTACAAAACAAGTCGCCAAAAATTTTTCTATAAGGAGGACAATGAATCAAGAACAATTAACTACATTATTAAATGTTATCAAGGCAACCCCAAACAATCCCGAAACGGATAAGGTAATCGCAGGCGTATTGAAACTCGCCGCTGATTCCATAACGCTCGACACGTTAAAAGAGTTAACCGCAACGGGAAAACCGTTACCGCAGGTAGAACCACCTGCAAACAAAAAAACGCCCGTAAAGGGCAGAAAAGAAAATGATTCGGACGAAAACTTTGGCATCATTCATTTCACGAAAAAGGAGATATCTACTATGCCTAAAAATTTTCAACAATCATTTATTATGGACAACAAAATTGTAAAATTCCGTTATCATCAAGGACTTTTTCACGCGCGCTATCGTCGTGACGGTTATAATATCGAAGTCGCTTCCAAAGATTTTGATACAATGAAACGCAAGTTTATGCTCCGCCTTTGCGGACAATATGAAACGCCAAACCGTCCCGCAAAAACGCCTAAATTTCCCCTATTCGGAGAATACGGAGAAACTTGGCTGGAAACCAAAAAGCAAACGACAAAAGCAAGTACGTATGCCGAATACGAGCGTATGTTCCGCAAAGACTTAAAACCCCGTTTGGGAACTTTTAAGCTTTCGGAAATCAACCGTCAAATGCTACAAAGTTATTTATTTGAGTACACGGGCGCAGGCAAACACCGCACCGCGCAAAAGCTGAAACTGATACTTAACTGCATTTTCGATTTAGCCGCGGAAGATTTTAATATCAAATCTCCCGTCAAGAAAATCGTTTTGCCTTACCACGAAAGCAAAAAAGGCTCGGCATTCACGAAAGCGGAAGAAAGAAAACTCGTCGATTACTGTATCGCTAACCCCGACGGCGCAACGACAAGCGCAATGCTCGTACTTCTCTATTTTGGGCTTCGGCAATGCGAATTGAAATCTTTGCGAGTTATCGACGGAAAATTCCTTGACTGTATCACAGGCAAAGAACGCTTGGGCAGAAAGGAAACACATCGACAAATTCCCATTACACCCGTCGCTCGGCGAGTATTGCCGTACGTTGATTTTGAAAAAGCCAAAAACACCAATCCCGATTCCATTCGGACGTTGTTCACAAGGCTCTTTCCCAATCACCACCCTCACGAACTTCATTATACGTTTATCACCCGTTGCAAAGAATGTGGTGTCAACCACGAGCTTGTCATGCTTTGGGACGGGCATAAAGACGATAAAGAAGTAAAAACGTCGAAGGTAGACCGCGGTTATACCGATTATTCGGAAGAATACATTTTGTCGGAAGCAGAAAAAGTCAATTACGAGTTTTGAAAATAGCGCGGAATGCGTTTATTTTTAAGGGAAATCACTCCCCAAAAACTCCCCAATTTGCTCCCCATTCCCCAAAACGATAAGATTTAGGGTAGTCAAATATGCGCAAATCGAACATATTTGCAATAAAAAAATGAACATTTCAAACAGTTTTCTGTTCAAAATGTTCATTTGGCTGCCCCTGTCAGGCTCGAACTGACGACACACGGATTAACAGGCTCAACCCCTATTTTTTCACCCCTCGAAAATGGGGCAAAAACGAAGAAAAAACAAGCAAAAACGGCTCATTTTGGGCATTTTTATTTTTGCGCAAACTATTACTTCCCAAAAATTTCCCAATTCCTTCCCAATATTATCCGTGTGCCAACCGGCTCTGTTTTGCGGATATCGCCCCCCCCTCCGATTATCATTCTACTATATCCGCATAACTGACAAGTATCACATTTCCCAAACTATTGGCAAGTTCGATACAACCGCTTGTAAAGCCGCTCTTTGCAAATAAATACAAGTATTTCGTTTTATGATGAAATAAGTTACTTCTCTTGACAAGCAACTCCAAAACGCCAACGTCTGCTTTTTCGTTCGTCCATTTACATTCACCAAACAATGCCGTGTCCTTATCTTGCTCGCCTACAATATCGATTTCAGTCTGTTTCTTTTCGATCGGATCGTTCCCCCACCAACGACTAAGATCGGAAAATACCAAAGGCGTTTTGCCCGACAACAACTGCTTCCATAAATATTGTTTACAGATTTCCTCAAACACCTTTCCCATATAATCGCAAAGTAACGGCTCCACACGCGAATAAACCACGTCGGTCGCCCCACGGACAATCAACGAATTGTTTGGCAATACAAATCTGTACCAGAATCTGAACATCGCATCTTCAATGCCGTAAATTGCTTTTCTTGACGACTTTTCTCCGAAAGGCAATTCCTTGCACACAATTCCAAGTTCCAACAAATTTTTCAAATAATTGCTGCATACGTTGGTATTCTCCCCTACTTTGGTAGAGATTTCCGACATTCTCGTTGCCCCGCTTGCAATCGCAGAGATAATCGCATTGTATAAAGCGGGCTCTCTTACTTCTTGTTTGAGCAAATTTTCAGGCTCCTCATACAACGCCGACGCAGGATTGAAAAAAGTATTTTTCACGTTTTCTGCTACAGACAAATTCGTATTCCATTGCAGCATATATTGAGGCGTTCCGCCTGTCACACCGTAAGCAATCGCCTTATCCTCATCGCTGAAATTTTCGTAATACTTGCACGCGTCAAAGAAATCAAACGGTAATATTTTTAATTGTGCGGTTCTTCTGCCGTACAACGGAGCTTTGTATGCCAGAACGTGATCCTCCATATACGACATAGACGAGCCGCATAAAATGAGCATCAGTTTCGAGGTGTTTTTATATTTATCAATCAAAAGTTGTAACGTCGACGCAAGACTCTTATTCGCGCGAGCTACGTAAGGGTACTCGTCAATTGCAAGAACGAGCCTCTCTTTTTGCGATAAAATGAAAACGTACTCCAAGGCGGATTGAAAAGAACCGAATACCGTATCCACAACGGTATTCATCGCATACTCCATAATACTCTTACTGAAATTGTCAAGATTTTGTTTGGAGTTGCTTTCTACTCCTATAAAATAAACGGCTTTCTTCCCTTTAATAAATTCATTGATAATCGCCGTTTTACCAACGCGACGTCTTCCATAGATAACGGCAAACTCAAATTTATCAGAATCGTGTAAATCATTGAGAACCTTTAATTCCTTTTCTCTGCCGATAAACATACCCGTACTCCTTCGTTTTTTCTTTATTATAGCACGGTTTTTATATTTAATCAAGTATAAATGACTAAATTACGATTGACTTAAATAAAAATTTTGTCGAAATAATAAATAGTTTCAAAATTTACTTCCTCTTGAAAATTTCGCCGTTCGTCGCATAGAAAATATCGTCTCTTCCTATTCGCGCAATGTACTCAATCAGTTTTTCTATCATGATTTTCTCCCTTTTTAAAACGCAAATAAAACTGTGGATACGAATGATCCGACAACGGCAATTGTTTCCGTTTTACTTAACTTGTCCTTAAATATTAACACACTCGCCAAATGTACTACGCAAATTATTTTTTGTTGCTGGCAGCGCTTACCCCTGTCAAACCATTAACGATAAATACAGCCACACAACAAAGAAAATATTCCGCTCTTTTTTTTTGCTTTTCCCCGTCGCACTCATCAGCCTTCGAGTCATCGGGCTGTTTCGCGCCGACTGCCTGCAATACTGCATTTGTTATCATGGTAAGAAAAATGCCCGTTGCAAAATTTTGCCTGATTTGTTTTTCATAAAATTGCATTAAAATAAATTGCAACGCAAATCCAAAAACTGATATTACGATAAATATGTAATCCATTTCAACCTTCCGAGTAGTCCAAATTTTCCGTGCGTTTTTCCAGTCAAGCCGTTGACGTTCGCATTGTCTTTTCCTCCGTTCGCAACCCTTACGTAAAATCTTCGATATACATTCCGTATTTGTCTTTTTCAAAAATCGACTTGTATTTTTCGGCGGTTTTTTTATCCCCGAGATACGAATAATACAAATACAATCTGTATGAATAATATGTTTCGCGCGCCGTCTTGTTATCGTCGATATAGCTTATGAAAAACGGCGTCGTTCCGAAATATCCCATACTTTCTCTTTCCATATCCGAAAGGTCGGCGGCAATTCCGTCTGCAATGAGTTTATCTGCTTCGATTTTTTTACCTTGATATAAATACGCTTTCGCAAGATAGTAGCGATAAGTATATAAATACATATTCGTAAAATAATCGAAATTATAAAAATCAAATTGTTTCAGCGTTTCTTTCGCTTTTTCCGTTTCGCCGAGTTTATCGTAACATTTCGCTATAAAATACAAGTACGGTGCCTTTTTAATGTCGTTCCAGAGTCCCGAACCGAGCGACTGCGGCAATACAAGCGCGTTTTGAAGTTCCGTAATCGCCCTCCGGTAATCGCCGCTTTCATACGCCGTTTTCCCTTTCAGGTAATATGCGTACATATACTGATCTGCTATATAATGTTCGCCGCCCTCGCATGCTACAAACTTTCGTTCAAGCAATACTTTCAACGCGTCGTCGGGCAAGGTCATGTGATTATATGCGCGCGCGAGTTCCACGGCAATTTCGTCGCGATCAGTATTACGCGATTTTATAAACTTTGCTATCTCTTCGCCGTCCGCACCCGTCTTTGCAAGGAAATACGCGTATTCGAAAGTCATTTGTTTTTCGTCGTATGGAGCAAGGGCTATCGCCTCGGACATATATTTTTTGGCATATTCGATATTCTTAAAATGCGAATAATATGCAACCGCTAGGCAACGTTTTACGCGATAATCCGCCCGAAGCGCGTCGGCTTGTTTGAAATATTCCAGTCCCTTTTCGTAATTCCCTCTGCCGTAATACAATACGCCGAGATAGTATCTCGCACTGAAATCATATGCGTTTTTCGCGCATACCGTTTCCAAAATTTTTGATTCGTAAATCCGCGAAGGAAATGCAATTCCTTCCGCCGAATATTCTTTGCTTATGCAGCCTTCTGCAAAATCGGAGACGTATAACGGTATTGCGGCAAGAACACGGTATTTTCTCACGCCTGAAAGCAGTTTCTTCGTTTCTTCCCGCAATCCGCTTTCGTAAAATTTGCCGCATATATCCGCAAGATTCTGAGATATATCGGTGGTTATCGCGTTTACGTACGTTTCGTAATCTTCCGTAAGAATTGCTTTAAAAGACAGCGCGTACAAATTTAATTTGTCTTTTTTTATCGCGCTTTCAAGTTCTTTCAACGCTTTCGTTCTATCGCCCTGCAACGCGTACAAATACGCAGCGTAGGCGTTGGCGATACAGGAATACGAATTGCCGCTTAAACACTCTTCTGCGTGCGCCCTCGCCGCCTTATAATCTTTCCGGCGAATATCCGCAAGAAAAATTTTTAAAAGCGCGGCGTTTTTATAATCGTTTGCAAAATACGCTTTGTAATAATAATCGTAGGCTTCGTCCTCGCGATTGAGTGCGGATAAAATCAGTCCCTTTATATAATACAACCTACCGCTTTCAAGCCTCGTATTGTATTCGCACGCTATCTTTTCCGCTCGGTTTATCGTTTCGAGCGCCGCATCGAACATAAACTTTTTATAATAAATCTCCGCAAGCGCAATCATCGACGGCGTGTGTTTTTCATCCCGTTTCAACGCCTCTTTATAACATTCCTCCGCCCGGTATTCCGGCGAACGGTACTGCTCCGCATGCAAGCCGAGTTTGTACAATTCCTGCGCGCTTTCTATTTCCTTAAAATACGGGTATTCTTTCCTCGGCGACGGAATCTCCCTATCGTACGTTTTTCCGTACTCGTAACAAAGCAACGTTTCTCCGTTATCAGAAATTATACATATCTTATCGCCCGCTTCCAGCTTTTCGCCGATTTCCGTTATCGAATAACAAGGGATTGTAACCTTTTTTTCTTCCGCCTTTCCGTTTCTTTCGATTTGCAACAACGCCCGGTTATACTCACGTACGGCTTGCAATTTCAATTTGCCGCTATTAAACAGAGCAAAATTTTCATTCGCGAACGTAGGCGTTCCCGCCCCGTGAATCGGATACCAGCGTTGCGTAAATACTTTTGTTTCGTTCGGCGCAAGCCACGATAAATCGGGCTGATTATCCGAATAACATCCCGCCATCAGTTCCGCATACTGTCCGTCCGTATCGGTCAACGCGTTTTCCCACGTTTTTGCCAACTGACCATACGCCCACGTAAACATTTTTTTGCCCGGGGATATACGGTGTTCCGCTATATGCACGATCCCGCCGTTTTTCCCGTGATCGTAACCGCCAAAATAATCGTATACCGAGTCCGCAGAAAAGTACGACGTTGCGTGCAGTGTGTTTTTATGCTTGCTTATATCCGTATCCCCGTCGTAGTATATCCCGTTGAACGCACCGAATTTTTCGTTGTTTGCGACGGGATACGTCGTTACTGAACGTTTATAGTGAAATCTTACGTAATTCACGTCTTCCGGAAAGAAAATCTCGTACTGCTTGTTTACGGGTACTGCCGTGTTTTCCCACCACAAGAAGGATTTTCTTACGTCCGTTGTGTTATCCAGCTTTACTTTTGTTTCAAACGTACATTCTCCTTCTTTCAACGTGATTCCTACCATACCTTTCATTCTGTCGATCGGATCGTGTTCGGATATCCATATCGTTGCATAATCCTCTCCGCGTTCCACCGTATAATCCACCGGCATAAAAGTGGACGCTCTGTGATGAAACGGCCAGTTGAATTCCATTCCCCCGGACGTCCACGACCCCAATACGCCGATCAATGCCGGTTTTACCACGTTATTCTTATAGATAAATTCATACGCGTTTTTCTTGTCTTTCGCATACCATATTTTTCCGCCGAGTTCAGGCAATACGGCAAGTTCGATATATTCGTTCGAAAGATAAATCACCGTGTACTCTTTCTCTATTCTCACTTTTCGTTGCGCTTCTACCACAACTTTATTCGGAAACGGATCTCCGCTCGTTCTTTGGTGTACGCGATTTTCCGCAAACATCGGCAGTTCTTCCGCCTTTGCTTCCGGATACGTTGTTATTTTTTCTCTCTTTACGGATACTTTCAACATTTTTCGATTCCTTTTTTTCCTTTCTTTAATCTTCTTGTGTTTCGGTAAAATCGCCGAACGTTATCAACATCGGATAATCTTTCACAGGCAAATATGGTAGCATTTTATCGTTATTCCCTAAGAATTTCATTATTACATCATCATACAACCGGTGCCGATTAGCGCGAGCAATAACGACAGCGCCGTTCTTTTTGTAATTTTTTCGCCGAACATAAGCCCGTATACAGCCGACATCGCCATGCACCCGCCCGTTACAATCGTCGATTGTACTCCCGCGTCAACATACCCTGCCGTTATCGTTGTCAACAGCGACGCCGCACTGTGCACGATTGCATAGCCGCCCGAAACGGCAAAAGCGAGCAACCAACTTTTTATGGTTATTTTTTTCCTTGCCCCGTCCAATCCCGCCCCTGCAATAGTTCCATCGTCCGATCTATCGTAAGTGGCATTTTTCTTTTTACGTTTTATATAGATAAATACGCAAAGCGCCAGCGCCGACGATAAGAAAAAGCGCAAACAGTTGCAAAGCAGCAAAAAACCCGACGCACTGACGGTTTGAGCGGCGGATCTTTGGTGCACAAACGTCAGCACGCCGGTGAGCCCGTTCGTTATGAATATTGAAACGAAGCAAACGATCGCCATTGCGTTTTTCTTTCTTTCTTTTCGCTTTTTCGGCGTAGCGGCAAGCATGGCGGCAAAGACCAGCGTTACGGCAACGACTTTCAGCCACGTCAGCGTTTCGCCCCTGAAAAGTCCGTAAGCGAAAGGAAGCAGCATACCGCCCAGCATTAAAAACAACGAATACACCGATAAATCGGCGCAGGAAAGCGCTTTCACCCCGAAAACCGTACAAAGAATCGCATCCAGCGCATACATCAACGCAATGATAAAAGAGAAAACGGAAAACTCGAATTTTCCGTTGTTCATTATGATAAAAAACGGAACGGACGCGAGGCAGATCATCGCGCTGAACATCAATGAATAAAACAACCCCGCTCCTTTTATTTTTTGATAATATTTTGTAAACACAAACTGCACCGAAAACAGCACGGTTGCCGCCAGAATCATCATGTAATGTTTCAACATAGCCCTATCTTCTTTTGTTTTAAAACACCGTTTTTACCGTATGCGTGGAGCCTTTTTCGAAAAGAGGCACTTTGTTCCCCTCAATTTTCTTCCCGTCCACGTATACGCCCTTGTTTTCGCCGCGGAAAAACGATACAAAATATTTTACGCCGCGGAACACCCTTTCCGCCGTTACCCCGTTCCACGCAGACGGAAGAGCCGGATCGATTATCAGACCATCGAAATCCGCACGGATTCCCAGCATAAATTCCGTAATCGCGCGATACATCCACGCCGCCGAGCCCGTCGTCCAGGAATACGGCGCGTGCCCTTTATTCGTAAAAGCTCCGGGGCCGAAATACATATTCGAAACAGCGTACGGTTCAGTTCCTGAATCCGGATTTTCAGGATTATCGTAGCGTATCATTTTTAAGGTTTCATACGCTCTGTCTCCGCGTTTCAACATACAATCCGCAACGATTTTAAACATGACGCCGTGATTGTACACCGAGCCGTTTTCATAGAGCCCTACGCCGAAATACGACATTCTGCCGATATGCTCGTCCGGTCTTGTATACGGGGGAACGTTCTGAACGTAACCGTACGCGCATTTCAGATTGTTTTCCACGTGCTCCATCAATTTGTTGCTTTGTGTGTTGTCCAGAATGCCGGCAATCACCGCCCATGTCTGCGGATTGAGATAGGTTTTTCCTTCTTCGCATTCGTATGAGCCTATCTTTTCGCCCCAATCGTTGATTCCGTAAATGAAATGATCTTTTTCAAAGCCGTATGTAACGATATTATCAATCAGTTGTTTCTTTTTGTTCAACGCATCTTCAACAATCGTTTCTATCCCCGTTTCGCCGCGATAATGCGTTAAAATTTCCGCGTAATCGTCCGTAGCCTTTACCGTTGCGATCGAAAGCCACACGCTTTCGCCTTTGCCGAGCATGCCGCAATTATTCATGGAATCGTTCCAGTCGCCGCCGCCCCAAAGCCCCAACCCGTGTTCGCCCTGATGCGCGTATAAATAGTCCATTCCGCGTTTCAGATGTAAAAACACGCTTTCCTTGCGTTCGTCGTCGTAATAACCAATCCGCTCTTTTAAAACAGAAAAATCGTTCGTCTCTTTCAAATACGCCAAAAGCGCCATCGGAATCCAGACGGGCATATCCTGATAAGGATAGTCCAGCGTAGGATCAAACATTCTCAGTCCGTTGCCGGAAATAAACTGATGTTGCAGCGTATACAAAATTCTGTCTTTAGCGCGTGCGCCGTCGAAAGATACAAATCCCGTTATATCCTGCAACACGTCGCGAAACCCCTTTCCGTATATTCTGCCCCACGTTTTGCCCAAGGTCACCTGCCGTTTCAGCCAGATATTCGTAACCGAGTTGAGATATTTATCAGGAGTTGTCGTCTTAAATTTTTCAATATACGTTTCGTTTGACGTCCGCTGTTTTTTGTATTCGCAGGTAAAGGTGATTTCTTCGGTATATTTTTTTGCAAGCGCCTGACATTCTTCACGGTTGCGCCCGATCCCCACTGCGGAATAAATCACTTTCTCTTCGCCCGCCTGCAAACCAAGATCGATTTGCATGGCAGCGCAATAACAATCCGAAAACGCCGTTCCGCAACTTTCAGGCATTCCCTTTCGTAACGCTACGGGCATATCCAATCGCCCGTAAACACCGATAAATTTTCTATCGTCCGTAGCGTATGCGCTTGCCTTTTCGCTACATTTATAAAACGATTCCTGATACGGATTATTTTCATTAAACGCATGAAACGTATAGTACAATCCGCCGATTTTTTCATCGTAATCGCCTTTGCCGTACGCAAGATGTCCGTTCAGGTTCACGGCAGGGCGCACGTACGGATAAACGGAGAGCCGTCTCGGTTTATCGGAGACGTTTTTCACCGTGATCTTGTGCAATTCGACGTTTTCCGTTTCGGGTATGAGCACGGTGAATGTACCGTAAATACCGCGATAACTGCTTTCAATCGTCTGATAGCCTAACCCCACGCGACTGAAAAATACGTCGTAGGGTAAATCGCGCAGATTTCGGTTAATATCGAAAAACTCGCCGCTTTCCAAATCTTTAACATATACCAGTCGTACGTTGTTTACGATATTTCTGAATCGCTTGTTGATACACGCCTTACTGTATCCGAATCCGAAATGATTGAGTTCCGCAAAAGCCGTCTCGTTCCACAAATAGTTAACCAACGGTCTGACGGGATACATATTTTTTATGACGAATTCTCTTTCGTCGTCAGAAAAATAATTCACGCCCACTTTCTTGCTCCTGCATATTAACCGCCCGCGTTTGTAAATACTGATTTCTGCGGGCGGTTAATCATTTATTTCTTTTTTCTTTTTCCCGTCGTGATCGCCAAGACGCAAACCGCAAACGCCGCCGTTCCGCCTGTTAGCGCCACCGAACCGTTGCAACCCGTCTCCGTATCCGTTTTAAGATTGCCGTCCGGTTTCTCTTCGGTATTTTTCGTAACTACTGCGGAAATTTTACCTTCGCTTAAAATCAGTGTTTCGTACTCGCCGGTTATTTCGTTATATTTCATCTCTTCGCCGTTAAACGTTACTTTTGAAAGAGTATATCCTTCGTTCACGAAAATTTTAACGGATAGCGTTTCTCCTTCATACCAAAATTTTGCCTTGCGCCAATATCCCGCTCCCGCACCCAAATCGTCGTAAGTAAGTTCAAATTTGTTTTTTTCCGCAAACACCGCTTCGGCATATACGCGGGAAGAGGGATCGTTAAAGTTATACGCGCCTTCCGCCGCCTGCGCAGTAACATCGTTGCCGTTCACCGTAAGCAACTGCAAGCGGTAGTGTTCCTTAGGCGTAAGATAAAACGTTACGGAACCGTCGTTATTCATCTTATAATCGACTTTTCCGTTCAGCGCGCTTGCGGTAACCAGTTTTTGCCCGTTCAGCTCCACTATTTTTTCTCCGAAGCGCTGCCCTAACGTTACCGCGTCGGAAAAACAGAAATGAAATTTATCCGGGCAGCCCGCCATAGGTTTGCCGTCCTCGCCGACAATGATCAGATCGTCGGTGGAAACGGTGGAAACGCTTTCACCCATTTCTTCGGCTACGCGTTCCTGTTGCGCGTGCATAGCGGGAACGTTTGGATTATTATTGGAAATGAACGTAGGCGCTATCTTGCCGATAACGAACGGCATCGAAGCCAGCGTTTCATCGCCCGTAATATCCGCAAGATCCGCCCGTATATCCGTAATAAAGGTTTTTAACGTATCGCCGTAGGCTTTGTTCTTGTTATACTCCCCGCTGAGGTTGGTTTCCCCCTGCATCCATGCCATGCCTTTTACCACGGGAGTATATCCTTTTTCTACAAGTTCGTGATATACCTTTCTGAAATTTTCCACAAACAGTTGATACAACAGCCCCGTCGGATCGTTCCCCTCGTAATAACCGCTTATATCGGGCGTATATCCCTGTTCCCAAAGGGAACGAGGATACCAGTTTCCGTAGCGTTCGGAAAGTTCCGGCGTGTCGTCGAGAAGAGAAGTCCCTCCGGCTGCTGTTTTAAAAATCATCGCTTTTTTATCGCCGTTTGCATACATCCCGTTAATGGTTTTGGCAATACCGTATTCCGGCCCGATTCGGTTGGTTAGATTGCCCAATCCCGCCGTAACCGATTTCTTGTACGAATCGAACGACTCGGTTGTATCGGAATTAACATAGTCGGAATGATTTTTTCCCGTCAGCGCCTTTTCCGTCATTCCCGCATACCAGACGTTTTCAAAAGTTTCCGCGGAATTATCGAGTATCGGCGAATATCCCGCCGCATTCGACTGCCCCGCTATTAAGTACATATCTATAACGGAGGAGGAATCCGCTTTTGCCGTAATACCGCTCGGGGGATTCACAGCCGCAAAACACACGAAACAACCGCAAACAACCGACAATGCTTTTGCAATCAATTTTTTCATTTTCATTTCTGTTTCCCCTCGAAAATTTCCTTTAATCTGTTTACGTCAAACTTAGGCTCGTGATTTTCGTCCAAAAGTCCGTTTACTTCCTGCTGTACGTCGGAAAGTTGCGTATAACAGTACCCCTGAAACGGGCAGGAGTATACGCCTTTTACCAACTTTGCGATGCGCCGATAAAAAGCCTCTGCGTCCGCCGCGCCCTCGCCGTACCCCCAATTCCCGCCGCCCGAATCGGTTTTCATTGCCACACCCCCGAATTCGGTAAACAAAATCGGATGTCCGCAGTAGTTTGCGCCTTCCACCATCAACTTTCTGCCGGCGGGATATACTTCGTCCACCTTTCCGTCGATATATTTTTTTTGGAATTCCGTATCGTCGTAAGCATAATCGTGCACAGATATAAAATCCGTTATCTGCGTATTTTCCCAACCGTCATTTGTCGAAACCAAACGAGCGTTATCCAAAGTCTTTGTCACATAGTACAATACGCCGGCAAAATTTTGTTGTCGCTTATCCGTCAACACTTGTCTAATTCCCCAGCTTTCGTTGAACGGTACGTAAGCGATAACGGAAGTAAAATTCTTTGCAATCGAGACGATTTCCATCCATTCCTTCGTCACCGAAAGAATTTCCCTTTCGCAAAAATCGTATGCGGAAGGCATTTCACACCAGGTCAAAAATCCAAGCTCGTCCGCTAAATAATACCAGTAAGGGTCTTCCATTTTTTGATGTTTTCTCGCGCCGTTAAAGCCCATCGCCTTACAAAGTTCTATGTCTTTTTTAAGCGCTTCCACGCTAGGGGGAGTCGTACCGCTTTCTTTCCAATAACCTTGATCTAAAATCAATCTTTGATAATAAGGTTTATTATTCAAACAAATTTTCCCGAATTTATCAATAGAAATTTTTCGCATACCAAAACGGCTGCTTGCCTTATCAATGACGTTTCCGTTTTTATAAAGCGTAAATTCAATATCGTAAAGATGCGGTCGTTCAGGAGACCACAGCGCCAATTTATCAAGAGTGTTATGGTCAAGCACCGAAAGATTGTATTCCGCAGTTTTTCCTTTTACCGCAAAACGGCCTTGATTGACAATACGCTCCATGCGTTTTACCACAATTTCCAATTCGTCCGCAATGCCGTAATACGTTTCTATCTGGCCGAAAACGGTACCCTTATCGATATCAGGAATAATCGAATAGGAATTGATTGCGTCTTCGCCAAAAAATTCAATCCAAACGCTTTGCCAAATACCCGTCGTAGGATAATACCAACAAGCAAACCGTTTCCCCGTCCAACTTTGCTTTCCACGGGGTACGGATAAATCAAGGGTATCTATACAACGCACCACGATTACGTTCGTACCGTCTGAAAGATATTTCGTAATATCGGCGTTAAACGGAGCGTATGCGCCCGTATGCTTACATACGTGGAATCCGTTTACCCAAACGTCTGTTACGTAGTCCGAGCCGTTAAAGCACAAAAGCGCACGTTTTTCCGTTTTGGGAAGGATAAATTCACGACGATACCAAACGGTATCGCATACGGTTAAGTCCCCGATACCGCTCGCTTCATATTGATAAGCAAACGGGACTGAAATTTTCTTTTCTAATGCGATTTTACCGCTTGATAAGCCGCGCACGTCACCGTCCCCATTACCGTCGAACGAAAATTCCCATTCGCCGTTTAACGGCAACCACTCTTCTCTTCTAAATTGTGGACGAGGATACTCGTTTCTTTCAAATTTCATAATCCTTCACCTCTAAAATATATATTCAATGAGCGGCTAAATAAAGTCCTTTTTCCATTCGCTATTACTTAAAACGTAAACGTATCGAAACCCTATTTCTTTAATCATTGTCTTCGCTTCCGCAAAACAACCTTGCAACGTCTTTAGTTCGTGCGAATCGGACGAAAGCGTAATCTTTCCGTTTGCCGAGTATTATTTTAAGCATTTTTGTGCGTACGTTTTAAGCAGGAAACCGAGTATTGGATTTTAGCCGAAAAGTATTGTTTGGAAGCTTTGAAATCTTTTCAGAATATCCGTTAATATTAGGTTCATACCCCTCTTCCCAAAGGGAACGGGGATACCAATTCCCGAATTTATCGGATAATTCCAAAGTAGTATCCAAAAGAGAAGTTCCGCCGGACGCAGTCTTAAAAATCATTACAGGCGACTCTGCGCTATAATGATTGTTCAGTTCTTGTGCAATTCCGTATTCGAACCCGATTCGATCGGAAATGTGTCCCAACCCACCCGTAACAGATTTTTTAACGGAGGCAAAGGTTTGCGTATAATCCGAGCTAACCACATCGGAATATCCTGCCCCTCGCAACGTTTTTTGCGTTTGACCAGCATACCAAACGTTTTCAAAGGTTTCCGTTTGATTTTTGTATATGGGGGAATACCCGGCAGCATTTGATTGTCCCCCCGATCAAATACGCCTCGATGATTTTCGGTTCCGTTTTTGCTCCTGCAAATACTTTACTGATAAATCTTTTCATATTATTTTCTCCTGTCATAACACACTCTTTACGTTAAGGTCTTCTTTCAGGCAAGTCGACCAACTTTCCTGCAGGCACAACCACTTTTTGACCGTAATATTCCAAATAGATATCGATACACGTAGGATTAAAGACGAACGTACCTTCCGCACCAAACCGTAACGCGTAATACGCCTCAATATAGTCGTAGATTTCAACGTTTGTCGCATACCAGATATCCTCTCGATTGCCAACGTATTCCGCAAATTCTTCTATGATATACCAGTTGTTATGGTCATTAAACTCGTAACTATGCCCCCACAAATAAAATAATTGAGGTCTATTTCTCCAAAAATTCGTATCGTCTTTTTGTTCAACAAATTCTCTTGCAAGCTCCATCAATCTTGCGTTCCCATGATGACAAGTTGTAGGCCAACGCAACCAATCCCCGGGCAAATCGAATTTCTCCGTGGATATCGTCGTTCGGGCGTACAAAGTTCCGCACGTCTTTAACATTTCAGCAACGCCGGTACAATAACTGCCGTTCGCATACGCCCAACCGACGATAGGCTTTCTAAATAATTTTTCCAAAGTCTTTCTATCTGAAATAATATCGTTTACCGCCATAACGGAGCTTACCTTCGCAAGCGATAAATGATCCTGCCCGTGCGCAGCAACCTCCATACCGTTACCCTCGTACAGCTCTAAAGCGGCTTGTGCGGTCAATTTCCGTTCCCCGTCCTTTAAGGCAAATCTACCCGAATTAAGGTTAAACGTGCCTTTTAAGCCGTTTTTTACCATAATTTCAATAAGCTGTTTATCCCATTTTACCCCGTCGTCGTAACTGAGCGTTACCGCCTTTCTCTTAAAATTAGGGAATCTTAAAAAATCAATACTCATATCTTCACCTCAAAACATAATCTTAAAATTGATTTCCATTTCTTTTTGTAAGTCGATTGCAATCAATTCCGTAACGTAGCTTTTTCTCGGCGCACCGCTTCCTTTCGCTAAATCCTCGTGCGAATATACGTTGATTGTAAACTTCTCTTTATCAAAAAGGATACGTGCGATTTCTCCCTCGTTTTCGATAACGACTTCGTCGCTTTTTACGATAGGCTCTACCATAGACAAAATATGCTCGATAACCGAGCTTGGCTTTTGGTTAAAGACAAACTTATCTTTCACCGTCGTTTCGCCCGTTTTATGATTACATTTCAACGCTCGAACAAGGCTTTTAAGTTCAGGCGCGTCATACGCTCCCGAAATATCCATCGTAATGCCGTCCTCGCCGATCACAACCTCTCTCGCCGCATATTTCTTGCCCTCTTTTTGGTATTTTCCATTGATAACGGGTACGTTGTGCGATTCGGACGAGGCGCAGAAGAAGGTATAGCGCGTGTTCGGCATAAAATAATCGGAAACGTACTGCGGCGCGCCTAAATCGGCGATCATTGTTTTTCCGTTTTTAAAAACATGGAAAGAGCCTACGTCGTTGTGGTTGTGCGCTTCATCGTTATGTCCGCCCTTCGCCGCAAGCCCCACGCCGTTTTCGCTTGTGGCGATATACCATTGTGCCACGGGAAAAATACTCGTTCGCATGGTGGGGTTTACGCCCTTATTTTCGATATCGTACGCCGTCCAAACCAGATTACGCAACGTAAGCGCGAAACGCGAAGAGGCGTGTTTCGCCTTTTCCGTATTGTTCAAAAATTCTTTCGACGGCAATTTTACGTCGTCGTACGTTTCGGAAAGGTAAGTGATCAACCCGCTTGCCAAATCCAGCCCTACGCCGCCCGGAGAATCCGCGAAAGCCACGCAGTTGCCCTTGTCGAATGCAACCCGAACGGGAAAGCTTGCCATTTTCCGTATTTTTTCATCGTTGAAAAGGTCTATTTTCCCCGCCGTTCGTTTTTTTAACAAAGCGGCGAAATATACAAACCAACCGAAGCCGAAATCCCAATACGACGTTCCCTCCGTGCACGCGCCGTCGTCGGGATAACTGCCGTAAAAGGTATGCAGACTGTCCGTCGTCATTTTAATATAATCGGTAAGTTTGTCGACGTCCTTTTCCAGATACAGCGCCGCCATCGCACTGCTGCCGTTGCATACCGCGCACCAATTGGTTGCCCACTGGTATTTCCATAAAAACTCTACTTTCAGTACTCTGTCTATTACACGACGGTATATTTCTCTTTTAGCGCGCATAACGACGATAGGGCGGAGTTTTTCGCCGACAAGAGAAAGCGTTTCCGCAAGGGCTTCCGCCGTTTCCGCCGCGAACAAATCCACGTGATAAGTTTCTTCCGTCTGCAATTCCGTTAAACATTTAAAAAACAAATGAGAAGGAAGCGACCACGTATATTCGTCGCAGATCGCCCAGATTATATCTTCCAACGCCTCTGTATCCTCTTGTTTTCCGTACAGCCAGGAAAGCATGGCAAAGGCGGTGAGTCTTTTTCTGCGAAGAAAATAATCGTTATCAAACTCCTCGCGTCTGCCCGTTAAATCGTGCAGTTTAAATTTTGAAAAGGTAAGCGTAGGAATAGGCTCGCCGCGATACTTTTCCCCGTCTTCGCGCAAGCCTTTCAGCAGTTCCTGCGTTGAGGGATTTTTTAAAGTTCTCTGCCTGTCCTCTTCCGTAAACGCGATATTCACGTTCTGCGTTTCTTTCAGTACGTCGTAAATAAATTCCCGTGAAAATTTTTCCATAATGCCCTTAATTTAAATATTTTTTACAAAACGCCGTTACGGGCGGGGATATGCCGCCCGTAAACGCCGTTTTTTCTTAATCTCAGCCTGCCGCAAAGTTTACCCTGCAGCAAGCGCTCAATGCCTTTTTTCGCGACTATACTTCCGCTTTTATCGAGCAGTTATACGTGTAACCGTTTGTGGAATAATGGAAGAACCTGAACGTGTTCACGCCCGTCGTGTAAACGGCAAGCGCGCTTGCTTTATCTGAAAAATACGAAACGATGTCCAACGCCGCTTTGTTCTGATTCAGGAACGTATAACCGTTATCGCACGCGGATATACCGTTTCCGTCGATTTGTAAAACTGCGGTATATTCTTTGCTCTCTCCCGACTTTGCCGAAATCGTGATCACACCGTTTTTACGCACGATTTTCACGCTGACGTACATAGAGGAACTGTTGAATCTGCCCACGGAATAATCCGCGCCGTCCTTTTGCAAAATAATGCCTGTTTTTGTCTCCACGCTTCCGTCGCTGATCAGAAGATACGCGCCGTTTCCGTTGTTGCAGTCCGTACCGAAAATCAAGCGTACGTATCCTTTTTGTCCGCCGCTTAAAATATCTATTCCGGCATTACCCGACGTTCCTCGGGCGTTTGCGCCGCTCAGCGTCATTTCCATCGTATAGTCGCCGTAAGGAGCAACGAAATCTTCCATTGTTTGTATTTCGCCATTCCCGCCTGTTGCAGTGTACGTCCAACTGCGCGAAACGTTTTCAACCGATCTGAGCGACGCTTTATACGTAACGTTGTGCGCCGTTGCCGAACGGGAATCGCTGACGAACGCCATGGCGTGCTCGACCCCCGCGCCAAAGAACCCTTTCAAGCCTTCCACGATGATCTCGTTGGATCTTCCCTCGTAAGAACCGTATGCCGAATTAAATAATTTGTTATAACTGTCGCTTGCCCACAGACTGTCCGCCAGTACAATGCCCGACGCCGTCACCGTAAGAACAAGTTTACTCTGCAGCCCGGCATTTGCCTTAATCGGGTCGGCGTAAAGTTTCACCGCGTCGCCCGTCCGTTCTATCGTCCATATCGCGTTTCCGTAAACGTTTTTAATATCCCCGCCGGCATCTGCTCTTTCTGTATTCCAGTTCCCGTATTGGTTTCTGGCGCCTAAATAAGAAACGTCGTGGAATCCATCATTGCCATTCCAGTAACCGCAGTTAATCGTGAAATCGTAACTCGTAGCCGTACCTAATTTTTCAAAGTGTACGTTGATGCGCGTACCATAAGGAAATCCCCCCGATCCCGTCGCGCGCTGGAAAGAAAGCACCCATTCGCCGTTTGTAATCCCCACGCCCGATTCGTCCGTTTCTTTCGTAGGTTTTGTCATCTGCGTAGTAAATACGTAGTTTTCCGCCGTTACCGTCGCGGGCATAATCAATCCGTACGTACCCGTATACGCCGCCGCGTATTTCCAATCGCCGCTTGCGCTTGCTTTCGCTATATCGTACGTATTAACTGTAGAAGAAAACGCTTTTCCGTTGATCGTTCCGCTGCCCACACGATATTTCGCCGCAGTCATTTCACCGTCTTTGCTTACGGATAAATCGTCGATAAACGCCGCGTTTTCACCCTGAGAGATAATCGCTTTCGCCGCATTTTTTGCCGTAGCGCTTTCCGCTATCACGCTATACCTGCCGTCCGTTGCCGTAAAGGCGTATTTCGCCACGAAGTTACCGTCGGCGCCGTACAGTTCCGCCAACGCTTCACCGTCTGCCGCGCCCGTCAGCGTTCCTTCGATTTTCGCACCCGATTTCACCGTAATACTCGCACTCTTCGTGCCTATCTGCGCCGTTATTATCGCCGTGCCTTCGCCCTTTACGCTTACCGTTCCGTTTTCGTCCACCGTAGCTACGTCCGTCGCGTCGCTCTGCCAAATCGCCGCCATGCCTTCCGCTCCGTTAGTTGCGGAATACAATGCGGTAAGATCCGCGCTCTCGCCCGTAACGATAACCGTTTCCGTTTTTTCAAAAGCGAAGGCGTCGTCGCCCAGAACGCTATCGCAGATTGTTTTTAGAAACCCACGGGAAATTTCGTCGGTAATTTCTCCCTCTTCCGAAGTGTCGGCAAGAGCCTTGCTCGCCACGTAGGCAAGCGTTCTTTCTACGGCGGCGGAATATGTATATACGCCGTTCTTCACCGCATACGAACGCGCCACAAGCGTTTCGTTATACTTTAATTCGGGAAAGTTCGTCACGCCGTTTTCGCCGTTCGCGCCGCCGAGCACCACGGTATAACTCGATTCGTCCGACTGCCATTTCGTCGCTTCTACGTTCAGCGCGCTTGCCGTCTCCGCGGTGAGTTCTGCCTCGCCGAGCAGATTTTTGGGAATAATTATCGTGCCGTACGTATATCCCTCCTGTTTTTCAACGATTGTTTCAAAACGGATACCCGTGGGACTGCTCATACGCACCGACGCGCCCGTCAGCGTTATCGCCGACGTCGTTTCTTCCGCTTTCGCGTAAGCCGTAGCCCCCGCGCCGCCGAGAAGCGCGCCTCCCGCGCACAAAGCCATACAAGCTATACTCGCTTTTTTCCATTTTCTCATCTTACAACACCTCCGTCCCTTTCCATTCGTCCCCCCATACGCCGAGGGCGCCTGCAACGTTGTCTTTCACCGTAACGGAAGACGAGGTGACAACGTCGTTGTCTTCAAAACCGATAATTCTGAAAACGGGTTGCCTGTAATTTTTCATCATGCCTCCTCCTTTTTTTGTTTTTTTTATGGGAAATTCTTTTTATAGAGGCAGGAATTTCCCTTTTTCCCCTTCCTTGGAGGAAATTAACACATTCAAACGCATTTTTCTTCGCGCGTTTCGTTCTGCGCCTCGGCGGCGTTTTTACGGCGTAACAGTAACAGAGCAGTTATACGTGTAACCGTTTGTGGAATAATGGAAGAACCTGAACGTGTTCACGCCCGTCGTATAAGCGGCAAGCGCGCTTGCTTTATCTGATAAAAACGTTGAAAGATCAAGCGCTTTTTTGGAATGATTGAGATATGTGTAGCCGTTATCGCACGCGGATATACCGTTTCCGTCGATTTGTAAAACTGCGGTATATTCTTTGCTCTCTCCCGACTTTGCCGAAATCGTGATCACACCGTTTTTACGCACGATTTTCACGCTGACGTACATAGAGGCGCTGTTGAATCTTCCCACGGAATAATCCGCGCCGTCTTTTTGCAGAATTATTCCCGTCCTGCTTTCCGTAGTTCCGTCGCTGACAAGAAGAAACGCGCCGTTTCCGTTGTTGCAGTCCGTGCCGAAAATCAGGCGCACGTATCCTTTTTGTCCGCCGCTTAAAATATCTATTCCGGCATTACCCAACGTTCCTCGGGCGTTTGCGCCGCTCAGCGTCATTTCTATCTCGTAATCGCCGTCGGGTGAAAAATTCGTGAGCTTCTGCGTAGCGTACTGCCCCGCGCCCGCGTTATACGTCCAACTTCCGCTCGCCGAAGCCTTTTTTTCCGCATACGTCGTGCCCGTCATGCTGTACGCCGGCACAAGCGTCCCGTCCGTTACTCCCGCGTCGAGAAACGCCGCTTTCCCGTTCTCGGTGACGACGATATTATATTCGCTTTCCGTTTCTACGCTAACGATATAATTGCCGTCGTCGTCGAACACTTTTTCGTATTCCTTCACCAACGCGCCGCTCGTCGCGTCGTGTAACGAAAGTTTCGCCGCGCTCGTCGCTCCTTCCACCCTGCCCGATATGTTGAATACGATCGGATCTTCGATATAGGGCATTTTTGAAATTTCAAAAGGCGTGTTGGCAATCGCGCTGATAACGAACAGCCCGTTTTCCGCCCCGAAGAACCCGGAAAGAACCGATTTCAAAATATCTTCGTCAGCTACGGAGTTTTGCAATGTTGCGTTTATCGCCGCCTTTTGCGCGTTACCTACGCTTATCGTTTTGTTGCCGTTTCCCGCAACGTACGAAGTTCTTCCGTCCGCCGCCTCTATTCCGTTTGCCGTCACCTTGAAAATTTCAAACATATTGTCGGTTGCCAAGCCTACCGATATGTAAATCGCGTCGCTTCGTTTTTCAAAACCGTACGCGTAATTGCTACCGCTTCTGTCGGATATAAAACCGAGATCGGCAACCGCCCCCGCGGTAACGTAGGACGTTCCGTTTGCCATATCGTTAAACTTGGCGTCATATATACGAGTATTTCCGTTCCATACCTCTAATTCAAGAATTCTGGGACCGTAACGAAGCAGACGAATAAAACTGTTACCGTTTGAAATTCCCGCCACTGCGCCGTTCGTATTTTTCGCGCCTTCCGTTCTTGTATCCACCGCCACTCTGTATGCGTACTCGCCGTCCGTCACCGAATTGCTCAACGTTATTTGCTTACCCGTTGCATACGGCACAACCTTTCCCTGCGCCGCCGCTTTTACCGCGTAATAATCCATTTCCGCCGCGGCGTAAGATACGCCGTTGATCGTTCCGCCGACGAATACGAACGCTTCTGCAAGCGCGCCGTTGATCGTTCCCGCATCGATGAAAGCAAGACGGGTTCCCTGCGATACGATGATATTGTAATCTCCTTCCAGAATGCGGAGAGCGTATTCGCCTTCATCGTTTACCGCGTCGGTATATTCTTCGATAAACGTGCCGTCCGTATCGTACAGAGCAAGTTTTGCCGCACCCGTCGCGCCGCTTACCTTTCCCTCCATAATCTGTATGCCTATATACCTCGTAATCGTAGCCGTAACGTCTTCTTTTATTGTGTATTCAAATATCGTCCTGCCGTCTTCGATAACGCCCGCAATCATTTCCGTACCGCTTGCGCCCTGAACGGTAAGCTCTTTTGCATACTGATTGCCGCTACACGTTACAGCCACCGTCACAACGCTTCCGATAATATATTTACCGTTACTTTCTAACCCTTCTACCGTTGCCGTATACGTTTGGTTTTCCTTTTCAAAAGCAAAGACTTTAACGAATTTTGCCGCTTCGTCGGCGCCTTTCTTCGTCTGCACGTCGTACTCCGCTTTCACGTTATCGTAATTTATCATTCCCACGACGTTTTCTTTGCCGTTTCTGAAAAACCTTGCTATCAAATTGTTAATCGGTTGCAAATTACTTTGCTGTGTAGTTTTGATCCGGTGCGTTCCTACAAGATGAAGACCTGCTTCGTCCATATAAAAACCTACGTTGCCGTCCGCGTCGAAGACGTAAATCGCGTCGGCGGTTCTGACGAGTTTAATTTTTATTATACCACCGTTTCCGTTAATATCGGTGTCAAAGCCGCTCACGGATACCTCGTAATCGCCGACTTGCAGACATAATCTGTTCTTTTCCCAGGAATATCCCGTTTGTTTCAGAATAATCTGCCCCGTCGCTCCCGAAGCAATCGCTATGCCGGAAACTCCGTTATGCGAATCGTCCAGCTTGCCGCCCTCTTTTACGGGGCTCACTTTAATCGTTGCCTCCACCGCGTAATCGTAGCCGCTTTCCTCGTTCGTTGCAGAGTCGATAAAATACTGCTTAACGTTGCCGGACGGCATATAGTAACCGCCGGTTTCGATGTTGTACGAAGGCGTTCCCTGTACCGAGGTGATATAGCCGTTCACCTTCACCGCTCCGTAATTTACTTTTGAAGCATAAAAAACAAATCGGTTTTCTTTTGCCGCGTCGGAAGAAATTTCAAACTGCCCCACGGCGGGGTTGTATCCGTTCGATTCAAAGGAAATCCGATATATTCCTCCGAAAGAATTTTCTCCAAGGAGCGCGCCCTCTTTCAACAGAGAAAGCGTAACGAAACCTTTGTCGTTGGCGGTGCCCGAGCAATAGAATAACGCGCTGTCGCTTGTCAGGCGGAATTTCGCCGATCCTAATGCCGTACCGTCCTTTCCGAACAGCCCTATTACCGTTTTAACGGCTTGCGCCTCGTTGATATATTCGAATTTATAAGAAATTTCAACGTCTGATTCGGGAACGAAAACGTACGTACCCGTGGAAACGTCTAACCGCTTTTCAACGTCCTCTATTTTCGATTCGCCATTAACGGTAAATTGAGAAAGATAGCATTCCAAGGCGGGTTGCACCGTTAAAGTGAGTGAGTCGCCTTTTTTCACGGCGAGAACGTCGCTGTTCACCGCGCCTTTCGCGCCCGCTTTCTGCGTTTTTACAAAATATACGTAATCGGATAAATATTCTTTCAATGCAGCGGTATCGTCGCTATAATCCACAAATCGGAAATTCGTAAATTCCGCCTTTCCGTTGGCAAACAAGCCTACGGATTTTGCTCCGCTGAAATTACTGCGCGTTTCCGTTTTGAAAAACAGATCGTTATAAAAATAATAAAGTTCCGTGCCGTATTTTACAATACGTAAATCCACATAGTCTTTCCGGTAATCGTTTTCCGCTACCGTTTTAATGGTGAAATCCTGCGGTTCGCCCATCCATTGCGCGTCTGAAATCGATTTGGAATTTTGCAGCATCAGTTTATTATTATAAAGCTGATCTCCGCGCACGCCCGTTACCAGATAAGAACCGATCCACAAGCCGCATACGGGTACCGAATTTTCCGAAAGCGGTAGAACGCGCACCCTCGTTTCTAATATAAAATCGGACGAAGCGCTCTTTGCGTTACCCTGCGAATCACGACGGAAAAAGATGGTTTGCGCGCGGTCTACCGTTGTGGTTAATTTTACCGCCTTACCTTCTTCGTCCTTTTCTATCTCCCATTTATCCGTTGCAGGCGAGCCGTTAATCGCTGAGCCGAACTCCTCGCAATCGTATGCGCCCGTCAAACCGTTTTCGTTGTAATAGGGATAACTGGTAAACGTATATAACTGCAACGGCGAAGATTTCACCGTAAAATTGTTACCGCTCGTTCCCTCGAACACGCGCAAATATTTTACGTCCATCTGCAAACTTTCGGGATAGCCGTATTCGTTCACTTCTTCATCGGTATATCCCATTTCCGTCCACGGCACGAATATCTCGCCGGAAAGCGAAACGGTAGCCCCGGAATTGACTTCCCCGTCAAGATACGCTCCTGCGGCAATCTGCCGTTCTCTGTGCGAACAGACGGAGAAACAGTCCATATAAAACATCAGATCTTTCGTTTTGTCGTTCGTCGGAGATTGCCCGGCTTTGATTACCTGAATCTTAAAAAACGAATTCGTTTTTTCGTTTCCCGTTTCTTTAAAACTATTTCTGCCGATCCAGGTGATATTCGTATCGAAAGCCTCCACGCCTATATACAGCCCTTCGCTGGTGAAGGCAGTGGTGGCACGCATAGACGTATTTTGCGAACAAGACGTAAGCCATTGTTTGTTTTGCCAAAGTCCTTCGTTGAATTTGCCGTCCATTTTCATATAAACGTCGGGGGCGGCGGAAAACGGCTCGTCGAAATTATAGGCGTACAATTCTTCCTGAGGCAGTGCGTCGTAATTCACGTTTTTTCCGCAGGCGGAAAAAACAGTTGCCGCCGCCGCAACAAAGAGAGAAAACAAACAGCACAAAATACATATTTTTTTCGTTTTCATTGCATTTTCCTCCCTTTTTTATCTGCCAAGCACTTCGATTTCGCCGATATGTAATTTTTTTCCTTCTTCCATCATATCAGTCTCGGCAATGAAGATTTCTATTTTTGTTACTTTAATTTCGTTAAACGTAGCAACTGCCGCCGCGCCTGCCTGTATCGACTGCGCGTCACCGTTGTATGCGCTCTTCGTAAAACCGAGATTTGTAATCACGCATTCCGTCTGCGCTCCTTCACGCCATACGGGTTTTTCGGCAAGCGTAAACGCGACGTATGAAATATTACGGAACGCGTTAGCATATTCGTACGAATTATGTACGAGTAAGCCGCGCACGTACACCGCCTCGTTGAACGTCAGTGTGATTTTCGTTTGTTTTTCCGCAATAAACTGCCTGTCGGAATGCCCGATACGCGTTACGAATAACCCGTCGTTGAGATATTTTACGGTACTTTGTTCCGCGTTTGTCGCGCTGACCGACGCTCTCGGCGCCACGTTCGTATAGCCCGAAGCAACGGAGGGTAGACGTTGCAGTACTGTGGTAGGTCCGTTCGCGACAGGCACGGGGAAATCCGCCCTGCTATCCTGTATCCACGTCATTGGCGTTACTGCGCAAAGCCTGCCTATATCCACCGAACCGAACGGAGCAGTCCATTCCCAATGCAAAATCCAGTCTTCCCCGTCTACGTGCAAAAACTGAACGTGCCCCAGATTCGTCATAAAATCGTTATTCACGTCAAGCCCTATCACGGTGGAAAATTCGCGGTTTTTCGGCTTGGTATAAGGCCCTAACGGATCGTATGAATACGCCCAGCATACGTCGTAATCAGGCGCCTGCACGCCCGTAGGGCAAAACGTAAGCAAGTACACCTTTCTGCCCTGCGAATCTCTGCTGGTAAGCATTTGCGGAGCTTCGTGTACTTTTCCTCCTTTAAAATACGCCTCGGAATTTGAAGAAACGTTTTTCGTGCCGTCCTCCCACGTATCCAGAATATCCCAACTGGAATCGTAATGGCGCGGGTATTCGGGATCGTTATAACTACTGCCTTTATAAAGAACGCGCACCGCATCGAAATTTTCAACCAGATTCGACACCGTGGAAAAATCAGGCGTTACCATATCCTTCATTTTCATTCCCCAGATCGCGCTGTAATTGTTTGCTTTTACGAAATACAGATACAAGGTTCCGTCCTCGTCGAACCAGGGATGCGCGTCGTAATTGGCAAAGCCCGTGTCTCCTTTCTCAGATCCGAAGCCCAATCTTTCAAACATAATTTGCGGATTGACGGTATCCACGGAATAACCGTTTAAATCCAAAGCCTCAGCATCGCCGTAATAGTTTTCCGAAGTTACCATTTCGAACGGTCCCACGGGGGTATCCGAAACGGCTACGCCTATATATTGCCGTGAAACCCACGAAGTCGCTGAAGAATACAGCGCCCCCTCTATCGATCCGTCGTTACGTTTAGCCTTGGCTGAATAATACATATAATACTTGTCGTGTCCGTGAACCGTGCAGGTATCGCCCGTACAATCGCACGGTTTATAAATGACTTCGGGAGCGAAAAACATGGAAGTATCGTTCCCGATAACGTTGCACCAGGCGTTAGGATCGGTAATTTTCAAACACCAGCCGTTGCCCACCGCGCCGCAAATTTCCCAATCGTTTAAATCTTTCGATCGGGTAAGCACAAAATGTCCCCAATAACGGTTTCCGTTCTCGTCGATTGCCGATGAACCAGGATTGGCTACGCCGCCGCAATCGGACATGTACTGATAAAAATATCCGCCGTATTCGGCGTCCTGTTCCTCGCTTACCCAGATAACGCCGCTATCGCCGCCGTAGAATTTGGAATTGTTTTTATATAACAGATCGGTATCGTAACTTTCCGATTCGTCGGAAGCGTCGAAATGCGGAAGTTTAAAAACTTTTTCGGCGTCCGCCTGTCGGCTGCAAGCGCCAACGGAAAAAAATAATATACCGCATGCCGCCCAAGAAACAATTCCTGTAATACATTTTCTGATTTTTCTCATCGTTTTCTCCTTCAAATCAGCCTTTCAGCCCCGAGGAAATCGCCACGCCTGCCAGAATAAATTTCTGCGAGAGCAAATAGAGCAATAACAGCGGCAACGTTGCAATCGCCGCGCCTGCCATCTGCAAGGGCCAGTTCTGCGCGTATGCTTCCGAAAAGAACGAAATAGCAATAGTCAACGTGTAGTAATCCGCGTTGTGCAGATAGAGCAACGGACCCATATAATCGTTATAAGCGCTGATAAACACCAATATAAACTGCGACAACAACGCAGGCAGAGAAATAGGAAGCATGATATTGAAAAACACCCCGAATTCGCCCAAGCCGTCTACGCGTCCCGCGCCCATCAGATCGTCCGGCACCCCCAAGTAAAACTGACGGAGAAAGAAAACCGTACCTACCGTTCCTAGCATTTTCGGAACAATGAGAGGTAGCGGCGTTCCCACCCAGCCGATAGTATCGAACATCAGAAAGGAGGCAATCGTCCCCATGCAGTTGGGCAACGTAAGTCCGCTGATCAACAAGGCGAACAACGGTTTTTTCGCCTTAAATTCGAGTTTTGCAAACGAATACGCCGCAAACGCGCCCATAAAAATACCCACGGCTACGCTGGGAATATATATCCACATACTGTTCCAGAAAGCCACAAGCAGATTCGGCCCTGCGGTATCTTTCGTAAACGCCGTTACGTACGCGCTCAGAGTAAGCCCTTTTTGCGGGATCCAGTGAAATGCCGCCATATGCGCTTCCGCTTCCGTTGTAAGCGAAGTAACGATCATAACGTATAACGGAATGCAGATCATCAGAAATACAAACAAAAAACAGGTATACGTGCCGATATGCAGATTTTTCTTTTTTTTCTTGCTGTCTCCATTCCCCGTTTGCCCCGAAAAGGCTTGCGGTTGTTTTTCCTTGTTCAAAGCGCGCGTTTCGGAATTCAGCGCAAAGGAAGTATCGGCTATTTTAACGTCAGTCATTTTTTACCTCTTTAAAAATCCTCGCTCACCCAGAACTTACTTACAAAGAAGTTAAGCCGAGTAAGCAACATAATTCCCACTGCCACAAGCCAAGATAAAGCGCACGCAACGCCGAATCCGCGCGATGCGGAAGCCTGAAACGCCATTTTCCAGATATAATACACCGGCGTGAGCGCCCTGTCTTCCGGACCCGTTCCGTTGTTGGAAATAATCTGCATTACAGTCTGTTCCTGCAATCCCGCCACAAACCAAATCGTCCAGAGATAGAAAACGGTGGGCGTCAGCGCGGGCCAGGTAATTTTCCAAAATACCGTCATGTCGCTTGCGCCGTCTACGCGGGCGGCTTCCTGAATAGATTTATCCACGTTTAAAAATCCCGATTCCAACACGATAACATTCGTTCCGTTCATCCATACGGAAAGCAGAAATACGCCGAAAGAGAAGGTGTTTGCATCCGTCGTCCATTTCATTTTCGGCAACCCTATCGCGTTCAACGCGGTATTGATCATACCGAAATCCTCCTGAAACATCCATTTGAACACCATCGTAATGGCTACGCCCGATACCACTTGCGGCATAAACATTATCACGCGCATAAACTTCGAACCGGGCACTTTTTTCGCCAAATGATTAGCAAGAAAAATTGCAAGAATCAGATTAAACGGAACGCATAATATATAAATCGCTATATTTTTCAACGACGTTCCGAACCAGCCGGATCGCAAATCTACCATAAGCAAAAATTTATAATTCGAAATACCCGTCCATTCCGCATATTTTACGTTATACGAATGTAATTCCGTAAAAGAAACCACCAGCGAAAAAAGCATGGGGAACAGCGTAAACGCGCAAAACCCGATGACTGTGGGCGTTACGATCGCCGTCGCCGTAATTTCTTTTCTGATATTCAAAAGTTTTTTTCGTCTTGCGGCTTCATCGTTACGGGCCGCCGTTAATTCATTCATCTTTTTTACCTGTCGAAAATACTTTTCTCTGTTTTAAGCGGACGAAAAACACTGCCAAAAAACTTATTTGTATTCTTTCAAATAATCGTTCGTTCTTTTAATCACCGCACCGCCCGCAACGCTGGTATTTTTTCCTTTCAGCCATTCCTCGTACGTCATCGTACCGTTTCTCAATGAAGAATTCAGATCGGAACACCATCTTTCCACCCATACTTCGTCCGGCATATACCACCAGTCGCCCGGTTTTTCGTAAGAAAGCGCTTCATATAACACGCGCGTATTGTTTGCTTTAACAATGCCGGGCAACTTTAACTCTCCGAACAACGATTCGTCCATCGGGAAAAAACCCGCATTCGCCCGCACTTTTTGCCCTTCCACGCTCATACACCATTTTAAAAACGTAACGGCTTTTTCTTTCTTTTGCGAACCTTCACGCACCACAGCCGATACGCAGTTTGCATGTCCCGCCTGTTTTCCTTCCGCCGCAACCGTATCGCAGAACGGATCGGAAGGATCGGTATATTCTTTGTATACAAGCAAAGGCGCCATATCGAATTCAAACCCCGCGGCGTCCGATCTTGAAGCGAATTCCACCAACATGTTCGATTTGCTGGCCGCAAAAACAACTTCTTCGGAAAGGAAATACGAAATCAGCCCTCTCGAATTCACCGTTGTGGGTTTAGGCGAAATCTCTAATCCCCTGCCGTCCCCGATCTGCGTTTGAGTAGACGTACCGAGTTTCAAATATCGTTCAAACGCCGTTCTCATCGACGGCAATTCCTTTAAAGCGGAAGCGTCTCCTTTTGCCAATTCGTCTTCGATACCGCTCCAGACGCCCGCCGTCGTCCCGTCCGCCTTCCGATAATCGCCGTAATCGGCAGGCAAATTACCGCTTGCGTCAACGTCTTGCACGGGATTGAGAACTTCGCCTTCGCCGATGTCCATTTTATCCGCGAAATCAATCGTTTCGCCCGCCTGATACACTTTGCCGGTTCTGCCCGTAAACGTGCCTTCCGTAACTATGTAATTTGGATTTGGATCAAGTAAAGAAAAATTCCAATCGCCGTTTCCCGTCAGATCGGTCAAACAATCGCCGCCCACCGACCAACCGTATTCAAACCACCATTCGGTAAAATAGCCGTACGTGGATTTCGACTGCGTATTCCATTCTTTGGTAAACAGCATGGCAACGTCTTCCATTTCGTCCCAGTTCATGGGAATGCGGTTGTTGAACACCAGAACTTCAGAATCCGTATCCGGCACTCTCCATTGCGTCGCGCCCGTGCCGCCGTAATCGTAGTGATAGGGCTTTTCGCTTCTGAAATAGCCTTTTGCCGGCATCGTCTTTCCCTTCTCTTCTAATAAGGCTTTCAATTCTGCACATGCGGGATCTGTAATTTTCAATCCGTTTTTATCCGCAATTTCGCCGTTGCTCCACGCAACCAGATCCTCTTCGTCAACGGAAATTTCTAAAATGCCTGCGTTTTTTAGCATAGTTTTATTATAGAAAAGAGCCGTCGTCTGTTTATCTAAGGGTACGCCGTACAACGAATCGGTTTCATGCGAAGTGTTCGTCTTTTCGTCGTAGCGTAAATTCTCGTACACCTTAGAGGAAACGTTACCCATATCCATATCGGTAATAGCGTTGTATTCGTCGGTAATCTCTGTAAGGTATCTTCCCACAATCCATTTTTTAATGTTTACGTCGTCGCGGATTAAATAGACGTCCGGCCCGCTTTTCGAGCCCGCGGTGATCTGAATGTTAGATTCGTACGAACCAACCGGTCTTTGCGACGTTTTCACCTCGATACCGTGTTCCGCGCCGTACGTTTCGTTGAACGCTTTTTCAAGCGCAGTATACATACTGAGTTGTTCGGCTGTGCCCGTTACCCAGAACGTAACCGCGTCCGAATTGCTCCCTCCGCACCCCGTAAAAAAGGATACTCCGAAAGCCGCCGTCATCGCCAGAGAAACGATTTTTCCTGTTTTTTTCATTTTATCTCCCTTTAAACTTATACTATGTACTTTAAAGTTTACAATTTTTTATCGTCTGTATTCTGTTAAAATCATGGTTACACAAACGTTTTTTTTATTTCCCGATCGAGACAATTCTCTTTTCCTTTCTGCTTTGTTCCGCCGCGTATACGCATTTATGCCCGTTTACCGAATCGTTGATCGAAGTCATGGAAACGGAACTTTCGTCGCCGTTTAAAAATCTCACGTAATCGTACATCAGGCACATATCGCCGTTGCTGTGCCGCGCGTCCGCGCCCACTTTATCCGATACGTCCACTTCCGTGCTTTGCGCCTTGTACGTTTCGCCGTTATGTATATATTCGTAGAGTTTGAATTTATTATCTTCCAGCCTGCCTTTGATTTCGCCTTTCGTTCCTACGATTTTAATTTCGCGCCCCGCCACGCTGCATCCGCCCACTACGTTCAACGAGCCCATGCTTCCGTCTTTAAAAAGCACCGTTACCATTTGCCGATCCATCAGATTGCGTTTGAGTTTGTATACGCACCGCCCGTAATCGGAACGTTTTAAATAGTCCTCTTTTTCTTCTTTCGTAATTTCGGCAAGCGGTTTGTTGATTCCGCGCCACGTCTGAAAATAAAACCAATCGAGTTCAAGATGAATTTTTTTCGCGTCGTATAAACACGTCTGATTGTGCGGACACTGATAACAAAATTCCGTTGCGCCCTCGGGCGCGTTTTCTTCGATGAAATTCGCCCGTTTGGCAAAAGAGGTTACTTCATCCGGCGCGGAAAAATTGTTCAGCCAGCACATCAAATCCATATCATGACAACACTTCTGCAATAACAAACCGGAACCGCAATCGTCTTCGTCCGCCCATTTTCCACGCACGAACGAATCGGCAAAATGCACGGTACCCACGTGTTCGTTCATTTCCAGCGTAAGGATTTTTCCTATTTTGCCTGCGTTTATAAGCCCTTTCATCGTACGGTAAAAAGGCGTATAACGCAAAACGTGGCACACCACTACGGAAACGCCCTTTGCCGCGGCAAGGTTTTTAAGTTCCAGCAAATCTTTTTCGTTGTTTACGATGGGTTTTTCTAGAAGTTGATTATAGCCTGCGTTAATAAGTTTCTTCGCCGTTTCGTAATGCGCTTCGTCCATCGTAGCGTTAATCACCGTATCGCACGCAACGTTTGCCGCCAGAAAATCGTCCAAAGAAGAAAACCGCTTATTTTGAGGAAGAGCATACGCATCTCCCGTCACTTTCAGCGCAATAGAATCAATGTCGGTAACGGCGACGATTTCCGCTTCTTCGGGGTGTTTCAACGCATACGATGCGTAAACGTTTCCCCTGTCACCGCACCCCAAAAGCGCCATTCTTATTTTTTTCATTTTCGAATTCCTCGCCCGATTTTCAATTTTTTCTCCTATTATTATACACTAAAGCGTTTTTACTGTCTATATCAAAACTGTTCAAATTTGTGTAAATATTGCTTTTTTTAATTAAATCATTTTTTTGGTAAAAACAATTTTTACAAAATAAAACCTCTCTCGTGCGGCACGGTTTTTCCGCACGGGAAAGGCTTATTCATAGGATAAAAACCTTATTCCACCGTAACGAATTCTTTATCGCGGTATTTTCTTCTGAAATCCACAGGGGAAAAACCCGTAGTGCGTTTGAATACCCGGCTGAAGTTGCTGCAATCGGAAAAGCCGCAGAGCGCAACGATTTCCCCGATGCGTTTTTCGGAATTCGCAAGATATCTTTTCGCCGCAGCGATACGGCACGCAAACAGATACCCCTTTACCGATTTTCCCGTAACCGATTTGAATATATGAGATAAATACGACTGACTGATGCTGTATCTTTTTGAAAGATCTTCCAACGAAACGTCCTGATTGTAATTAGACTCAAAATCCTTCTGAATTTTATAAATCATTTCGCACTTTTCGTCCTCAAACGTTTCGAAAAGATTGGGGCGGCAAGCGGACAAACGAAGGAGAAATTCCTGCGCGTACAACCCAAGTATCTCCCCGTTCGCTTTATCCGCTCGCCCGCTTTCTTTTACAATACGACCGAACAGTTCCGCAAAATCGTCAAAATGTTCGGATACGTCAACGATATTGTTAAAGCCTTCCGGGCGGTTAAACAGTACCGAAAACAATTTATATCCCACTTCTGTCCGCTCGTCTATTTTCGGGCTGACGTCTATCACGTATCTTTTATACGGCCCTTTGGTGATTTTAATAAAATGTTCTTCGAAGCGGTTGAAAATTAAAATATTGCCGCGCGTGGCATTATATACGGAATTTGCAAGATGCACTTCCGCTTCGCCTTCCGTAACCAATAAAATCTGATGACAGTCGTGATAATGATTCCGTACGTTTAACTCGTCTTCTTTGTAAACCGCCTTTAAAAATCTAATCGCCATGTTTTTCTCCTTCCGTTCTATTCTATCATACTTTTAAAGAAAAATCTATATTTTTGAAAAAATTATTTAAAAAAACAGTTTTTACATAGTATAAAACAATTTTTTCGTATTCTTTTGGCGCCCGTTATGATATAATAACAAAAGAATAAGTCAGAGGACAAATTATGAATAGACGTGTGTACTTAACTATCGACGATTTCCGTCGGCAAAAAGAGGAGTTAGACGTTTCGTTGCCTTTTTCCGATAGCGTTTCGGTTTTATCCTCTCCGTTTACCGTTGGTAACAAAACGTTTCACAACCGTTTGGTGTGTCAAGCAATGGAAGGTTGCGACGGTAACGCCGACGGCAGCCCGGGAGAACTTACACAGCGCCGTTACCGACGTTTTGCCAAAGGAGGCGCGGGAACGCTCTGGTTCGAAGCCACGGCCGTTATACAGGAAGGGAGAGCGAATCCCCGCCAGTTATTTCTTCACAAGGAAAATTTAGACGATTTTAAACGGGCAACAGAACGCATCAAAGAAACAGGCATTAAAGAAAACGGCTACGCGCCGCGTTTAATCATGCAGGCAACGCATTCCGGCAGATACAGCAAGCCAAACGGAATCCCCGCCCCGATGATTGCTTATCATAACCCGATATTCGAAAAAGAAACCCCTATCTCTTCAGACAGAATCGTTTCCGACGAATATATCGATACGGTAAAAGAACGTTTGATCAACGCTGCGGCTCTTGCGGAAAAAGCGGGATTCGACGGCGTGGATATTAAGGCGTGCCACCGCTATTTAAACTCCGAACTGCTCTCCGCTTACGAACGAAAAGGAAGATACGGCGGAAGTTTAGAAAACCGCACGCGTCTTCTTCGGGAAAGCATACTCGGCGCAATGCAGGTATGCAAAAAAGATTTTATCGTTACTTCCCGCCTGAACGTATACGACGGTTTTGCCTATCCCAACGGCTTCGGCGTAAAAACGGACGGAAGCACTGATTTCGACGAGACCGAGCCTGTCTGGCTGATAAAACAATTACGCGGTTACGGTGTAAAACTTTTGAATATTACTATGGGAAATCCCTATTTCAATCCGCATATCAACCGCCCGTACGCCGTAGGCGGCTACGTTCCGGAAGAACATCCGTTAACGGGCGTAGCGCGGATTCTTAACGGAATTGCCAAGTTGAAAAAAGCCGTGCCGGAAATCGCTTATATATCTTCCGGCATTACCTTCCTCGGCGTTGCCGCGCCCCACGTAACCGCCGGATTTATCGAACGCGGTGCTTTCGATTTCGCCGGGTTTGGCAGAACTGCGTTCGCCTACCCCGATTTTGCCAACGACATTTTGAAAAACGGAGAAATGAAAAAGGAAAAAATCTGTATCTGCTGTTCCAAATGCACGCAGATCATGCGCGCGGGCGGAACGCCCGGTTGCGTTATACGCGATAAAGAAACGTACGCGCCCGTGTTTGAAAAATACTGTACAAGGAAGTAACTTCTATGAAAACAATCGCGCTTGTTACAGGCGTAGCCGGCGGCATCGGCTACGCTACGGCTGAAAAATTGCTTGCGGCAAACTTTGCCGTTGTCGGCATGGATATCGCGCCCGAACTTCCCCGCTCTTTAAACGGAGATTTTCTATACGTTGCAGGCGATTTAAGCAAATCGGCGGACAGAGAACGTTTCGTAAAAACGGCGATTTCTTCCTTCGGAAAAATCGATATACTCGTAAACGTTGCGGGCGTTGCTCCGCGCATACGCGCCGATCTTTTACGCATGACGGAGGAAAGTTACGATTTTGTGATGAACATCAACACGAAAGGCACTTTGTTTTTAACGCAACTTGTCGCCAACGAGATGATCAAAACGAAAAGCGGACAAAAAGCGATAGTGAATATCTCTTCGATGTCCGCGTATACTTCTTCCGTAACCCGCGGGGAGTATTGCATTTCAAAAGCCGGCGTTTCTATGATCACCGCGCTGTTTGCCGACAGGCTTGCCGAATACGGCATTGCGGTGAACGAAATCCGCCCCGGCATTATCGCCACGGGTATGACGGAAAAGGTAAAGGAAAAATATAACGCTTTGATCGACGGCGGATTGTTGCCAATTAAACGTTGGGGAACGCCTGATGACGTTGCCTGTGCCGTGCTCGCTCTCGTCAACGGCTCTTTACCTTACGTTACGGGGCAATCGATCGACGTAGACGGCGGTTTTCATATTCAGAGGTTATAATGAATAATTTGAACTTTGAAAGCTACGACGCAATAGTTGTCGGCACGGGCGCGGCGGGATACAACGCCGCCTGCCGTATCAGGCAGGACGGCAGAAAAACGGTGGCAATCGTTACGGAAGCAATCAACGCAGGCACTTCGCGCAATACGGGAAGCGATAAACAGACGTATTATAAATTAGGACTTAGCGGCGACTTCCCCGACAGCGTGCGTAAAATGGCTAACGATTTATTTTCCGGCGGCAGTATGGACGGCGACAACGCTTTGTGCGAAGCCGCGCTCTCCGCGCGCTGTTTTATGAATTTATGCGAACTCGGCGTACCTTTTCCCGTTAACCGCTACGGCGAGTATGTTGGTTACAAAACCGATCACGATCCGTTTGAACGCGCGACCTCAGCAGGCCCTTTAACTTCGAAGTTTATGACGGAATGTCTGCAAAAACAGGCGGAAAGGTTAAACGTACCCGTTTTCGATCATCTGCTTGCCGTGGAAATCTTAAAAGACGAAACGGGCGTTTGCGGTCTGCTTTGCATAAACAATTTAAACGGTGATTTCGCGGTATTTCGCACCGCGAACGTTATTCTTGCCACGGGCGGTCCTGCGGGAATTTATGCGGACAGCGCGTACCCGCTTTGTCATACGGGCAGCACGGCTCTTGCGCTTGACGCAGGCGCGGCGCTACAAAATATGACGGAATGGCAATACGGGCTGGCTTCCGTTAATCCGCGCTGGAACGTTTCCGGCACGTACATGCAGGTGTTGCCCCGATTTGTCTCCATCGACGAAAACAATAACGAATACGAATTTTTATCCGATTATTTTTCAGATATTTACGAAGCGTTATCGATGATATTTTTAAAAGGCTATCAGTGGCCCTTCGACAGCCGAAAAATCTTAAACGGTTCTTCCGTCATCGACCTTCTTGTCTATCGCGAATGCGTATTAAAAGGGCGACGTGTTTATCTCGATTTTACGAAAAATCCGTTCGGACTTGCCGAAATAGAATTTAAAAAACTTTCCCCCGAAGCGTACGCGTATCTGATAAAAGCGGAAGCCTGTTTCGGTACGCCCGTCGATCGGCTGCGCAAAATGAACGCTCCCGCCGTAGAATTATACAAAAGCAAAGGGCTGGATATTACCGAACGTTATCTGCAAATAGCGCTTTGCGCGCAACACAACAACGGCGGTATTGCCGTAGATATGTGGTGGCAAACGAGCGTCCCGGGGCTTTTTGCAGCGGGAGAATGTGCCGGAACGCACGGCATTACCCGCCCGGGCGGTAGCGCGCTGAACGCGGGACAGGCAGGTTCGCTCCGCGCCGCGCAGTATATCTGTTCGAATACCCGCGTTTTACCGCGCGAAAAAACGTTTATAAAAATAGCGGAAACCGCTCTAACCAAGCACGGGGAAGTTTGCATACGATGTGTCTCTTTTACAGACAACGCGCAAGAAAAAACCGCCTATGCCATGCGGCGCATGAGCGACTGCGGCGGCGCGATTCGTAACGAAAACATCCTTAAAAAAGCTATAACGGAAACAAAAGCGGATTTGGATTGTCTTTTTACTTCCGTAAGCGTTTCCGATAAAAAATCGCTGTATAAAATTTATAAACTGAAAGACGTTTTAACCGTACAGTATGCCGTACTTTGCGCAATGCTTGATTTTTCGCGTACCGTAAAAAAAACGCGCGGTTCGGCGCTATATTACGACGCAAACGGCACGTTGCGTTGCGGTTTGGAAGAAACGTTCCGTTTTTGCCTTGAAGAAGGAGAAACGTTGTTGAAAATACAGGAAGTTCGCATAGAAAACGGAGAATGCAAAATCGTATGGCGAAACGTCCGTCCGATTCCTGAAAATACTGATTTTTTTGAAAACGTCTGGCGACAATACAGAGAAAATAAAAACATCTATTAAAGAGGCTGCAATGTTTCAAACAGGTCTGGTTTCCGTATCCTTCCGCAACTCCTCTGCGGAAGAAATCGTTGAGGCGGCAAAAGCGGCGAATTTAACGCATATTCAATGGGGTAGCGACGTTCACGCGCCGCGTGCCGATTTTTCCGCTTTGCAACGCATTTCCGCATTGTGCGCTGCAAACGGCATTACTTGCAGTTACGGTACGTATTTCCGTTTCGGTCAAAACAGTTTGGAAGAACTGCACGCTTATCTCCACGCCGCAAAAATGTTGAACGCCGGAATTCTCCGCGTCTGGTGCGGCACAAAAAATTCTGACGAATATACTTTAAGCGAACTGAACGCAGTTTATGAGGACTGCAAAAAAGCAGCGGCAATAGCGGAAAAAGAAGGCGTTGTTCTCGGGTTGGAATGTCATCATCATACGCTTACCGCTTCGAAAGAAAACGCGCTTGCGCTTATGCAAATAAATTCCCCCGCGTTTAGAATGTTCTGGCAACCCAACCAATATAAAAGTACGGCAGAAAACCTCGAATACGCAAAACTGCTTGCGCCCTATACCGTTTGTATTCATGCATTTCATTGGGAAAATGACAATAAATATTCCCTCGCGACTGCGGAAGATACGTGGCGGAAGTATTTAAAATTTTTCAGCCCCGATATACCCGTATTGTTGGAATTCATGCCCGACGACGATATACGTTCGCTACCGGCGGAAAGCGCCGCTTTACGCCGTATTATTAAAACAGCGCAGAATTGAACGCGTTTCTCTCCCGAAACAACGCCTATATATTAAGGATAAGGTTTTATGAAAAGTATTTTTTTATGCGAAGACAAATCTTGCGTTTCCCGCGTATACACGAAAAGCATTGCCGAAACGCTTGAACGAGAGGCGGAATTATCCACCGTAATATACAATAAAGCCGAAATTTTATCTTCCCCCGAAACGTTTAAAACCGTGGAATATATTTTCTCCACCTGGAATATGCCTGCGTTTACGAAAGAGGAAGTCAACGCGTATCTACCCTCTCTGAAATGCATTTTCTACGCCGCCGGTACGGTGAAATTCTTTGCCCGCGGGTTTCTGGATGCCGGCGTGAGAGTATTCAGCGCACGTACGGCAAACGCCATACCCGTAGCCGAAACCGCCGCCGCGCAGATCGTGCTGGCAAACAAGGGATTTTTTCAGACGTCGCGCGTATATAAACAAAAACAATACGCAACTTCCCGCGCCGTTTTAGAAAAATGCGCGGGAAATTACGATACGAACGTGGGCATTATCGGCGCGGGCGCCATAGGAAAACAAGTGATACGCCTTTTGCACAATTATCGCCTTAATATTTTTGTTTACGATCCGTTTCTTCCCGACGAAGAAGCGGCTAACTTATATGTGAAAAAATGCGATTTGCAAACGCTGTTTTCCACTTGCGTTACCGTATCCAATCATTTGGCGGATAACCCGCAAACGAAAGGAATGCTTACGGGCGATTTGTTTTTGTCTATGCCGCCTTTCGCAACGTTTATCAATACAGGCCGAGGCGCACAGGTGGCGGAACGGGAATTAATTGACGCCTTAAAAAAGCGCCCTGATCTAACCGCCGTATTAGACGTTACCGATCCCGAACCCGTCCCTACTGACAACGAATTATATAAGTTGGATAACTGTATATTAACGCCTCATATCGCAGGAAGTCAGAATAATGAAGTACACCGTATGTCGGAATATATGCTTGAAGAATTTTGGCGTTATATCCGCGGTGAAAACTGTTTATTCGAAATTACAAGAGAAATGCTCGGCACAATGGCATAGTCAAAACCATAGACAACAACCTAAGTCGCTGCGTTTTCGAAATCTCGCACCTTATGTCTACCGAACCGCCAGATGGGAATCTTGCGACCCCGAGCGGTAAGTTTGCGTTTATATTGTTTTTTTACTAACGACTATTTCGGAAGTAGGATAAACTGATAATTTCTATTGATCATATCCCCCCCCAAAAAAAAAGAGCAACTCGTTTGAACTTTTTAAGTTCAGGCGAGTTTTCTGTTATTTCTTCCGGATTTTTACCATTCTCAACTTTTTTTAACTTCTTTTTGTTAAGGCTTTAATTTTATATATCGTTTGAGTTTTTTGTTGTTCCAATCTCGCCACGGTCTAAACCGTTTCTAAAAGCAAGGCGAACAGCCCCCCACCATGGATTTTTTTAACGACTGTTAAGCTAAGATAAACGGAAGCAGTAATTGCAAACTTATCTATACTGTTTATCAAAGAGCGAGCAAGAAGAAATATTCTTTTTCGTTGTTTTTACCTTGATTGAACCAATCTTCATCAGCTATTCTTGTGCATCACACTTATCATTCCATAATAGAATTATCTTGAAAAAAATTTAGAAATATAGTATAATATATATAAGAAACTAATAAGTGGATAATAATATGATAGAAAATTTATTGCAAAAAGAATTAGAATTTAATTTTGCTTTTGCAAATTATCTTTTCAGGCGACAATCTTTTAATGCTGAGGATGCGGAAGTTGTAAACTTTCTCACTACTAAATTGAGCTTTTACTATAACCGCAAGTACAATGAAGATAACCCTTTTGTTCCGTTTGCCTCATTTGTAACAGGTGAAAGGAGTGCCGTTTTTGAAGATTTAACAGACGAAAATTTTAATTACATTTCTTACCTTTTAACTAAAACTGAGCACCCCTTAATCAAAGGTAGATTTTTCGATATTTTAGCTATTCATTTTAAAAATAAAGATATGATGTTAAATTCAGCAAAAAACTACTATGATTATTTTATTGGCTCTATGCAAAATACTAAAAACTACAATTTGAGCGATGCATTTAAGCGTTCCATGTTTCTTTTTTGGAGAGCGAGCAAAAAAATGTTTTGGGAAAAGATTGACGATGTTTATAAGACTATTACATATAAAGATTTTGACCAAAAAATAATTGTTTACTATACGTCTATAAAAATTTTGCAGGAGGTAAATCAAAAGTTAAAACAAGAGCATATAGATATAATTGAAACGCAATTAACAGAAATAAATGATCCAAGAGAACCTGTTCTAGAAATCATAAAGGAACTCGCTAGTCATTATAAACAAGCACATAATAATGAAAAGGCAAAGTTTTGGAGGCTTCGTTTTGCAGATATTTGTATTGCGGCGGGGAATAAGTTTCGTCACGGATATAAATTTTTACAGCAAGCAATTGATTTTTTAGATAAACAAGAAGATATAGAGAAAATTAATAATTTAAGATTTCTGTTAGAAAAATCTCAGAAAAAAGCCTATAATGAAATGCAATTTTTGAGCCTCGAGTTAGACAACTCAATTTTGAACGATCTTAAAAAATATGAAGAGGTTTGCGATAAAATATTTAATAACTGCCAAACAGGCAGTTGTCAATTTCTATATTTCTTAAAATATTTTAACCCTATTTCAATGACAGAATTAAAAAAGGCTATAAGCGTTCAAAAAAATTCGTTATCAGCAATATTTTGCAATAACATGCTTTTTGATGAAAATGGTTTGATAATATACGAATCATCAACAGCCACTCCCGCTGAAAATGATGAATTTCAATTCTCTCAGGCCATTCAACAACATCTTCCTTTTTCAGCCATAGTGTTAAATAAGTGGCAAAAATATAGAAAAATTGATAATGATTTAAAAGCAATTTTACACGATATAACGTCTCATAATTTGCTTATACCAAAAGAACGTATAAAAACAGTTTACGACATTATAATAAGAGGACTTTCTGAAAATAAGTTTAGACAAGCTACATTTGAACTTATAGTTCAGTTCGAAAATGGTTGTAGAACCTATTTGAAAGATTTTTGCAATATATACCCCATTTTTTATAAAGGAAACAATCTCGTTTCAATAGACATAAATCATATGTTGGTTCAAAAAACATCAAAGGCTAACAATAATCGTAATAGAATAGTTGAAGTTATTGGTGAAGACTTAGCACTAAATATAGAATATCTTGCTTGTAGAAAAATGTCAGGAAATTTAAGAAATCGTAACTATCACTATGGTTTTGATAATCCCGATGAATATAATATATACGAGTATACGTTATTCTTTTTATTGATTAAGGCTTATTGTATGGGATACGATTATGATGTTAATTAGTATCAAAACTCAATTAAGAATTCAATGAGTAATGCACATACCCGCCGGGCGAATAAAATCGCTCGGTTTTTTTAGTCCTAGCCTTTTCGGCTGGTTGGGCGGATAGCACGGAGAAAAACGGAACGGAGAAAATTAGCGCTGAAAATTTAAATAGTTTAATAAAGTCATTCTCGATTTTTGTCTGGTTCGGCTCTTTTTCATATGCGTTGATTTTTCGCTATTTTCGTTGACTTCCGCTTTTTTTACCGTTTAATCTACAAAATTAAAATTCAAAAAAGCGTAAATACTTACATACAAGAATTTTTGCGCTTTTTTTATTATTTCTCTGCCCTTTTCTTCAATTTTCTTTGGGCATTTTAGCGATGACTTCTTTGCTTACTTTGCCCATATAACAACCGTCGTCGTAGCAGGAAAAATCGTCGAATAACAGGAGTTTTCCCCGTCCGCGCCCATTGGACATAAAACGTCGTCGTCCTTAATCCGAAACGAAAAACTATCGTAAACGGGCGCGTCAATTCGCATCCACCATTTGAGATGGTCAAAACCAACATTTGATTTTCCGAACAAACCGTAGAGAAACGGTGTTGAATATTTTACTTAGGTGTACTTGCCACAAATGTTTCATAAGATATTGAAAACTATTTTCAATATTCAAAAAAGTTTTCAATTTCTTGTTGACAAAGGCTTATTTTTTTGCTATATTATTGCCAAGAGGTGATATTTGTGGAGTTAATAGCAAGAAAAGAATATGTAAATTGGCTTGAAAGATACAGAGATAATAAAATTATCAAAGTTGTTACGGGCTTGCGGCGGGTCGGTAAATCTACTATTTTTGATTTATATATTGCACACCTTTTAAAAAACGGCGTAAAAGAAGACCAAATAGTAAAAATCAATTTTGAAGAATTGGAAAACGCACTTTTAAGAGATAAAATTTCGCTTTATAAATTTATAACCGATAAAATGGTTATCGGTAAGAACTTATACGTTTTCCTTGATGAAGTCCAACGTGTTGACGGTTTTGAAGAAGTAGTTAACAGTTTATTTGTAAAAGATAACGTGGACGTTTATATCACGGGTTCTAATGCAAAATTTTTATCTTCGGAGATAGCCACTCTTCTTACAGGGCGTTACGTTGAAATCAATGTTCTTCCCCTTTCTTTCAGAGAATATTTCGAACATTTTAAAAATAGCAGCAAAGATAAACGAGCCCTGTTTATGGACTATATCACTTATGGCGCTCTTCCCGGTATGTTTATGTTTGAAACGGGTAGTACGGAACAGAGAGAGTATATGGAAAGCGTTTATAGGACTATACTTGAAAAGGACGTTTTAAAACGCAATTCGGCCGCAAGCAAGCAACTTGTTGAAAATCTTCTGAGTTATCTCGTTTATAATATCGGTTGTCTGACGTCAACAAAACGTATCACCGACACGCTTAATTCCAACGGAACGAAAGTTTCTTACAATACCGTGGATAGTTATTTTGAAACGTTGCAGGACTGTTATTTCGTGTATAAAGCGGACAGATACGACGTCGTCGGAAAAGAATATTTAAAACTTATCAATAAATATTACGTAACCGATTTTGGCTTTAAATATTATATTTTGAACAACAAAACCGTTGAACTTTCTCAAATTCTTGAAAATCTTGTCTTCCTTGAACTGAAACGCCGTAGATTTAAGGTTGCTACGGGCAAAGTTGCCGATAAAGAAGTTGATTTCATTATAAAAGACAATCACGATACAATCAAATACGTACAAGTTGCCGTAACCGTAATGGACGATGCGAAATTACAGCAGGAATTACGTCCTTTTCATCAAATCAACGATTACTATCCAAAATACGTTATTACACTCGACGATATTTTTGTGAAAAATCATGACGGCATTACGACAATTAATGCAATCGATTTCTTGTTAGGTCAAGAACTATAATTCAACTTCTATCTGCGCGGTAATATTTTTCGAACATCGGATTATCTGCAATATGCCGCACCTTTTTTAAATGAAAATACTTCAATTTTCTTTGGGCATTTTTGCTATAATTTCTTTGCTTACTTTGCCTATATAACAACCGTCGTCGTAACAGGAAAAATCGTCGAATAAAAGAAGTTTTTCATCGTTCTCGCCCATCGGGCAAACAACGTCGTCGTCCATAATATCCGAAACGAAAAACTGCGGCAAGCCTTTGCTGTATACAATCTTTTCGCCCGTTTTTTCGATGTATTTTAAAATGTACGACACCGCCTCGCCCAAAGCGCGCACCGTGTTTAAATCCTTAAAATCGTTTCGCCCGAACCGCTCACGAAAATACGTATTTTCGTGCGTTATCTGCCGTTTCCGATCCGAAAAACTGTAACTGTTTTCTTCTTTCATTTCGCCCGGCATCGTTCCTTCCGGCACGTAAAACATTCCGTGAAAGTGCAGTCGGTTCTTTTCGGGAGAGCGTTCCCAAACGCCGATATACCGCCAGCCTTTTCGATTGGAGAAATGCCCTAACGTGTATTTCAGTTTCTTGCGGAACGTTTCTTCGGTATGCAGCGCAGAATCGAACGTAAAAGTTACGAAAAAATTGAACTCCTGCAAATTCGCTTTTCTCGTCATACGGATCCGCCTTGCAATCAGGTTGCGCTTCTTTCTCCGCAGGTTGGATTCCACGTACAACTTCGCTTCCGAAACGTTTTTGAAATACGGCGTAAGTTCCCGTATCAGAATTTTCTTCCGCGTTTTTGATTTCTCGTCGTAATACTTTTTATACAACTCGTCGAACAGTTTCTTCTTTGTGGTTTGCCGCACTTTCTTTTCTTTCGGCGTTTGCTCAATCGGCTCGCCGTTTGCCCGGTTTCCCGTTTCGTCTGCCCGTTCGGCAAGCGAAGCAACTTTTTCCTCTGCGCTCTGCATACCGTCTGTTTCCGCCTCAACCGCCCTTTCTGTATCTTCCGGAACGAGAATAATATCTTCTTTCGGTTTAACGCGTTTACGATACGGCCGTTCCGTATGCGGAATGGCTATGTAATGGCTTCCGTCGCTATACACTTTCGCTTTTGAATACGGCATTGATTTTTCCTCTCCTTTTGTTTAGAATTTAATCGTAAAAATTTGCCTCAATTTACCTATTTGGCAACAGTGCGTGCCCTTATATTTATACAAGTCGGCTCGCTCGCCCCTC
>JAQYLE010000018.1 GCA_028720205.1 Clostridia bacterium
CGTTAATTTTCGGGCGTAGTGTCCGCTGCGGTAACCCTGACGGGTTTCGTTGCGTTCGTATTTCGCCGCACCCGTCAATTCGTCGGCTTCTTTGTCTAATAGTTCGTTTAACGTCTCTTCTACGCTTTTTCTTACCAATTCCTTCAATTCCGACTTGACAGCCGCCTCGTTTAGTTGTATAATTTTATCAGGCATGTTGCAATACTCCTTTGAATGTTCTTTTTTTGCTTATTCCATTCTATCAGAGTTTTGCTTACATGTCTATTTTTTTGTATGCATTTCTTCAATTTGCGAAATTTATTATACCTTATCAAGGAGTTTCCTTGTTCGACGTTTTTGCCGTGCAAAACATTTCTATGTGCGTGCCCGAAGCAGGTATTCCGTACCAATTATGCTCCGGCGTTTTGGGGTATCAGGATTGCGCGCAGACAACATCGGTAAAAGATGACGCTAAAATGGGCTTTTATTGGTAAACGCCTCCCGAAGTCTAACTTTCAAAGACCGACTTTCAGGGGGCGTATTTTTTTCTGTTCTATTTTACCAGGTACGGGAATTGAGTTGACGGAACTGCGCTACGGTAGGAACGTGAGAGTTAAGGCCGCCGTCTACGTTGACGATCTGACCCGTAACGTACGCGCTCTCGTCGGAGGCAAGGTATACGCACATATATCCGATATCCTCGGGGCAACCATAGCGATTCACCATAATATTGCTTGTGAAAATATCTTTAAGCGCCTGCGGAACGTGAGCGTCGTTTTCAGGCGTGACGATCAGCCCGGGGCGCACGCAGTTGCAACGGATATTCTGTTTACCGTACTGCAACGCGGTATACTGCGTAAGTTTGTCCACGCCGGCTTTGGCGCAGGCGTAAGCGGTAGAACTCAGATCGCCGCTGCACGAAGCCATCGAACCGATATTGATGATGGATCCGCCGTTTTCGTTCTTCTGCAGATAGGGCAACACGGTTTTCGTAGCATAGAACGTACCGCGCATATCGCTTTGGAAAATGCTGTCCCACATTTCAAGCGTAAGTTCGTCCACGCGCCCGTCCTTCAACGCGACGTTCGCCGCGTTGTTTACCAACACGTCGATTTTGCCGTATTTCTCAGCGGTATCCGCACAAAGTTTCTCAATGCTTTCCGTCGCCGTGATATCCATAAAATGATACCACGCCTCGCCGCCGTCTTTCACAATACGGTCCACAACCGCCTGTCCTTTTTCCTGCCGTCTGCCGCAGATCACCACTTTAGCGCCTTCCGCCGCAAACAACCTTGCGATGCCTATGCCGATTCCGCTGGTGGAACCGGTAACGATAGCTACTTTACCTTTTAATCTGTCCATAGTTTACCTCCCGGAATTTCTCTTTTATTTTATCAGATTTTTTGAACAATTAAAAGCGATTTATATTTATAATATTCCCCGGCACTGTACTGTCCGTTTATTAACTCTGACGAATATAGTATATATTATTTTTACGAAAAACGCAACTTATTTATTGCCTATTATCAATATAAATTTGGGGTTTGAATGTAAAAGGTATCGTTAAAACGACTTAAGCGGTAACGTTTCGGCTCCGGTATCGTTAATGGTTTTCCGCGATTATTCCGCGTCCGTCGTTTTCGTAAACATACGGTAGAACAGCGAGAACAAAACGATATTAAACAGATACGCTACGGGAATTACAACGTAAGAGAGCAGTTCGGGTACGGAACGCAGATCGGCTTTTAAGTATACGGCAACCATCGAGGCGAGCACGGTTACAATCACGAACAGCACGCAGGCCGTTAAAATGCAGCCGCTTTTTTTGCTTCTCCGCACGCGCGGTTTATAGCCGCCCGCATACAGTATGGTGCAGATTAAAAACGTAAGGAATCCGCCCGAAAAAGCAACGAAGGGATATAACCCGTTTACGTTCAGTCTGTCTTTAAAAAAGAAAATCGAAAGACTTTCCGCAAGAACGATACAAAAGATAACGAACGCCGTTTTAAAAAGCGTTTTTCCCTTGTTGAAAAAGCCGTTCGCGCCGCGCGTCGCGTTTGCGTTCTGCGCGCCGTACGCAGAGGAAGCATAAAACGCATTTTCAGGTTTGTCTTGTCGGTTTTCCGGCGCTTTGCCGTTTTGCAAAAATTGCGCGCCGCCGCTTGTGCGGAGCCTGATTCCGTCCGCCTGCGCGCGTTCGTTCAACAGCGAAAAATCGTAAGCGCTTTGTTTGTTTTCGGCTGTAAAGGACTGCCGTTGCGCAACGTTCGCCTGCGCGTCGGAAGGACGGTTAGCCGCATAGGCGGAATCGTACGCGGGGGGAGCGCCCGTAAGAGAGGCGTATTCCGCGGAGATACGCGCGGCGTTGAATTGTCTGCGCGCCTCGTTCAAAGCCGTTTCTCTGCCTTCCAGTTCGTATTCCTTATCTTTCATCGCGGCTTCGCGGCGGGTAAGGTTAGCCGCCTGTTCGCGTACGGCGGCAATCGTCTGCGCCGTTTCTTCTTCCTGCTTCGTTTTTTCCGCTTCGTAGGTTTCTTTTTCTTTTTGCCACAGCGCCTTTTCGGTGAGGTACGATTGTTTTTCCTCGTCGAACAAGCGGCGCTCTTCCGCCCAGGCGGCGCGTTCGGCGTTAAATTTCTGTAAATCGCTGTTGAACGATTTCAGATCGGCGTTGTATGCGCCTATTTTATCGGCATAGTCGAATTGTTGCGAGGAGAATTCGCCGCGCCGCGCCATAAACGCCGACTGTTCGTTTTTCAACGTTTCTTCACGCCGCGAAAGTTCGTTTTCGCGCTCGTCCAGAGCGGATTGCGTATCGTGTACTTCCTCCTGTTTTCTGCAAAGAAGCGCCTCTCTTCCCGCCAGCGATTCGCGCGTTTGCGCAATTTCTTCTTCGCGCTGAGCGAGGGCGGCTTCCCGTGCGGAAAATCCGGCGTTTTTTTCTTCGAGTTCTTTTTCTTTTATCGAAAAATCGTATTCGCGTTCGGTAAATTCGTATTTTTCCTTTTCAAACGCCGAACGGGTTTCTTCCCATTGCCGTTTCGCCTCGTCGAACGCGGCTTTATCCGCTTCGAATTTTTCGCGTTCTTCGTTTAAATCGCTTTCGGCGCGTTGCAGGGCGGCTTCCCGTTCTTCCACGTTCTGCGCGGTTTCCGCCACTTTGTTTTCGGAAGATTTCATCAGCGCGGTAAGATTTTGCACCGTTGCCTCGCGTTCGGCAAGTTCCGCTTCCTTTATTTGCAGTTCATGCTTTTCTTCTTCTATTTTGTTTAACGCCTCGGCGAGTTCCTGCCGCTTGGTTTCGGTTTCTTCTTCCGCTTTCGTCTGCGCTAAAATCGCGGAAGCGAGTTCGCTTTGCTTTTCCTGCAATTCGTTTTCTTTTTCGGCAAGTTCGGCTTTCGTAGCGTCCAGATCTTCCTGTAAACGGTTAATCTTCGCTTCTTTAACGAGTAATTCCGCGCGCGCGGAAGTCAGATTAACGTCCAGCCCGTTAATCGCCGCCTGTTTGTCGTTAATCTCTTGCCGTAAAGAAGAAATGCGATCGACAAGTTCGGCGTGTTCCGCGCCGAGTTTTTCCGATTCCGAACGCGCGGCTACGCTGTCGGCGCGGTTTGATTCCAGAGCGGATTCCGCTTCCGCAAGCCGCGCTTGCTTGTCGTTCAGTTCCGCGCGCGTCTGTTCGAGTTCTTCCGAGTTTTTTAAAAGTTCCGCGCGTTTTTCTTCCAGCGCCTCCCTGGCTTCGTCGAGCGAAGCGGAAAGGGCGGAGATTTTTTCCTCGCCGCCGTCGGCGGCAATTTTCAGTTCGGCGACGCGGCTTTGCAAACGCTGCGTTTCGCGGCTCTGCGCTTCCGTATCTTCGCGCAGCCTTTCGAGTTGCGCGCGATTGGCAAGCAGTTCGCTCTGTTGATTCGCTATCTCGCTTTCCTTGTCGGCAAGGGCGCTTTCCAATTGCGCGATTTTGTCCTTTAAATCCGCGTAATCCGATTTTTGCGAAGAAAGCGCGGAGGACTGTACGGAGAGCAAAGAGCGCTGGCGTTCCAGTTCGCTCTGCAATTTTTTCAGCGAATTTTTTTCTTCGGAAAGCGCCGCTTCGCGCGCGGAAAGATTGCGCCTGATATCTTCCAGTTCCTTTTGCTTTTCGGTGAGGAACGAAAAATCGAAGTGCTTGTCGCCGTCGGCAATCAGACTGTCGATAATCGTACGCGAATACTCCCATTCGGAAAGGGATTTTCGCACGAATTCTCTGCCTTCTTCCGTAAGGCGGAAATACTTCCGTCTGCCGCCGTTCGAATATTCGCCGTAATACGAGGCGACGTAATGCAGCGATTCCAGGCGTTTCAGCGCGCTGTAAAGCGTGGGTTGCTTAATGGAATACAATCCGCCCGTTTTATTTTCTATTTCGCTTATAATATCGTAGCCGTATTTGTCGCCGTCGTATAAACTGCGTAAAATAATGGTATTGATATGCCCCCGGATCAGATCGGAACTGATCGACATTCCTTCTTCGCCGCCCGTAATCGTTTCGAAATCTTCGTTTTCATTTTCCGAAACGTCTTTGTAGTCAGCCATCGTCGTATCTCCTTAATTTGTATAGGTTATATGCCCGTATAAGTGTCCGTATCGGTAATATGTCTGCCATAATACCTATGTCTGACGTAGTATGTCAGGCATAAAATAGCGTAAAAAGCGAGAAAATCGTTTAAAAGTACTATGTCTGTCATAATTATTATGTCTGGCGAAGTACTTTTCGGTGAAAATACAATTATGACATAAATAGTATATCATAACAAAAAGTAATTGTCAATAAAACGAACCGAAAAATGGCTTAAAACAGGGCGAAAATTATAAAAAATCGCGCGAAAAAACGGTAAAAACGCCTTATTTATGCGCAACCGACTTGACATTTTTCCATAAAGGCGGTATAATAAAATCGTTATGGAACGATACAGGCACGAAGAAACGTTTAAACTCGGTTTCCGCGACGTGGATTTTAAAGACGAACTGAAAGTTTCGTCGTTGCTTTCGTATTTCGAAACGGCCGCTTCGAACAGCGCGGAAGAACTCGGCTTCGGGTATACGTATTTAAAAGAGCACGGCTACGCCTTTTTTCTTTGCGATATTCGCTGTATCTTGTATAAAAGCGCTATGCTCGGCGATATCATGCGCGTCGTCACATGGCCCACGCCGCCTTCTTTTGCCGTATTCGGGCGCGAATTCGAAGGGTACGATAAAAGCGGCGAAAAAGCGCTTGCGGCAACTTCGCGCTGGTGCGCCGTAAATTTTTCTTCGGGCAAAATTTTAACGGCGAAAGCCTTTCCGGAGCAGGATTATACGAACGATACGATTTACGATCCGCAAAAATCGGGCGTACCTTTCGTAAAAACGTTGAAATTTTTACCGGAAGAGGGGGTTTTGCGTTATTCGCTCACCGTTGCCAATTCCGAATACGATCATAACATGCACGTGAACAATACGCGCTACGCCGATTATTGCCTGAATTGTTTTACCGCGTCGGAACTTGCGCGGCGGCGACCGGAAAGTTTTTCCGTCTCGTACGTAAAGCAGTGCCGCGAGGGCGACGAACTGCGTTTTTACAGAAAGGACGAAGAGGGCGGCGTTACGCGGATATGCGGTTTCAATCAGTCGGGCGAAAACGTGGTGCGCGCGGAATTTTCGTTTGCGTCGCGCGATGAAAGCGGTATTTCTCCATGAGGAAGAACGGCGTCAACCGAACCTTCGAACCTGTTGCGGAAGGCGAAATATGCGTGGACGGGTTTGTGCCCTGTTCGAATTTTTTTCAAGGGGCGAGTCGAAGCGGAAACGCGTTTTCCGCGGCGGAGCGGCGGGAAGAGGCCGCGCTGTCGCTTCTCGGTTTATCCGACGTTCTGTTTTGTCGCTCGCCTGCCGCGGCGGCGTTTATCACGGGCGGCAACGCGTTTTTCCCCTGTTTGCACGAGGCGTCGAAAACGGCGGCGTTAAAAGACAGAGCGAAGGCCGCGATTTTTTTCGACGGAAGAGAAAGCCCGTTTTCTTCAAGGGAAAAAGCGGCGTGCGAAAAGTTGTTGAAGGACATATTTTTTTCGCTGAGAATCGGGCGCAACGAAATTATTTCCTTCACGTGCGACGGCGCCGCTTCGCAAAAAGTCGCGCGTTCGTATACCTTCCGTATCGGCGATTATTCCTGCAGGCTTTGCTGCGTGATGCGTTGTGCCGCAAAAGAGGGCTCGGCGGTAAAATACAGGCAGTTTTTATTGCTGACCGACGCGAAAATTTCCGCGCCCATGTTGCAGAGAATGCTGAAATCGCTATCGTCGGATCCGTTGCATTTCGCCGACGAAACGGCGGGAGGGCGCGCGTTCGACGCCGCGGCGTTTTTATCCAGCGCCCGCGCGGAAAATTATCTTATTTCCGCGCCCGACGGCGAATACGCAAAAACAATGCGGCTGATTCGTTCGATTTTTTACGATTTTCTGCTTTACGCGGCAAAACAGACGGGGGAACGGCTGGTAAAAATCCGCGTTTCCGGGGCGAAATCCGCGCAGGAGGCAAGCGGCGTCGCGCTGGCGTTCGTACGAAGGCGCGCCGTATACGAGGAGATAAAAAAACGACGGCTTTCTCCGCTTTTTGTACTGGAATGCGTCGGCGCGGCGGGGGAACGTAACCGCGCGGGCGTTACGGCGGAACTATCTTCGTCGGCGGGAAAAGTATGCCTCGTGTTCGAAGGAACTTTGCTGTCGCCCCCCGAAGAGACGACGGAGGCGATTTTGTCGGCGGACGACGCGGAATTGTCGGTGGAATTATTATCGGGCAATTATTCGTATTCGGCGTGTATGTACGTTCCGTGCGAAAGCGCGGAAGAGGACGGCGCAAAACTCAGACGGGGCGATATCGCGCGGGAAGAATGCGAGGCGGTAAGCCGGGAGAAAGAAAAAACGCCGGATAACGCCGGAACGACGATTACGCAAAAACAGACGTAAGGAGAAGAGATAATGGACGTATTATACGAAGAAAGCGCGGTAAACGCGCGTGCGACAAAAGCGCAGAAGCAATATAAAATTCTGAACGTTCTTTCAAAGATATTCGGCGTGATTGCGCTGGCGATTGCCGTAATTTTCGTTTTTAATCTGTTAACGTTTTTATTTGCTTTAAGCAGTTTTGACGCGGAGGGGCGCGGCAGCGCGATAGGAATGTTGATATTCCTGTTTATGATGCTGTTGATGTTCGGTTCGCCGTGGCTTGCTTTGTTTTTTTTGAAGCGCAGAATCAACGTGAGTTTCGATTACACCTTCGTTTCGGGAGAACTGCGCATATCCAAAGTATTTAACGTAAACCGGCGCAAGTTTTTATACAGGATTCAGCCGGAGAGCATATTAAAACTCGGCGACGTTGATTCTCCGAGTTTTTCGCGCGTATGTTCGGATCCTTCTGCGAAGCAGATCGTATGCACGCCCAACGCCGAACCCGCCGAAGGGAAATTCTTTTTGTATATCCAGACGAGCGAACCTGCCGGCAAGCGCGTGTACGTGTTGGAATGCCGTGAGGAGATGCTTGTGAATATTTTAAAATTCGTGAAACGCGGCATTCTGGAAAGCGATTACGTAATGCAGGAAAAGAAGAACAAATGATTTATCTGGATAACGCCGCCACAACGAAACCTGACTTGCAGGCGCTGGAACGGGCGGGAGAATTTTTAAACGACAATTATTTTAATCCGTCGGCTTTGTACAAGGAGGGGTTTGCTCTGCAATGCGCGTTGAAGCAGTCGCGCGAAAAACTCGTATCGTATATAGGCGACGCTTTCTCGTACGATCTTACGTTCACCTCCTGCGGTACGGAAGCGGACAATACGGCGGTATTCGGGTACGCGCGTCGCGGAAACGCGGTGACGAGCGCGGGCGAACACGCCGCGGTGTTGTCGGCGTTTTCCGAACTGAAAAACCGCGGCGTTGCCGAGCCGAGATACGCGCCTCTGAAAAAAAGCGGCGGCGTGGACGAAGATAAACTGCTTGCGATGATCGACGATAAAACGTCGTTCGTTTCCGTAATGCACGTGAACAACGAAACGGGCGCCGTGAACGATATCGCGGCGATAGCAAAGCGCGTAAAGGCGAAGAATCCGCGCGTTGTTTTTCATAGCGACGGCGTGCAGGCGTACGGTAAAATTCCGTTCCGCCTTACGGACGATATCGACTTATATTCGGTAAGCGCGCATAAAATCGGCGGAATCAAGGGCACGGGCGCGCTGATACGCAAAAAATCGCTTGCTTTCCGGCCGTATATCTTTGGCGGCGGACAGGAAAGCGGCAGGCGCAGCGGCACGGAAAACGTTTTCGGAATCAAGGCGTTCGAATACGCCGCCGAACGAAAATTTTCATTTTTGCAGGCGGACGCGGCGCGCGTGGCGGCATTGCGCGAACGGCTTTTTTCTCTGCTGGATAAGCGGATTTTTATTCGTCTTTCGCCACCGGACGCTTCGCCGTACATTCTTTCCGTTTCGGCGCAAGGTTGCCGCGGCGAAATTTTATTGCATATGGCGGACGACAGAGGGTTGCTTATCGGCACCGGTTCGGCGTGTTCTTCCAACGCAAAAGCAAGATACAGCCGCGTGATTCTGGCGTGCGGTTATAACGAAAGCGTTGCCGACGGCGTTTTGCGGCTGAGTTTTTCGCCGCTGACTACCGAAGCGGAAGCGGAGGAGAGCGCGTTGATTTTAAACGACTGCGCGCGGGAATTGCTCTGCCGCACGAAGTAATCGCGGCGCGGGAAAGGAATAGTTTAGAAAGAGAAAAAAACGGCGATAACGCGTAAAAAGGTTTGTGAAAGAATATGCAGAAAGTTATTATCATTCGTTATTCCGAACTGTTTTTAAAAGGAAAAAACAAAGGATATTTCGAGCGGGCGTTTTTTACTAATATCGAGCGCGCGCTGAAAGGGTATGCGCATACGTTGCGGCGTCCCGTCGGAAGATATATCGTGGCGGATTTCAAAGAGGAAGAAACGGAAAAGATCATGCGCGCGTTAAAAAAGGTGTTCGGCGCGCACACGTTGGCGGTCGGCTACGAAACGTCGTCGAAGGCGGACGATATCTTTGAAGCGGCGAAACGCGTTTGCGCCGCTTCGGGCACGTTTAAAGTGGAAGCGCACCGCGGCGATAAAAAATATCCGCTGACTTCTATCGAAATCGCGCGGGAAATCGGCGGCAGATTGCTAAGCGCCAATCCGGATCTCACCGTGGACGTGCATACGCCGGAATGCGTTGTACGCGTAGATATCCGCGAAAACGGCGAGGCGCTCGTATGCGGCGAAGAAGCGGAAGGCGCAGGCGGCATGCCCGTGGGCACGGGCGGAAAAGGTCTGCTGCTTTTATCGGGCGGTATCGACAGCCCCGTGGCGGGGCATATGATGGCAAAACGCGGTATGAAGGTGGATTGTCTGCATTTTCATTCTTATCCGTATACCAACGAGCAGGCGAAGGAAAAAGTGAAAGATCTGGCGAAGATTCTTTCGGCTTATACGCAGGGCACAAAACTCAGCGTAGTATCCGTGACGCATATTCAGGAGGCGATTCACGAAAAATGCGCGCCCGAACTGATGATTACGCTGCTTCGACGATTTATGTACCGCATTGCCGAACGCCGCGCGAAAACTATCGGCGCGCAGTGCCTGATAACGGGGGAAAGTTTAGGTCAGGTGGCCAGTCAGACGATAGAGGGCATCACCTCTTCCAACGCCGTGGTAACGCTTCCCGTACTGCGCCCCTTAATCGGGTTCGATAAAAACGAGATTATCGATCGATCGGTAAAAATGGGCGCGTACGAAACTTCCATTCTGCCGTTTGAAGATTGCTGCACCGTGTTTCTTCCCGATTTTCCCGCCATTCGCCCCAAACTTTCGTTTATTGAAGAGGAAGAAAAAAAACTGGACGTCGAAGGACTGGTTACCGAGGCGCTTTCCTCCACGGAAATTTTTTCGTTTTAAAGCGTTATGAACGGCGAGGACAAGAAAAAGAAGACGGCGGAACGCGAATGCGGAAACGGAAAAACCGTGAACGGCGGGGAAGGCGGCGTAAAGTGCGCGATTTCGCTGTTGACGGAAGCGGGCGGCAAGAAGGCGCTGATCGTGCGGCGCGGCGCGTTGAAAATGGCTGACGGCGGCGTAATCGTTGCGTACGAGGGCGAAGACGGAAGCGGCGTATTCTTTACGGACGGGAAGCGCGCGGAGTGGACGGGCGAGGGAGAGATGCGGGCGCGACTTTGTTTCGATAAAGAAAAATTTACGCGCGGCGAGTTCGGTTTACCCGGATTAGACGGCGGAGCCGCGATTGAAACGCACGAAATCGCGCTGAAAATCAAAACGGATCAGATAAGCGCGGAAATAAATTATACTCTGCATTTCGATTACGGATCGGAAAAAATGCGCGTTAAACTCATCGCGCGGCTGACGGAAAAAACGGACGTTTTCGCTAGTTGAACAAGGGCGAAAAGAGGGGTAAAAAACAAATTTCGGCATAAGATAAAGGAGAGAGAAAAGTGACGAGGGAAGAAGCCTTACAATCGTGGAAGGACGAATATGCGAAGTTTTTAAATTCGGTGGGCATCAGTTCGTTGCGTTCGTTGGGCAGATACGTGGGTGTGGCGCAATCGACGGCGCAGAAAAAAAGCGATCTGGTCCGCAGAATATTAGATATAGCCGCAGGCGACAGCGCTCCGGCGGAAAAGAGTAAAAGAGGCGCGCCCGTAAAAGAAGATTTTGTGGATCCTGCGCTTCTGACAAGGTTGGAAGAACTCAATTTCAAGCGGGCGGCGATCGAAACGGAATACGCGGCGGACGAACCGGAAGAGTCGGGAAATATTCTGCCCGAACAGCCGCTCGCCCCGGGTATGGTGCAGGTACGCACTTCGGGAGAAGTAAGAGAGCCTTATTTTTCGCGCTCGGTTTACGGCGGCGAACTCACCATGCGCGGCGGCGCGTATTGCATAAATATCGTAGAGCCGAAAGAACGGCTGGGCGATAAAGCGGCGGTATCCACGCAAAAGATCAACGAGTGCGGGGCAAGAACGGGCGATAAAATCACTTTTCATGCCGACGAACGACTGGGGTTTCTTGCCGTAACAAACGTTCTTTCCGTAAACGCGGTAACGCCCGGGGAAATTCTGGCGGGGTTCGACCGTGCGGAAGCGGAGTATCCGTGCGAAAAATTATTGCCGTTCGACGTGGCGGACGGCGCGGTGTTAAAATATTTCTGCGCGCTGTATCCCGTCGGCAAAGGGCAACGCGTGCTGGTTTCCGGCGTGCCAAAATCGGGAAAAAGCACGTTGCTCCGCGCGGTAGCGGCTTCTCTGATACGCAACGAACCTGAAATGAAAACCGTAATCAATCTGTGCGAACGCGCGCCCGAATCCATCGGCGAATGGCAAAGGCGGCTGCCTACCGCGGAAATTTACGCTTCGGGCTATTGCGACGACGCGGAAGAACATCTTTCTCAGGCGGAAAAAGCGTTGGAACGCGCGAAAGAATACGTATGCGAAGGTACGAGCGCGGTACTTCTGGTGGATAATCTCAATTCGTTGGCGCGCGCGTTTAACGAAACGGAACGCTCTCTGGGCGGGCGGACGCTCGACGGCGGATTAGAGAGCAAAACGGTGCATTTTATGAAAAAATTTCTCGGCGCGGCGCGTAAGTTAAAGGTGGGGGCGTCGCTTACGGTGTTCGGCGTGCTTTCGGTGGACACGGGCTCGCCGTTCGACGCGGCGCTGGCGCGGGAACTGCTCTCCGTTTCTTCCGCTACCTGGAAACTTGCGGGAAATTTTCGCCACGGGAAAGAGACGTTTCCCGATTTTACCGAATCGCACGTGGACAACGAAGATAAATTTCTCAACGAAGAAGAATGCCGCCTGCTGGCGGGGTTGTTTGCGGCGGGCGCGGAGCGCGTGTTTGAGGACGGCAGAGCGGACGCGCTGAAAGAAAGCCGTACCGTGCGCGAATTTTTAAGCCGCGTTTTATAAAGCGCGCGTTTGATAAAACGTTTGTTATTTGCTTTTAAGTCGGGCGGTAAAAATCAGACGAAAAATCAATCCGTTCTTATCAGGCTTTACTATCCTTTCCTTATTATATAAAGTTATATAAAGCAGAGGTTTTTTCATTGCGAATGCCGCGGTAAGGCTGTCGCGGAAGAACGGACAACTGCGCCGATCGGGAATATGAGTAAAACAATAAATGCTCCCCGCGTAAAATACGCGGGGAGCATTATACAAAAAGGGAAACATAATACAAAAAAGGAATGAGTTCCGTATGGTACGGAACTCATTCGCAACATTTTGATTTTATTATACGATCAACGAAAGAGAATTCATCTTTTTATGCAGAATTTGTACATCTTCGCCAGTAAATTATCGGGAATTCTTTCTCTGTACTGACCGAGATAAATAAATACTTTACGGAAGAATTCGTCGTTATCGCCGCCAACCACATAGTCGGGAAGGTTCTTCATAACGCCCTGATATTTCAGAATAAACAGGTCGGTGAATTGCTCTCTCTCTTTCTCGTTCAACGAAGCGATAAACGGATCGAAACTCCTGGTATTGTAATAATCGTACGAAGCGGTTGCCGACGGGGCGGGCGTTGCCGCGGCGTTAGCATAAGGCGTTGCGGTTGTTCTTGCCGTATCGTTTGTATTTGCGGCAGACGCAACTGGTATAATCGTAGGCGCGGGCGTTTCTTCCAATTCTTCGCCGTCGTCGCGGAACGAGGAGAAGTTAGGTATAACAAGTTGCTCTTCTTCTTCGATTTCCGCGGGAGCGGGGGCGGCTTCGTTTACCTGAGCCGAGGTTATCCATGCCGCCGCAGGCGTCTGAGCGGGAACGGCTTCTTCCGGCGCGACTTTTTCTTCCGCAACGGCTTCCGTCGTTGATTCGGCGGCTTTGCCGTCGTCTGCTTCCTCCGCCTGCGTTTCTTCCGCTTCTTCGGTTTCCTCGTCGTCCTCTTCGTCGAGATAAGCGGCCTCTTTTGCTTTAATCACCTTTTTGGCGATGATGCAGATCACCGTCTGAATCAACGCGACGCCCGCCGCGGCGACGGCAAACCATTTCAGATCGGCGAACGCCTCTTTTTCATTGAAAGATTTGGTAAAAGGCATATCGAAGAAACAGGGATATAAGATTATCAAAGCCAGAACCAAGTGCAGGCAATAGCGGAAAATATCGAATCCGTAACCCTTTTTGGAAGAAAGACGAATTACCGAAATCAGAATTGCAAGCGCGTACAGAACCGTAACGCCGCGTACGACGTACATCAGCGCTTTGCCCCAGGTGAAAGCACCGGCGATAACGTCGTCAACGTTGTACCAGGCGAGAAGTTGCGCTCTTAAATCGTATTTGAAAATAGCGAAAACGTACGAGCCTACGAACGCGAGCGTAAGAATCAGCAACACAAGCGGCAGAGTAATTTTACCTTTGCGTTTGCCGACGGTATAAGCCGCGAAGAACAGCACGCCCGCCCCGGCGCAGGAAAGAACGACGACGTCGTATACGAGTTTACCGCCGCCAAATACCGAAGAAAGGAACAGCGTTAAAATCGCATAACCGCCGAACAACAGCATATCCGTAAAGGAGATGGCGCGTACCATTGCGGGAGCGTGTTTGCCCGAACAAACGCCTACGATCATAAAAACGATATTCAGCAAAAATACCGCGGGAAACGCGTATATAAACCAACTGAACGCCTTTCCGTAATTGCCCGCGGCGTTCAGCAGGGGAATACCGTGAAACGCATACGAACCCACGTTTGCGGGCGCGGAAAGCCCTGCCGCGGCATACACTTCTGCTACGCCGTTCTGTTTAAAAACGTTCATAAACACTTTAAGAAGCGTTACTTCGTTGTTGAAAACGTACTTTCCGCTATAAAGAAACAGCGAAACGGGTAAAAAGCACATCAGCGCGATAGGCGCAAGAGCGAGAAGCACCGTAAGAATACGGCTGAACACACGCTTTTTGGGGGCGGGCGTTTCCGCTTCGTCGTTTGCGATCGCTTCCAACTCTTCCTGCGTTAAAGCGTCTACGTCAACTTCTTTTTCGGGGTAATTTTTACTCATAATAAAAAAATCTCCTAAAAAATTTCTTTAATAACGTCGTTAAAAATCCGTAAGGGAGAAAAAATACCGATTATACTTTTTCCGAGCGGTAAAAACCGCTTTCCGCCCACCCTTATTCGTCTTCTTATACATTATAACACGTTCGTTGCGGTTTGTCAATGCAAACAGAGGAAAAAACGCGATTTTTTTGCCTTGTTTTTGCTTTTTTCGCAAAGAAAAATCAAAGATTTCATACGAAAAAAAATAAATTACGCGCCGACGGCGAATTCGCCGTTGAAAATCCTTGAAATTTTTTTAAAAAAGCGGTATAATGTCAAAGATAAACGCTTATCCCGCGCATTGTTTTCCGCGCGACGGCAAGAGCGCGGGATACGCCGCTTTTCCCGCGCGCGGTTTTATAGCGGTTTTATATCGTGTGCGACTGTTCTTCGCGTTTGTCGCTTCGCCGATGAAAAACGCCGCGGCGCTTTGCTTTGATTTCCTCTTGGCTCTCCTTTGTATTATATACCCCCGACGGCTTGGAAAAAAACGGTTTTTAAATAAAAAAACGGACGAAAACCGAAGAAAAATGCGCGAAACGGGCGAAAGCGGAAGAGCGGACGGAAGAAAAACGGCGAAAAGAGACTGAAAGCGGAACGGAAGAGATACAAAGCGGGCGGGATTTTTATTTTGGCGTGAAGTTTCGGGAGCAGGAAAGTTTCAGAAGCGGGAAAGATTCAGGAGCAGAAAAGATGAAAGAACCGGATAAAATCGTTGCGGAAATATCAAAGACGCTCGGCGTGAGGCTGGGATTTCACGAAGAGACGGCGGCGGAAAAAAGCGAAGCGTACGCGGCCGGGTCGAAATCGGACGGAAAGTACACGTATTTCCGATTTCTTTTTGGAGAAAAGACGTATACGGGGGTGTTGGACGGCGCCTCGAAAACGGAAAAAAATTACGCGGCGATGCTTCCGGCGTATATTTCTACGTTCGGGGGAAAGAATTCCTTTCTCACGCGCGAAGAATATCTTAAAAAAATGCTTCTCGGCGATTGTTCCGCCGCGGACGCGTATAAATATTCCGTAAAATTCTGCGTGGAAGAAACGCCGTGTTTCGTGCTGGCGATTAAATTTGCGAAATCCTATCCCGACGCGCAGGCGATTTTAAGCCAATACGGCGACGAAAAAACCGACGTCGTGGCGGCGTTCGACGATAAGAATTTTGCCCTTGTAAAAGCGGCGGCTTCGGCTCAGGAGTATTCCTCGCCCGTGGATTACGCAAAATTTTTATCGCGTTTCGTCGCCGAAGAGTTGGGCGCCGCGCCGTGCGTGGGCGTGGGTTCGGTGACTTCGGGATTTAACGATTTGCCCGTTTCGTACACCCGCGCGGTTACGGCGCTGCGTTACGCCGAAGTGTTTTCCGGCGGCGAGGGCGTGCATTCGTATAAAGAATACATGCTGGTAAAAATGCTGGAAGAAGTGCCTAAATCCCATCTGGCGGAATTTATGGACGACGTTACGGAAGAAGAAATACGCGAAGTGTTCGACGATGAGGAAATGTTGCAGACGGCGGAAAAATTTTTAAGCAGTTCGCTGAACGTAAGCGAAACTTCCAGAAATTTATATATGCATCGCAACACGCTTTTATACCGTCTGGACAAAATCGAAAAGGCGACGGGACTGAACATCCGCTTGTTCCCCGACGCCGTAACCTTCCGCATACTTACCGTTTTATATAAACTGCTGAAAAAATAATCATAGCGGAACAACAGCCGGAACAATAACCGGAACAACGGCCGGGAGAAGCGGTATCGCGATGAAAACAGAAACGGAAGAAAGGGGGAAAATCGTGAACGACGAAGAAGAAAACAACGAAAACGGCGCAGAAGAAAAAAACGAGAACGGCGAAATTAACGAAACGGACGAAGAAAGTGCGGACGCAACGAAAAAACAATCAACGAAAAAGCAATCGTTTTTCAAGCGAAAAGGAGCGAAAAGAGCGGTGTGCGCGCTGGGCTGCGCGGCAGTGGTTACGGGCGCGTTTTTCGGCGGATTTTTTACGTATAAAGCCACGTTGCCCAAACAGATAAATTCTCTGTTGTGGGCGAAAGAACGGATACAAAGCGATTATTACGAAGAAATTTCCGACGAGGAATTTTATTCCGCCGTGTTTTTCGGCGTCAATTCTCTGCTGGACGATTATTCCTGGTACATGACGGAGGAAGATTATATCCGCGCCCAACATCAGTCGGCGGGCGAATACAGCGGCACGGGGCTTTATTTTTCCATACAAAGAGAAGGGGAAAACGAGCGACTTTTTATCGCGTGCGTGGCGGGCGGCTCGCCGGCGGAAGAGGCGGGAATACGCGAAGGCAGCCGCGTGACGGGCTTCGGCGCAAGCGAAACGGATATTACGGAAAGCGAAAATTTCGAAGCGTTTTATACCTTCGTTTCCTCGCGGAAAACGAACGAGGACTTTTATCTGCGCGAACTTTGTTACCCGTACGGCGAAAGCGACGCGCGTATCGTAAAACTGCACAAGGCGGATTTCATCGAAAACTACGTATTTTATCGCACCGACGCCTCGTCGTACGTATACCTCGGCGAGGACGCGGAAGAGACGGAAAAAGGCGCTCCGCTTACCTCTTTGCCGCACGACGCGGCGTATATCCGTTTAACGCAGTTCAACGGCAACGCGGCGGCGGAATTCGACGGGGCGATGGCGCGCTTTAAAGCGGACGGTAAAAAACGGCTGGTGCTCGATCTGCGCGACAACGGGGGCGGAGATATGGATATTCTGCGCTCGATCGCCTCGTATTTCTGCAAGGGCGCAACCAAGGGGAAACCCGCCGTGGCGAAAGCGGTGGACAGGAACGGCAAAGAATACGTTTTCAACGCAAAGAGCAACCTTTACGACGATTATTTTTCCGCCGGAAGCAAAGTGTACGTGCTTGCCGATTCGGGCACGGCTTCCGCTTCGGAATGCCTGATGGGGTGTATGCTCGATTACGGCTGTATCGATTATGAAAATATCTGCCTTTCGTATCGGCAGGGCAAAGCGAAAACGTACGGCAAAGGAATCATGCAAACCACCCGCACCCGCTATTTGTGGACGAGCGAGGCGATAAAACTCACAACGGCAACCATTTGCTGGCCGCTTTCCGGCACGTGCATTCACGGCGTTGGAATCACGGACGAAAACGGCGCGAAAACCGTTGAGGAAAACTACTCCGCCGACGGCGAGATTTCCGCTGCGCTTTCCGCTTTGAAGGTAACGTTGCCGTAAACTTTTGTTTAAGATTGCGGCGAAACAAACCGGGCAAGCGCATAAAACGGGTAAAAACGCTGTAAAATCGCCGTAAAAACGGTTGAAAAAAGCGCGGAAATGCGTTATAATAAAATCTGTGCGGAACGCACGCGCCGCAACAGGGCGCGACGGCGCAAAACAAACGAAAAACAAACGAAAAACAAACGAAAAAATCACGCAACAAGAAAAAAACAACGTAAAAAGAGGACGTTACATTATGGCAAAAGACACGCAGTTCGTCGGGCAGATCGCCGACATCGAAAAGGACTTTCCGCAATGGTACACCGACGTGGTGTTAAAGACGAAAATGGTGGATTACGGCCCCGTAAAGGGTACGATGGTGATCCGCCCGTACGCGTACGCGATATGGGAGAACATTCAGCGCGAAATGGATAAGCGCTTTAAGGCGGAGGGCGTGGAAAACGCTTATTTTCCGTTGCTTATTCCCATGAGTTTTTTCACCAAAGAAGCGGAACACGTAGAGGGGTTCGCGCCCGAAGTGGCGGTGGTAACGGTGGGCGGCGGCGAAACGCTTGCCGAGCCGCTGGTGATCCGCCCCACCTCGGAAACGATTATAGGCAGCATGTATTCCAAATGGGTGCAGTCGTACCGCGATCTTCCGCTGAAAATCAATCAGTGGTGCAACGTAATGCGCTGGGAAAAAACCACGCGCCCGTTCCTTCGCACCAGCGAATTTCTCTGGCAGGAAGGTCACACCGCTCACGCCACCGCGCAGGAGGCGGAGGAAATGACGATGCGCATGCTTGCCGTGTATAAGGAATTTGCGGAAAACTGCCTTGCCATTCCCGTGATTACGGGCAAAAAGACGGAAAAGGAAAAATTCGCGGGCGCGGTGGCTACGTACGGCATGGAAGCCATGATGCACGACGGGAAAAGTTTGCAGGCGGGCACTTCGCACTATCTCGGTCAGAATTTTGCAAACGCGTTCAACATTAAATTTCTGGACGCGGACGGCGTGCAGAAAGCCGCGTATACCACTTCGTGGGGCACTTCCACGCGTATGATCGGCGGCATCATCATGACGCACGGCGACGAGCGCGGGCTGGTGTTGCCGCCCGTTGTGGCGCCCGTGCAATGCGTAATCGTGCCGATCGCCGCGCATAAAGCGGGCGTTTCGGAAAATTGCCGCGCGCTTGCCGAACGTCTGCAAAAAGCGGGCGTTCGCGTGAAAGTAGACGATTCGGATAATTCCCCCGGCTGGAAGTTCAACGAATGGGAGATGAAAGGCGTTCCCGTCCGTCTGGAACTCGGCCCGCGCGATATAGAATCGGGCAAAATGGTGTGCGTGCGCCGCGATACGCACGAAAAGGCGGAATACGCGCTGGAAAACGCGGAAACCGTGGTGACGGATCTGCTTTCCGCCGTGCAGAAAAACATGCTGGAATCCGCCCGCGCCCGCCGCGATAAACGCATCGTCTACGCAGACGGTATGGCGGGAATTCTTTCCGCCGTGGAAGGCGGTAACTTCGTAAAAGCCGGTTGGTGCGGCAAGCGCGAATGCGAGGATAAAATCAAAGAACAGACCGCCGCCACCGCCCGCGTATACGCCGAAGGCGAGCGCGCCGAACGCTGCGCCGTGTGCGGCGGGAAGGCGGAGCATATGGTGGTGTTTGCCCGCGCCTATTAAAAATTTTTCGTAAACCAAGCGAACGTTTAAAGCATAAAAACGTCGCTAAAAAAAGCGGAATTCAAAAAAGAATACCGCTTTTTTCAATACTATGGAGGAATCGGAAAGGTGTTTCCGCTGATCGTCTGTTGCGCCACGGGGGCGTTGGTTTTTTTATCCGTGTTGATAAAGCCGTATTTTTTCGTTGGAAAAATTAAATTCGGCACGTATTGGATTATCTCTTTAACGGGCGCGGCGGTATTGTTGATTTCGGGCAGCCTGCCTTTAAATTATCTGGCCGAAAAGCTTACCGCTCAGTCGTCCGTAAATCCTTTAAAAATTTTGGCGTTGTTTTTCGGAATGACCGCAATCTCGGTGTTTTTAGACGAAACGGGTTTTTTCCGCTATCTTGCGGGGGCGGTGCTTAAAAAAACGGGAAAAAGCCAATTCGTACTTTTTACCACGCTGTACGCCTTGGTATCCGTGCTTACCGTTTTTACTTCAAACGATATCGTGGTGCTTACGTTTACGCCGTTTATCTGCCTTTTTTCTAACCGTGCCGGCGTAAATCCCGTGCCCTATCTCGTAGCGGAATTCGTGGCGGCTAACACCTGGAGTATGCTTCTTTTAATCGGCAACCCCACGAATATTTATCTTTCTTCTTGCGCGGGTATCGATTTCGCCTCGTATCTTTCGAAGATGGCGTTGCCTACTTGTTTTGCCGGAGTTACGTCGTTTTTCATATTGATTCTGCTGTTTAGAAAAAGCCTAAAAAAAACTACGGCGGCAACGTCGACTTCGGCGGAAAGAATAGAAGATAAACCCTCGCTGATTTTAGGAATAACGTGCCTAGCGGTATGCACGGTTTTGCTGGCGGTTAGTTCGTATCTTAATTTAGAAGAGTACCTTATTGCGGCGATATCGGCGGCAACGCTGTTCGTTGCGGCGTTTTTTATAAGAAAGAGCCGTAAAAAAACGCTCGAGCCGTTGAAATTTACCGTTAAAAGACTGCCGTACGAACTGATTCCGTTTCTACTTTCTATGTTTACGCTGGTACTCTGCCTCGAGTACGTAGGAACTACGGAAACTATCGGCAAGGCGTTGCTTTCCGGGAACGCCGTTATATATAAGGTAGGGGCGTCGTCTTTCCTCGTTGCCAACGTAATAAACAATATTCCGATGAGCGTTTTATACGGCTCGGTAATCGGCGCGGGCGGCGGAACCGCGTATCTTCCGGGCGTTTACGCGGCGATTATCGGCTCTAACGTAGGCGCCGTGCTCACGCCCGTAGGAGCTTTGGCCGGAATCACCTTTACATCGATATTAAAAGTCTTTCAAGTAGATTATTCTTTTAAAAAATACGCGGCGTACGGCGCGGCGGTGGGGATTCCCACGCTTATTTCCGCATTGCTTGGGCTGGCGCTTTCAATCTGATTTTACAAAATCGTCGTTTTCTATTTTCGTACGCGGCTTTTAATATGTATAACTTTATATTTTAACTTGAAGTTTTTTAATCCTAAATAAATTTCAGTCGTTTTTCACGTGCACGTCCAACTGCCCGAAAGGTATGGTAATGCCGTTTTCGTCGAAGGCTTTTTTCACCTGTTCGTTCATATAAAACAAAACGTCCCAATAATCTTCTTTATTGCACCAGACGGGGCAGAATAAATCTATACTGCTTGCGGAATGGGCGGTAATATGCGCTTTGGGCGCCGGATCCTTTAAAATTTTGGGGTTGGCGGCGGCTACCTGTTTTACGATTTCCGCGGCTTTTTCAAAATCGTCGGAATACGCGATGGAATACGTAAGGTCGACGCGGCGCGTCTGATTTTCGGTAAAGTTTACGATTTCGCCCGTGGAAAGTTTTCCGTTGGGCAGATACACTACTTTATTATCGTTGGTGCGTATTTTGGTGTTGCAGATAAAAATATCTTCCACAAAGCCTTCGTAACCGTTGGCGGAAATATAATCGCCGTCTTTGAACGGACGCGTGAAAAGCAATAAAATTCCGCCCGCCAGATTGGAAAGCGTGCCGTTTACGGCAAGCCCTACGCCGACGCCCAGCGAAGCAAGCAACGCGGTGATCGCGCCCGTATCTATGCCGAGGTACGCCACGGCGGAAAGCAGAACCAGTACTTTCAAGCCGACTTTTAAAACGTTGCTCAGCGTTCGGTATACGGTTTTGTCGACGTGTTTCGATTCTTCTAATTTTTTGCCTTTCTTTTCTATCTGTTTCGCGATTTTGTTGATTATGGCGAACGAAACGACGATAAGCAGCAAAGCGACAAGAATTTTTATTCCCGTCGAAGTCAGCCAGTTCTGTATCGTATTCCATATGTTTTGCCAATCCATAATTTTTCTCCCGTACGTATAATGATTTCCGCAATATGCTTCGGCATATTCACGGTATTATTTATTATAGTCATTCCGATAAAAAAGTCAACGCTTTCGTAAAAAGAATTTCGGTTTTTTATTTCGGTTTTTTGCACGCCGGACGGCTGTAATGCCGGCGGCGGTACGCGGCGGCAGAGCGAGAGATAAACTCTATTGAAACAAGAAATACGCCGAAAAAACTCTACTTGGGGTAGAAAAGTGCAAAAAACGTTTATGTTTCGGCAAAAATACGCCGAAAGTCACTTGACGAAAAGCGCAAAAAATGATATGATAGCAATATGGAAAACGAAGAGGCCGCAAATAAGAGAATCGGCAAAAATATCGCGACGTTCCGTAAAGGAGCGAATCTTACGCAAGCCGAGTTGGCGCAAAAAATAAATTATTCCGATAAATCGGTATCCAAATGGGAATCGGGGAACGGCGCGCCCGACGTGTACGTACTGATGAGCCTTGCGGAACTGTTCGGCGTAACGGTAAACGATCTGGTGGGCGAAAGCGCAAAAACGCGCAGTTCCGCCACCGCCACGCGCGTTATCGTTATGTTGCTTTCCAGCGCGCTGATCTGGCTGATTGCAACCGCCGCGTTTGTGGCGTTTCAGATTTTCGCCTCTTCCGGCGCGTGGTGGATAGCCTTCGTTTACGCCGTGCCCGCCAACGCGATACTCATCATCGTATTATCCGCGGCGTTTAAACAGCGCACCGTTAATTTTATTGCCGTCACCGTTCTCATCTGGGGCGTTCTTGCCGGCGTGTTTTTAACGGGATTTATCATTTTCAGATCTCACGGCACGGGCGGCGGAGAATTATGGCCGTGTTTTCTTCTGGGCATTCCTTTGCAGGCGGCGAACACGCTTTGGTATTGCTTACGCAGAGTGCGGAGCAAACAGCAAAAACCCAAGAAAAAAAAGTCGGCGGAAGAGGGCGAAGAAAGCGCGAAAGCGCAAGCCGCCGCTTCGGGCGCGAAAGAAAAAGAGAATTCTATCGGGGAATAGAGCGCGCAAATAAGCCGGGCCCGCAGGAGCGCCGTAAAATTGAAAAAAGCAGAAAGCGATTATTCGGCCCCCGTCAAGCGGCGAAAACGTTTGTATGGTTCCCCGGCGAAAATCGCGGGGGAAACAACTATGCTGTGCTGTGTTTGCAAAAAAAACCGGGCCGAGAAAGTCTTCGAAAAAACCGTAGGCGGAAAGACGGAGCGGGCGTATTACTGTTCCGATTGCTACCGCCGTCTTTTTAAAAACGCCGCGCGGCAGACGGAAACGGGCGCGGACGGGCGCGGGCAGACGCAGCCGGTAAGAGAGAACGTAAAAAATTTCCCGGGCGAAGAAGAAAGCGCCGCGATAAAAAAAGCGCGCTGCCCGTTTTGCGGTACTTCCGTGGCGGATTACGAAAGCACGCGGTTGTTCGGCTGTCCGGATTGCTACCGCTATCTGTTCGATTTTGTGAAAGACGACGTTTTTCTGTTGCAGGGCGGCGAGCCGCATTCGGGGAAAAGACCGCAGAATTTTACCGCGCAAAACGCGAGAGGCGCGGCGGAGCGTTCGGGCAAGGCCGATACCGCGCGGACGAAAGAAAAAGGACGCGTGTGACATGGGAACTCCTGATTATCTGCAAAAAACGGTAACGTCCACGCGCATACGGCTGGCGCGTAATCTTCGGGGATATTTCTTTCCGCATCTTTTAACGCGGGAGTCCGCGGCGGAAATCGTTTCTCTCGTGCGCGGCGCGCTGAAAAAACTGGATACCTTCCGCGAATACGACATCGGAAACATTTCGATCGACGAGGCGGAACTTCTGGTGGAAAAGCACCTGATTTCTCCGGCGCTGGCAGGCAAGAAAACGGGCGCGGCGTTTGTATATTCCGACGAAAACGCCGCGAAAGAGGACGAAATTTCCGTAATGGTAAACGAGGAAGACCACCTGCGCGAGCAATACATCGTAAAAGGGTACGATTTATACAAAGCGTACGACCGGCTCAGCGGAATCGACGACGCGTTATCCGCGGAGTTGCCGTTTGCGTTCAGCGAAAAACTCGGTTATCTTACGGCGTGCCCCAGCAATCTCGGTACGGGGTTGCGCGCTTCGGTGATGATGTTTCTGCCCGGTCTGTGCGTAGGCGGCGTGATGCGCGGTATTTTGCCGAATCTGAAAAAAAACGGGCTGACGGTGCGCGGCTTTTTCGGCGAGGGTTCCAGCGCGGAGGGGTATTCGTATCAGGTGAGCAACGAGCGCACGCTGGGCGTGTGCGAAGAGGACGTTCTTTCGCATATGGAGGAAGTGGCGCTTTCGCTTACGGAATTGGAGATACGTCACCGCGAACGCATGAAAAAGGAGGGCGGCGCGCGACTCAAAGACAGGTGTCTCCGCGCTTACGGCACGCTTTTGAATTGCGCCGTGTTGCCGTGGGAAGAATATCTGGAAAAAATCAACGACGTACGCTTGGGGATTGCGCTCGACTATTTTCAGACGAAGGACTCCGTGGCGTTCGTGAATTTTTTGTATAACATGCGACCTCTTTCCTTTCGCAAAGGCAACCGCGTGACGGGCGGCGAAGAGGCGTGCAACGTAAAGCGTGCGGAAATCGTGGGTAAAATTCTGCCCGAACTTGTTATCCGGGCGAGATAAAGCGGTTCCGTTGCGGCGTAAAACGGCGGTCGGGCGCGGCGTTTTTTAAAACCGGAACAGACAAAACGTAAGACGGGTTGAACGTTTTTTGAAACCGCGGCATAAGCATAAATAAGGAAGGACGGACGCACCCGAAAAGTAAGGCGGCGATCGGCCGACGCGCGCGGCGGAGGGAAGCGGAGTATAAAAAATATGGATTACAGAGCGAAGATAACGAAAAATCTTGAAAAAGCGATGGAAATCGCCAACAGCGCCTCGGCGGAAAACAACGTGACTTACGTGGGGAGCGAACACCTTATTTACGCTTTTTTGTCGCTGCCGGAATGTATGGCGTACCGCGTGCTTACCGAGGCGGTTACGTTTAACCGCTATGCCGAAGCGTTTATCCGTTATCTGGACAGAAACAGTCGCGCGCAGGGGCTTACGCCGCGTACGAAAGAGATGTTTTTACGCGCCGTGGAACTTGCGGGGCGTTCGGGCGAAAAAGCGGGAACGGCGCATTTTCTGCTTGCCGTTTTAGAAAAGGAAAACTGTTTCGCCGTAAAAATTCTTCGCCTTTTAGGCGCGGACGTCGCCGAACTCAAACGCCGCGTTACGGAAGAACTCCGTTCCAAACCTGCGGGCGACGACGCGGAAAAAGAGGAAAACAACCTGAAACAGCCGGCGCGCCGCGCCGTTTCTTTCCGTGCGGAGGAAGAGGAGAAAAACGCGGGGCGGTTGAAAAGCAGAGAGCCGTATAAAACGGCGAACCGCAAAGAGGGCGGAGCGGTCGGTACGGGCGGCGCGGAGATAAGCGGCGCTTTTTCGGGGGACGGAACGGCTTCGGCGGAGAAACGCGGCGAGAAAGAAAGTTTGTTCGCCGACGAAAAACTGATGCGTTTCGGCGTTGATCTGACGCAACGCGCGAAGAAAGGAAAACTCGACCCCGTGATCGGCAGAGAAAAAGAGATAGAAAAAATGGTACAGGTGCTCTGCCGCCGTTCCAAGAACAATCCCGTGCTGATCGGCGAGCCCGGCGTGGGGAAAAGCGCGATTGCCGAAGGTCTGGCGCAACTGATCGCGGCGGGCGACGTGCCCGAACAGTTATACAACAAAAAGGTGTTTTCCGTGGACCTTGCGGGTATGCTGGCGGGGGCGAAGTACCGCGGAGAATTCGAAGAGCGGTTGAAAGATTTAATGCAGGCGGTGACGGAGGACGGCGATATTCTGCTGTTTATCGACGAGATACACACGCTTGTGGGCGCGGGCGCGTCATCGGAAAATACAATGGACGCGGCGAATATTTTAAAGCCGCTTTTAGCGCGCGGCGAAATGCAGATCGTGGGCGCTACCACCGTGGAAGAATACAGAAAATACATCGAAAAAGACGGCGCGCTGGAACGGCGGTTTACTCCCATTATGGTGGAAGAGCCGAGCAAAGAGGCGACGATAGAAATTTTAAAAGGTCTGCGTTCCCGCTACGAAAAGCACCACGGCATACGCATTTCCGACGAAGCGATAGAAAGCGCGGTAACGCTTTCTATGCGGTACGTTACCGACAGATATCTTCCCGATAAAGCCATCGATTTAATCGACGAGGCGGCTTCCCGCGCGCGTATCGTGCGTTTCGGCGGGGAAGAGACGGCTGCGCTGAGAAAACAGGCGGAAGAAAAGGAACAGGAACGCAAACTGTACGAAGCGCGCGGCAATTTCGCGCGGGCGACCGAGGCGCTGAAAGAAAAGCGGGAAATAGAAGAAAAAATCGAAAACGAACGCCGCGCAAGCGAAATGAAGATAGGCGCGGACGGCAGATACGTGCTGGGCAGGGAACAGATTGCGGCGATTATCAGCGCAAAAACGGGCATTCCGCTCACCAAAATCACGCAGGCGGAAGGCGAGAAACTCATGCGGCTGGAAGAGGAACTGCATCGTCGCATCGTAGGGCAGAACGAGGCGGTTTCCGCGGTGGCGCGGGCGATTCGCCGCGCGCGGGCGGGGTTGAAAGATCCTTCCCGCCCCATCGGTTCGTTTATCTTTGTGGGGCCTACGGGCGTGGGGAAAACCGATTTGTGCAAAGCGCTTGCCGAAACGCTGTTCGGCTCCGAAGAGCAGATGATTCGCCTGGATATGAGCGAATATATGGAAAAATCTTCCGTATCCAAACTCATCGGCGCGGCGCCGGGGTACGTGGGGTACGACGATTTACAAACGGGGCAACTCACCGAAAAAGTGCGTACCAAGCCCTATTGCGTAGTGCTGTTCGACGAGATAGAAAAGGCGCACCCGGACGTGTTCAATCTGCTTTTGCAACTTCTGGACGACGGCAGGCTGACGGACAACAAGGGGCGCACCGTGAGTTTTAAAAATTCCGTAATTATTTTAACCAGCAACGTGGGCGCGGCGGAACAGCCGAACGCGCCTCGCGCGGGCACGCTGGGGTTCGGCAGCGGACTCGATTATGCGGGCAGGCAGGCGGGTAGAGTCGGCGCGGAGGAAGAGATTGACGCGGAGGCCCGGAATTACCGCGCCATGAAAGAGCGCATCACCGTTGCGCTGAAAGAGCGTTTCCGTCCCGAATTTTTAAACAGACTGGACGACGTTATCGTATTCCACCGCCTTTCCGTATCCGACGTGGAAAAAATCTGCGAAAAACTGCTGGATTCTCTGGCAAAGCGTCTGCTGGAACAGCGCGGCATAGTTTTAAACGTAACGGCGGAAGCGAAACGGCAACTCGCCGAAGAAGGATACGAGCCGGAACTCGGCGCGCGAGAACTCAAACGCGTGGTACAGCGGAAAATAGAAGACCGCTTGTCCGAAGAGATTCTGCTCGGTCGCGTGGCGGAAGGCAGACAAGTCACCGTTGATTATAAAAACGGCAGATTTCTCTTTTTTTCCTGACGAATCGCGGCGTTCATAGAGAAAAATCGAAGAAAAAAGAGGCGAAACATGCAGACGGATGAGGAAGAACAAACGCGGGAACAAGAACGTGAACAAGAACATGAACAAACGCGGGAAGCGGTGATAAAACCGCAAAAAACCGCCGTGGTGACGGGCGGCGTACGCGGCATAGGCAGGGCGATTTCCGAGGCGCTGAAACAAGAGGGGTACAGAGTGTACGCGCTCTATTCCAAAGACGAAGAATCCGCCGCGCAGGCGCAAAAAGAAGGAATCGTGTGCGTGCGGGCGGACGTGCGCGAAGAGGCGGAAGTTACGGCGTTCTTTTCGATATTAAAACGCGTGGACGTGCTGGTGAACAACGCGGGCGTTTCCTTCGCCGCGCAGATACAGGATACTTCGGCGGACATGTTCGACGAAATTTACGCCGTAAACGTGCGCGGCGCGTTTTTGTGCGCGCGCGAAGCGGCGAAAAAAATGATTGCGCAAAAAAGCGGACTTATCGTGAATATCTCTTCCGTCTGGGGCGAGGTGGGCGGCAGTTGCGAAAGCGCGTATTCCGCCACGAAAGGCGCGCTGCTCGCCTTTACCAAAGCGCTCGCCAAAGAACTCGGTTATTCCGGCATACGCGTAAATTCCGTTTCGCCCGGCGTAATCGATACCGCCATGAACGCGCGCTATTCCGCCGCGGATCTGGCGGCGCTTACGGAGGAAATTCCTCTGGGGCGGCTCGGGCTTACTTCCGACGTTGCCCAAGCCGTTCTGGCGCTGGTGCGCAACGAATATATTACGGGGGCGGATATACCTGTGAACGGCGGTTTTTCCATCGTTTAACGCGGTTTATAAACGTCGTATTTCTTTGTCACGCACCGTGCCTTCTTGGTTAGATACCGAACTCCCGGATTATTTTTGCAGATATTTCGTTATGTATTTATCTATCCATTCTCCGCCCACGGTGCGCAGAGGCGATTCTCCTTCGCGGCAAGGGGAATTTTTTTTGTTTGTTTTACAGGGTTCGGCTTGGTCGTTGCAGTTATTTTCGCAATGCGTTGCGGAGTTTGCCGAAGGCGGCGGATCCATAGGCGACGAGCCGCAAGCGGCAGTCGTGCCCGCCGCGCCCGCCGCGGACGGCGGCTTATCGGGTTTGCCGTTCACAGAGCAAGGAAAAGAAGAAAGAGAACCCAGAAATTTCAGCATATCTTCCGATTCTTTCAACTTTTCGGCAAGCGGAGCAAGGTTGCCTTTAAATTCGGGGTTTTGCGTAACCAGATACACGATAAGCAAAGTTAATGCGTCCATAATTACAGTATATGACAAAGAACGCTTCGGGCGTGTTACGGCATAAGATATAAACGGGCGCAGGGGCGATCGTCGCCGTTGTTTTATGTAAAACGCCGCGTATTTTATTGCGGCGCGCCTTCCGTAAGGAGGATTTATTTTATGAAGAGTTTTCGCGATTACGCCGCGGCGCACGGCAACGAACGAACGCCCGCTTACGTATCGGGCGGGGAGGCGGTTCAAAAAGAACGGAAAGCAGAACTTAAAAGCAACGAACAAAACGAAGAAGAAAAGGTTAAAATTACCGCGGAAACGCTTACGAAGCAAATTGCCGCGGCGTATCGCGGCAAAAATTCTCAGGCGGTGCTTGCCGATATCGTTTCTTCCGCCGAACGCGGAAAAAAAGAGGGCACGCTGACAAACGAAGAGATCGACGCGTTTTACCGCCGGTTCGCGCCCATGCTCAATTTCGTTCAGCGCAAAAAACTTGCGCAGATCGTGGAACAGATAAAGCGCGTTTAAAGCCGTTTTTATAGTGCGTTCGCTTCTTTACCGATGCGCCGTTTTGGCGATTTTTGCAATTTTGGCAAGCGCCGATAAAAAGCGATCGACTTCCCGGGGCTTGTTGAAGTGAGAAAAACTCGCGCGCACAAGCCCGTTTTCCGCCGTACCTAAAGCGCGGTGGGCCAGCGGAGCGCAGTGCAATCCGCCGCGTACGGCGATGGAATAACGCTCGGATAAAAGCGCGGCAACCTCTTCCGATTGCACGCCTTTCAACGCAAACGAAAACACGCCGCAGGCGTTGGGCGAAGAATACGCCGCGTAATCGGGCAGGCGCGCTAATCCTTCGGCGAACCGCGTAGAAAGCGAAAGCGTGGCGGCGGAAATTTCCCGCTCGTGCGTGAGGTAATAGCGCGCGCCCTCGGCAAGCGAGATAATCGCAGGGTAAGAAACCGTTCCCGCTTCCAGGGCGTCGGGATAAAAATCGGGCATATCCAAAGAAAAACTTTCGCTGCCCGTTCCGCCGTGCATAAACGGTTTTAACCGCACGCGCTCCGAAAAGAGAAGCGCGCCGCTGCCCTGCATGGCGAACAGTCCTTTATGTCCCGCGATACATAAGCCGTCCAGCCCCTGTTTCGTAAGCGACAGGGGGATATGCCCCGCGCCTTGCGCTCCGTCGCAGAGCAGCAACACGCGTTCGGGCAGAATTTTGCGGATACGGGTAATCGGCGGCTCGGCACCCGTTACGTTGGAGGCGGAGGTGACGATAACGAGTTTCGTATTCGGTTTCAGCAGCGATTTTATGCTTTGTTCGTCGACGTTTCCGTTTTTTAAAGCGCAGATATCGTAAGTAATCACGCCGCTTTTTTTCAACTTTTCCAAAGGGCGCAAAACGGAGTTGTGCTCCAAGGGAGTGGCGACGGCATGGTCGCCTTTTTCCAGCACGCCGAAGATAAAAGCGTTCAGCGCTTCCGTACAGTTCTTTGTAAAAATCACGCGCTCGATCGATGGCGAATCGAACATATGCGCAAGCAGTTCACGCGTTTGCAGAACGTTTTTCGCGCAGGTTACGGAAAGGGCGTGCCCGCTTCTTCCGGGATTGGCGCACACGCGCAGCGCGGCGGCTACGGCGGAGATTACGGACGCGGGTTTTCTTCCGCCCGTGGCGGCGTTGTCGAAATATATCATAAAAGAACCTAACCTCTTAAAAAATCATATTATATAGTATTCCGTACGTAAGGAAGGTATGACAAATGACGATGCTTGCGATATACCGTTCGCGTTCGCACGCGCTGTTGTTTGCGCAGCGGCTTTCGTCGTTCGGCGTTAAGGCGAGCGTTTCGCCCGCGCCGAAAGAAGCGGGAATCGGGTGCGGACTTTGCGTAAAGTTCGATTCGCGCGATTACCCCAAAGCCCGCGCGGCGGCGATGCAGACGGGCGGATCTTTCAAGGGATTTTACGGATACGGATACCGCGAGGGAAAACTTGCGATTATGCCCGTATACAGGTGAGGAAAATCACCTTTTGCGGCGGCGCGTTTCTGCAGATTTTTTTCTGCCGGACGCGCCGTATTTTTATTGCGCCGATCATTGCGCAAACAAACGCGCCGTCAACCGTTTTGGAGTAACGCCGGAAATAATATTAAAAAAAATAAAAAAAACGGGCGTAAAACAGTTGACAGACAAGAAATTTTGCGCTATAATGCTACCAATTAAAAAGTCAGATAGAGGCGCGTCCGATATGATAAACGTCGGTGCGGGGTTGTAAAAAACGCCGACGCGGAAAAGGAGAGGACGCCGAAGAGAGAAGTTTTTACCCGAAGATTTCTTGTCTGGGTGCAAGGGAAACACCTTTGCAACTGTCGCGGAAAAGCCCTTGGGGCAGACGTCCGCGTTGCGCTATTGAATATGAAGGCAATCGCTGAAAGAGACGCGAAGAGTCACGATATTTGATAGTATCGTGACTTTTTATTTTTCGCAGTGTAAAAAATTTTTTAGGAGGATCACTCAAATGAAAAAGTTTCTCACTTCTCTTTTAGCGGCGGCTATGGCAACAAGCGCGGCGGCGTTTACCGCTTGCAGTCAGTCGGAAAAAATCGATATAAGCAAAGCAAAAACGTTAGCCGATCTGGAAGGCGCGAAAATTACGGCGCAGGCAGGAACGTTTCACGAAACGGCGAGAAGCCAGATCAAGAACGTTCAGGGGCAGTTATACGATTCGTTCGACGATATGTATATTGCGCTTACTTCCGGGGCGGTAGACGGATATATCGCGGAAGAACCCACCGCGCTTTCCGTGTGCTATAAAAACAAAGACCTCGATTATATTCATCTGGTAAACAACGATACCGGGTTTACCGCTTCCGACGAAGATACCGCGATAGCCATCGGCAGCAAAAAGGGCAGCGGCTGGACGGAAAGAATCAATCCCGTTCTTGCGCAGATATCCACGCAGAACAGAATGACTCTGATGGAGCAGATCGTGAGAGCCAACGCCGACGAAACGATAGAATCGTTTGCGGTTTCCAATGCTGCGCCCGATAACACCACGGGTACGTTGAAGGTGGCGATGGAATGCGCATACGCTCCGTTCAACTGGACGCAGCGCACCGACGCGAACGGCGCCGTTCCCATCAGCAGCGAGGGTGCAGAAAATCTGTATGCCAACGGCTACGACGTGCAGATTGCAAAATACGTCGCCAACGCGCTGGGCTTACAACTGGAAATTTATGCGGCGGAATGGGATAGTCTGATTACCGGCGTGGAAGCGGGTACGTACGATCTGATTATTGCGGGTATGTCGCCTACGGCGGAACGGCGCGCAGTCATCGATTTTACGGATATTTATTATTCTTCTAATCTTGTGGTAATTTATAAGAAATAAGGTGCGGGTTATTCAATGAGTTTTTTTGAAGACGTCTGGAAAATCATTACGGAACACGGAGATTTATTGCTCAAAGGCGTGGGGAATACGTTGCTGTTAGCGTTGACAGGCACGATTATGGGGCTGTTTATAGGCTTGCTTATCGGCGTATTCCGCACGATTCCCCGCCCGAAAAACCGTGCGGTGCGCGCGATTAAAAAAGTTGCGGATTTTATTCTTTCGGCTTATATCGAAATCTTCCGCGGCACGCCGATGATGGTACAGGCGATGGTGATTTACTGGGGATATGCTTTTGCCAGCGGCGGAAACACTTTGCCGTTGATTCCCTCGGGAATTATTATCGTTTCGATCAATACGGGGGCGTATATGGCGGAAATCGTGCGGGGCGGCATTATTTCGGTAGATAAAGGGCAGTTCGAGGGAGCGAGCGCGATAGGAATGACGCATTTCCAGACGATGTTTCACGTGGTGCTGCCTCAGGTGCTCCGTAATATTCTCCCTTCGGTAAGCAACGAGTTCATCATCAATGTAAAGGATACCTCCGTATTGAACGTGATCGGCGTTGCGGAATTGTATTATTACGCCGGAATTATCAAAAAATTCAATCTTCAACTGTTCCAGACGTATTTTGTGGTGTGCGTGACGTACTTTATTTTAACGTTTACTATTTCTAAATTATTGCGCCTCGCGGAAAAGAAACTGGAAGGCAAGAAGAATTATACCGTGTTCGGCTCGCAGTCCGATTTCGAAGCGGAAATTCACGTGAAAGAGGAGGAATAAACCGTGGAAAACGAAGAGACCAACGTGCAGAGCGTACCCGCGGAAAACGGCGGTGCGGACGTAACGCCCGCCGCGGCGGATTCCGCCGTGTTTCAGATAAAGAACATAGGCAAATCGTTCGGCGATCACGTGGTATTAAAAGATATTTCGTTTACCGTAAACCGCGGCGACGTAATTTCCGTCATCGGGCCTTCCGGTTCGGGCAAAAGCACGATGCTCCGCTGCATCAATATGCTGGAAGATCTTACGAGCGGCAGCATTTTATATCACGGCAAAGACGTTACGGATAAATCGGTGAAACTTACGAATTACCGCGCCAAAGTGGGCATGGTGTTTCAATCGTTCAACCTGTTCAACAACATGACGGCGCTGCAAAACTGCGTAAAACCGCAGACGGTGGTATTAAAGCGGAGCAAGGCGGAGGCGAAAAAAATAGCCGAGGAATACCTGAACAAGGTGGGTATGGGCGCGTTTATCAACGCCAAGCCTTCGCAACTTTCGGGCGGACAAAAACAGCGCGTGGCGATTGCGCGTACGCTTTCGATGAATCCGGAAGCGATATTATTCGACGAGCCTACTTCCGCGCTGGACCCGGAAATGGTGGGCGAAGTGCTGGAAGTAATGCGCGCGCTTGCCAAGTCGGGACTGACCATGATTGTGGTTACGCACGAAATGGGGTTTGCCCGCGACGTATCCGACCGCGTGATTTTTATGGACGGCGGCGTAATCGTGGAAGAGGGAACGCCCGAAGAAATTTTCGGCGCGCCCAAAGTACAACGCACCAAAGATTTCCTTGCACGCGTATTATAAACGTATGCGGGCTTAATCGTTTTTCTGAAAATTTTTCTGAATATATTAAACGCCGCTATTCGCAAACGAATAGCGGCGTTCTGGTGTTCGTGAAGGGATTCGAACCCCCGACCTGCGGTTTAGGAAACCGACGCTCTATCCTGCTGAGCTACACGAACGTATGTAAGGACGTAAAAAAACGTTAAGCGGAATACGTATGCCGTATAAAAAAACAAATTTTACCTATCGTCCGTCATACGGAAACATTATACTCCGTTTTACGGGAAAAAGCAAATATTTTAACGTGATTTTTTTCGAAAGCGCGTTAAATTGTTGCTAAATATAAAAAAAAACGGTATAATATACGAAAAATTCCGAGGAGGTGCATTTGTGAATTACGTAGATAGAACTTTAAAGCAATTAATCGAAAAAAATCCCGGCGAAAGCGAATTTCACCAGGCGGCGACGGAAATTTTAACCTCTCTCACGCCCGTGATAGAAGCGCACCCCGAATATGAAAAAGCCGCTCTGCTGGAACGCTTTGTCGAGCCGGAACGCACCGTACTTTTCCGCGTACCCTGGGTGGACGATAAGGGCGTCGTACACGTGAACAAAGGCTATCGCGTGCAGTTCAACAGCGCGATCGGCCCGTATAAAGGGGGGCTTCGTTTTCACCCCACCGTCAATCTTTCCGTAATTAAATTTTTAGGGTTGGAACAAATTTTAAAAAATTCGCTGACGGGACTTCCCATCGGCGGAGGCAAGGGCGGTTCCGATTTCGATCCCAAAGGCAAGAGCGATAACGAGGTTATGCGGTTTTGTCAGAGTTTTATGACGGAACTTTATCGCCATATCGGCGAAGATACCGACGTACCCGCCGGCGATATAGGCGTGGGCGGCAGAGAAATAGGATATCTGTTCGGTCAGTACAAGCGTATCCGCGACGCGCACGTAGGCGTGCTTACGGGACGCGGACTTTCTTACGGCGGCTCGCTGATCCGCACGGAAGCCACGGGGTACGGTTTGATTTATATCACGGCGCGCGCGCTGAAAGACCGCGGCGAATCGCTTAAAGGTAAAACCGTGGTGATTTCGGGCAGCGGCAACGTGGCGATTTACGCCTGTCAGAAAGCGCAGTCCCTCGGCGCGAAAGTGGTGAGCATGTCCGATTCCGACGGCTATATTTACGATAAAAACGGCATTCGACTCGATATCGTGAAGCAGATTAAAGAAGTGCGGCGCGGCAGAATCAAAGAGTACGCCGACGAGGTGAAGGGCAGCGAATATCACGAGGGGTGCAAAGGCGTATGGACGATTGCCTGCGACGCGGCGTTCCCCTGCGCCACGCAGAATGAAATAGACGAAGAATCGGCGAAAATTCTGGTGAAAAACGGCGTGAAATGCGTGGGCGAGGGGGCGAATATGCCTTCCACGCTGGCGGCGATAGAAGTCTTTCAGAAGGCGGGCGTGCTTTTCCTGCCCGCCAAGGCGGCGAACGCGGGCGGCGTGGCGACTTCCGCGCTGGAAATGGCGCAATCTTCCGGGCGGCTGTTCTGGTCGGCGGAAAAAGTGGACGAAACGCTGAAAGGCATTATGGAGAGTATATACGAAAACGTCGACGCGGCGGCAAAGCGCTATCGCCTTGACGGAAATTACGTAGCGGGCGCGAACATCGCGGGCTTTGAAAAGGTGGCGGACGCCATGATGGCGCAAGGTATCGTATAACAGGCGACGTATGCGTTTTTGCATCGCGCGTACGTTCGTACGAGCCTGCGGAAAAAAGCGAAAACGATAAAAAATGCGGAAAAGCCGCGGAAGAAGTGAAAATTTCTTCCGCGGCTTTTAAGGTCGTTACGGGTTATGTAAGAGCATACGTTTTTTGGGTTAATCTATATTATTCTGCGGCGGATTTTCGGTATCGACGCCGTTGCCCGGTCTGCGCGTTCCCCGGCCGGCGTATTCATCCAGTTCGCTTTTTAAGCCGCGGTTGCTTTTGAAAGGAAGGATAAAACTGTGCTTTTGTTTGAACGCGGCGGCGCGCGTTTTAATGTTTTCTTTCAGTTCTTCGTAGCGCACCACGACGTTCTTCTCCTTCGCCCATTTTCTTATTTTGTCCACGATGCGGAAGGAGTAAAACACGTCGATGAGCATAACGCCGGAATACACGCCCAGAAAGTAGCCGAAAGCGGGGTGAGAGGCGATCCATGCCGCGGCGACGACAAGGCGTTTATGCAGCAGGAAATAATACGCCGTACCCGCCGCGCCCCAGGCAAGCGTGAACAGCGGGCAGATGATTCCCTGAACGTTTCCGAAGCGATCGGAATAGTCCCACAGTTTTACGTGCATGCCTTTGATGAAAATCAGCCCCGTAACGTATTCTATCGCGGTCATCGCGCACGTGATGACGGAAACGACGAATACGTTTCTTAAAACCGCCGAAGAAATAAACGAATAATCCACGCGGCAAAGCAGATACAATAAAACCGTTCCCGTGCCGTATAAGGGAAGATTGGGGCCGACGAGAAACCCCGGATTGATCCATTTTTTATGAACGGCGCGGCGGACGAAAAATTCGCTTATCCAACCCGCCGTAGCGCCGATTACGTAAATCAACGATAGTTGTAACAAAATCTGCATGAACACGCCTCCTTTTTTGTTGCAAATGCAGCAGATATATGTAAGGCACGATTCAGGCTTTATATAATTTTCTTACGTAATTTCTTTCCCGCAGGGAGATTTTTCCGTCTATCGAAACCACGCAAAGGCACAACCCGATTACGTCGTTTATAAAATTTTCGTCCGTTTGCGCCAGCAGAGACGCAAGCGCTTTCGAATAGTCCGTCGCCTGCTTTTTCAGCGCCTGATTTTTCGCTACGGCGGCTTTTACCGAAGGAAAATCGAAGTCGGAGCCGAACGCTTTAATCAGCGCGGGATACATTAAAATATATTCCTGTTCGTCGATTTTACCGTCGGATACGATAGAGGAAAGAATGAAACAAGCCAGCGTTTTCACCGGGTCAATCGCGACGTCGGCGGAGAGCCGCCGTAAACGGGATAAGATATCAAACGATTTTTCGGCGAGCAGGGCGCTTCTTGCCGCCACGGACAGTTTTTCGTATTCCTTACAAAGTTTTGTAAATTCAAACATATCGATGCCTCCTTATTTACCGCCGTTATACCGCCGCGGCGGTATAACGGCGTACCGTTCAACCGGAAAAGTTTTACGCCGCGTTTAGTTTTGCGCCGCGTTTATTTACAAAGGCAGATCTTTTTTGTTGAAACGTATCGCGCCCGCGATATATCCGCCCACGCCGAGTACCGCCAGCACCGCGAATTTCCACAGGAACGCGGACGTGCCGTCCATAATCGATATTACGTCGAACAGAGTGATAATGGTGGTGTAGTTGAATCCGTTTAACGATTCGAGGCGGATTACGGAAGGAATTACGTCGCTTCCGAACAGCCCCAGCATCGCCGCCACAAGCGCGTAAATGCTCAGTCCGCCGCCGAGCGCCATAGAGCGTTTGCTGCGATCGAAGAAGCACGAAGCGAAGAAGCAAAGTCCCGAGAGGGCAAACAATACGAGAAAAGCGCCGAGGTTTAACAGAAGAAGTTTGCCGTAAGTGAGCGAAACGTTTTCAACGAAGCACAGACACACGCAACCCGTTATCGAGGTGAGGATAAACATCGACAGCAGCGAGCCTGTTAAAAACACGCCTTGCGTAAACGCCACCGTTTTCCGCTTTGTGGAAGTGGAAAGCACGTACGCCATCGAACCGCTGTCCACCTGCCCCGCGATCAGGTTGTTCGCCGCCATAATCGTAAAGATAATGGGCAGCAATAAGCCTGCGAGTTTATAGAAGATAGAGCCTACGATCAGGGTGTATAAGTCCATTTCGCCGATTTCTTTCAACGCGTCGGCGACTTCTTGCGGCAACGAAGCGAGCAGACTTTCGGTGATATCGCCCGTTACTTCCTGCATTTTCTGCAAAAACAGCGCTTCGTATTCGTCCGCGGCGATTTCTCCCGCCGTCAATCGTTTATCGAGTTGCTCTTTTTCGTAGGCGAGTTGTCCGCGGTAATCGATCGCCGTGGTATAACCGAGGCGTTTTATCGTTGCGTACGTATAGTTGAACGAATCGTATTTTTCCTTCGTTACGCCGAAAGAGGAAAGCGCGTTTACGATTTTTTCAACGTTGTCTTCCTGCGTCATATTGAACGCGAGAAATACCGCCGCGCAGTATTCCGCCCGATCCGATCGGTAGGCGGCGCGTTCGTCGCCGGTAAGATACGCGGTAAGATCTCCCGCCGCGGCGTGCGTTAACAAAGGCGCGGCGTAATCTTCGGGTTTATCCGACTCCGCTTCGTTGGCATACATCGCGTTGAATATGCCGTTCGGATTGATCGGGAACGTCATCGCCGCAACGATCTCCTTGGATTCGGCGCTTTCCGCCGTATACGCTTCGTTGATTTCAAGCGCTTTTTTCTGCGCGTGCGCTTGCACGCTTTGCGCGGCTGCCGCATATGCCGCCGTAAACGCAGATTCCGCCGTGGAAGGGTTGGCAAACGCCGCTTGATTTTCCGCGACGTTTTTCAGGAATGTTTCGTCGAATTTCCGCATGCCCTCTTCGCCGTAGCGGTAGTAGTTGATGGAGCGCGTTTGCAACTGCGAATCGATTTCTTCGGTGATGATGGAATCCTGCATGGAATTTTTAATTTCGCCGATTGCGCCGCTGCCGGAAATAAGCATAACGCAGGCGAGCATAAAACAGACGGCTACGGTGACGATCGCCCACATCGTGCCGTTCGCCTTGCACGATTGTTTGAAAAGCGCTTTGCTGAATAAACCGTCGTTGTGTTTTTTAATTTCGTTTTTCATGGGTTTCTTTCTCCTTTTTTTCAATGAGCACTTTTTTGAAATGCCGTTCCAAAGTGTAAGGCAGTTCGGAAATGAATTTTACGTCGTACGCGCGTAAAGAGCGCAACAGCGCGGCGGCGTCGGCGGCGGGAATTTTTACGGTGACCTGATTGTACTGTTCCTGGTTCCGTATGATTTCGTAGGCGCCGCCGATAAACCGCAGATAATCCCGCCGCGAATGGAATTCTATTTTAAATTCCTTTTCCGGTCGGTTTTTTATCCGGGCAACGTCGCATACGTCGACGATATGCCCGTCGTTCACCATCGCTACGCGGTCGCACGTGCTTTCCAGTTCTTCGAACGAGTGGCTGCTCATAAAAATCGTTTTGCCTTTTTTATGTTCTTCTTTAATAATGTCAAGAAACGTGGCGCGCATTAAGGGGTCGAGCCCCGTGGTGGGTTCGTCGAGAATGATGACGGGCGCGTCGTTCATCAGCGCGGCGACGAGCGCGGTTTTCTGTTTCATGCCTTTGCTCATCCGCTTTAAATTCGCCCGCGGATCGAGTTGCAGCCTGGCGATGAGTTCGTCGGCGTAGTTCATGTTTTTCAAACCGAGAAATTCCGCCTGACACTTTAAAAATTCCACGCCCGTTTTTAAATCGGGAAAGGCGATTTCTCCGGGCACGTATCCGATTTCGGCGGCGATTTCGCTGGAATGTTCCCACGAGGACAAGCCGTTTACGTACGCGGCGCCGCGCGTGGGTTTTAAAAAGCCTAAAATATTGCGGATGGTGGTGGTTTTTCCGCTGCCGTTCGTGCCTACGTAACCCATCATTTCGCCTTGTTCCACGGTAAGATCCAGATCGAAAATCCCGCGTCCGCCGCCGTAATCTTTCGTTAATTTATCTAACTTTATTACGCTCATTTCAACGCTCCTTTAAAATCTTTATCCTCTTTGTAGAATGCCATAAAATAATCTTCGAGGGATTCTTTGCGGTTGCCGAACGATATGATGCTGATATCGGAAAGCAAGGCGATCAGTTCGTTTAAATCTTTATCTTCCGCGGAAATTTCGATCTCCGCGTCGCTTTCGCTCAGAACGGTCAACGAGGGCACTTTGTTTTTCGCGCGTTCGAAAAACACCGTTTTGCCAAGCGGCGAACGGAACGTTACCTTGTAAAATTTGCGCGAGGCGTGCTTTAAATCGTCCGCGATAAATTCGGAAACGACGCGCCCGTCTTTTATGATGGCGATTCTGTCGCACGTGGCGTCGATTTCCGAAAAAATGTGGCTGGAAAGCAGAATCGTTTTGCCGCGCTTTTTCTCCTCGCGGATAAAACCTATAAAGTTTTCCTGCATAACGGGGTCGAGTCCGCTGGTCGGCTCGTCTAAAATCAGCACGTCCGGGTCGGACATAAACGCCGTTACCACGGCAAGTTTGCGTTTTACGCCTAAACTCATGCGCTTGGTTTCGCCCGACAGCGTTTTTTCGTCGAGTTCGAACAAATCGAGCATGCCGCGCAGTTGTTTTTGGTTATGGCAATGTTGCAGATCCTGCATCATCGCAATAAACGCCTTTCCCGTCAGCCCTGCGGGCAGGGCGATTTCGCCGGGAATATACCCCACGTCCCCCAGAATTTCGTAATATTTGTTGAACGTTTCTTTTCCGAAAATTTTCGTTGAACCGCTATCCGGCTTCGAAAATCCCATCAGGTGGCGTATCGTAGTGGATTTTCCCGCGCCGTTGGGGCCCAGAAAACCGAATACCTCGCCTTTGTCTACGTGCAGATTCACGTTAAAAACGCCTCTGCCGCAGCCGTAATCTTTCGTGAGGTTCTGAACTTCGATTACGTGCATAGTTCCCTCCTTTCTGCGTTTGTAAAAATTATCGTTGAATTTCTGTAAACACTGTTGACATTTTTTATACTATACATTATAATAAAAAAAAGAGAAAAAGGAAAGCACATTAAAAACGGCGCTGTTTAAATTTGAACAGTGTTTTAAAAAGTGTTGAAAAAAAGGCGTATGAAAGCGGGAAATTTAAATAATTCTTCCAGAAAAACGAGAAAACTGATTAAAAAGACGTTTGCGGAAATGCTTGCGGAAAAGCGGGAAGTGGCTAAAATTTCGGTAAGCGAACTGTGCGCGCGGGCGGAAATCAGCCGCGGAGCGTTTTATTCGCACTACGACGATATTTACGCGGTGGCGGAAGATTACGAAAACGAACTGATCGATCTGTTTTTCGATAACGCGCGGCTATTATCGCCCACAAACGTGGAGCAGTTTTTAGACACCTTGTTCGATTATGTGCGCGAAAATAACGAAAATTACAAATTATTGTGTAAATCCAACGATTTTTTGTTTGCGGCGAAAAAACTCACGGCAATCGCGGAAAACAAGTTTTTACAACTTTGCAACGAATCGCCGTATTTAAAAGACAAAGAGTTTCTGGAACCGGAAATCAACGTGTTTATAGAGGGCTTGCTCTGCGAATACGTGCGCTATTGCCGCGGAAATACGGCGACGGGATTGGATGAACTGCATGCCTATACCAAATCGTGGACGAAAAGATTTACCGCCCGTCGTTTCGGCGAAGGATACGCGAAATAAGTAAAAACGCGCGATTATTCTTGACATTCCTTTTAAAGCGTGATATAATGCGGATTGTTGATTTTCGACGACGTTTTTTGTTCGGGCGAATAAAAACACGTCGTTAAATAACGCGAAAATTCAGGGAGATACGGCTATGAAAAAAGACGTTGTAATTATCGGCGCTGGTCCCGCGGGGATATTCACCGCATTGGAAATGCTGCGTAAAGGCAGCAAAAAAAGCATTCTCATCGTAGAAAAGGGCAGATCGGTGGAAAACCGCAGATGTCCCAAAAACGTAACGGGAAAATGCATGAACTGTAAACCGTTCTGCCATATTACCACGGGTTTTTCGGGCGCGGGCGCTTTTTCCGACGGAAAACTTTCGCTTTCGGCGGAAGTGGGCGGCGATCTTCCTTTGTTAATCGGCGAAGAAACGGCGCAGGAAACGATAAATTATACGGATAAAATCTACCTGGAATTCGGCGCGGACGAGCACGTGGAAGGCGTGAACGTTTCGGAAGAGGTGAAAGAAATACGCAAGCGCACCATTCAGGCGGGCCTGAAACTCGTGGATTGTCCCATACGGCACATGGGTACCGAAAAAGCGCAGAATATTTATCTTTCCATCGAACGGTATCTTCTGGAACACGGCGTGGAAATTCTGTTCGAATATGAATGTAAAACGCTGATTATGGGCGAAGGCGTATGCAAAGGCGTGGAAATCGCCAAATGGGACGGCTCCGATTCGCAGGAGATTTTTGCCGACGATATCGTGGTGGCTACGGGCAGGCGCGGCGCGGAATGGCTGGAAAAAATCTGCGAAATTTACGGCGTGGAGCACGTGCCTTCCACCGTGGATATCGGCGTGCGCGTGGAAGTGAGAAACGAAGTGATGGAAACGGTGAATAAGGTGTTGTACGAATCCAAACTCATCGGTTACCCCAAACCTTTCAAAAACAAAGTGCGCACCTTCTGCCAGAACCCCGGCGGTTTCGTTTCGCAGGAAAATTACGATAACAACCTCGCCGTGGTAAACGGGCATTCGTATAAAGACTTAAAGACGGAAAACACCAACGTTTCCATTTTGTGTTCGCACAATTTCTCGTATCCGTTCAATCAGCCCATCGCGTACGCGCAGAAGATAGGCGAACTCACCAATATGCTGGGCGCGGGGCATATCCTCGTGCAGCGTTTCGGCGACATTTTAGACGGCAAACGTACGTGGGATAAGGAACTTTCCCGTTCCAACGTACGCCCCACGCTGAAAGACGCGGTGGCGGGAGACATCACCGCCGCGATGCCGTATCGCACCATGATAAATATCATCAATTTCATGCAGTCCGTCGATTACGTTCTGCCCGGGTTCGCTTCGGCGGAAACGCTGCTCTATTCGCCCGAACTGAAATTTTATTCCAACCGCATTAAAATGGATACCGATTTCAACACCAATATCCGCGGCTTGCATTGCCTCGGCGATTCCAGCGGCTGGACGCGCGGATTGATGATGGCTTCCGTGATGGGCGTTCTTATGGGGCGCAAACTGGTGTAAAATTACCGCTGCGGCAAAATAAAGAACCCCTCTCTTTTCCTCGGTACGGAAAAGAGAGGGGTTTTGAGTTGCGGGTCAACGCGCGCCCGCGTATTTTTAAGCGTTTTATTCCGTCGCGGTCCCGCTCGCGGACGTTTTTTCGCAATAGTCGTAAAATTTCGAATACAGGCGCGAAAAGCATTTACCGAAACAATAATCCAGCATGGCGCGGTATTCTTCGTACGAAACGTCGCCGCCGAAAGAAAGCATTTCGAATACCACTTTGTTTTCGATTACTTTATAGCCGCACGGAGTAAATCCGTTTTTTTCGTAAAAACGTTTGCGCCGCACGCGCATAGCGTAGTCGGCGACGGTTTCGTTCAGTTCTTCTATATTCAGACAGACGCGGCGACCGGGATACAACTCCCTTGTTTTTTGCAGTATCTGCGAGCCGTAGTTTTTTCCGCGCGCATCTTTCCGCACGGCAAGAAAGAATAAATACGTAAAATCTTTTCCGTGGGAAAAATAGGCGATGCCCGCCGCGCGGCGCTTATCCCGTTTATCGGCAGCGGCACGTTTTTCGCCCGCGTTCGCCGATAATTTTTCCGCTTCGTCGTCGAAAAACGCAAAACAATCGGCGCGCGGCGTTTTCGCCGCACGTTTCAATAAAAAGAGGGGAACCCGTTCCGCTTTGGGAAACGCCTCGCGATAAATTTCTTTAAAACAGGGAAAGACGGTTTTGTCGTCTTTCAGATTAACGGCGTGCAACATAGTATTTCTATTATACGCAAAAAGAGTAAAAAGTCAAACGGAAATATAACAATCCGCGCGCTTATTCGTGCAATTCCAGCGTCCAGCGCGCTTCGAACGATTTTCCCGCGGGCAACACGGTAGCGTCCTCTTTGGTTTCTAAATCGTAGCGTTTCCCTTCCTCGGCAGGCAGAGACGTCCACGGTTCGAGGCAGATAAACGGCGCGGAAGAGGAGGGCGTCTGCCAGACGCCGAGATACCTGAAATCGGGATAGTTCAAGGTGATATACCGCCGGGAACGCCTGCGTTTCAACGATACGCTGCGGCAGGTGTTTGCCAGAATCACCGCGTCGTTTTCAAACATATCGCGCGTTAAGGGAATGCGGTTGTTTGCGTGCAAAGTAACGGGCGTGCGCTTGCCGGAAACGAGTTTCGACGGGGCGAGCAGGCATTGTTCCACGGCAGTTTTTTCGGGAAATTCCAGAAAATAGTCTTCGAATTCGCCCGTAGGGTGGAAGGGCACGTTAAAGCCGGGATGACCGCCGAGGCAGAACGCGATTGTCTGCGTATCGGCGTTTTCCACGCGGTAGACGACGCGCAGAGTTTCGCCGACGAGTTCGTAAATTACGTAAAAAATAAATTTGCAGGGATATGCTTTTAACGTTTCCTCGTTGTACGAAAGGGAAAAAATCAGTTTGGTCGCGGTGCGGTCGAGCAGAATAAATTCGTTGTCGCGCGCCACGCCGTGCGGACGGATTTCGTACGTTTTTCCGTGAAAGTCGTATTTGTTTTTATAGGCTCTGCCCACGATGGGAAACAGGTTATACGCGCGACCTTTCCAGAATTCCTCGTCGCCCTGCCAGAGATATTCGGTATCCGTCCGTTTGGAATATACCGTTTTCAATTGCGCGCCCGCCGTTTCCGCGCCGACTTTCATCGCGGCGTTTTCTATTTCGTAATACATTGCTTTCTCCGTTTCGGTTTTGATTTTTACGGGCGGTGCCGCCCGATTTTCGTTTCCTCTATTGTAGCACACTTTTTGCCCGTTGTAAAGAAAAGCGCGAAAGAATAATAAAAAATTATGCGGCGGTTTATGCGGCGGCTTATGCGGCGGTTTATGCGGCGGCGATCCGTCGCCGTAAAAAAGAAGCGATTTTACAAAAATTTTACAAAAAATTGACGGAAATTTTATCTGAATTCACAAAAAACGAAAAATAAGAAAATATAAAAAAAGAATTTTGCAAATTTTGTTATCCGCTCATGGATATACTTCGGCTGTGTTATAATAAAAAAGGACGCGAAAATGCGTTTTTATCCCGGTTTTTCGTTTTTTAAATTCCCTTACGAAGGAAATACGGTTATATGACGTACGTTTATTCTATCATTACCATTCTGGCAGGTTGCGGCGTTTTTCTGCTGGGTTTCAAACTGCTTTCCGACAATATGGAAAAATTTGCGGGCAACGGATTGAAACGCCAGTTAAACAAAAAGTCCGATAAAAAATTGGCGGGCGTGGGGCTGGGCGCGGCGGCAACGGCGGTAGTGCAGAGTTCCGCCATCACCACCGTAATGGTGATCGGGTTTGTGAATACGGGAATTATGACGTTAAAGCAAGCGGCTACGATTATCATGGGCGCGAACAT
>JAQYLE010000019.1 GCA_028720205.1 Clostridia bacterium
TGCTTGAAAAAGAACTTGCCAATGTGGAACAGGCTCTGAACGGCTTTTTGTCTGCTATCGCCGCAGGTATCGTAACGAAGTCTACGAAAGAGCGTATGCTCTCACTGGAAGCGCAGAAAGAAGAATTGGAAAACAAAATCGAGTTGGAAAAGCAACGGAATATTCCGCCGTTAAAATACGAAACCGTCCGCGCTTTTCTTTACTATTTTGCAAATAAAGAGTACAAATCGGACGAAGAAAAGAACGAGTTTTTCAATTCGTTTATCTATCGTGTGGTTTTGTTTGACGATTATATCTACATTTTTTACAACACTTCGCCCGAATATCCGACAAAAGTAAAGTTGGAAAAAGAAGAATTACAATCTTTGCGCGATTTAAGTTACCCAAAAGCCGAAAAAGACGCGAAAAATAAAGAAAGCACCCCGTTTGAACCGTTAAAGTTCAAATTGGGTGCTTGTGGCGGAGCGTGAGGGATTCGAACCCCCGTGGGCTTGCACCCAAACGGTTTTCAAGACCGCCTCGTTATGACCGCTTCGATAACGCTCCGTTTTTGCCGATGCCTTTTTTTAATATAACAAATATAGTATAGCACCAATAATAAAAAAAGGCAAGCAAAAACCGTGCGGTTGAGATTAAAACCTTTTTCACTGCGCCTCGTCGGTTGAGGTTGGAAATTGGGCGTTTTATGTTGTAATTCCGCTATATTATCAAACTCCGTTCAGATTAACGACTTCGCTTTATGCAAAACCCGGCAGACGGTAAAAATAAAACGGCAAAAACGAAAATTTGCCGTTCAATTTGCCGTTAATGATGAGTTGTTTATTTATCTTGCCGTACCGCGGAAGAAAATCGCCAGCGTCCCTAAGCCTGAGTGCGAGCCGATAACGGGGGAAAGTTCGCCGATCATTACTTCATGCCCCGGGAATTTCTCTTCTACAAGATTTTTAAGATACTCTGCGTCGTCTTTACACACCGCCTGAACGATGTATACGGGGTCGCCTTCCTGCAGATCCTGTTGCGCAACCATATTGTTAAAAATCGCATGAATGGATTTTTTTCTGCCCATTACGCCGCGCCCTACGGATACAAGACGCCCCTCGTCGTTCATTCGCATAACGGGTTTTATATTCAGAACCGAACCGATGACGGCGATGGTAGGGGATATTCTGCCGCCGCGTTTCAACTGGAATAAATCGTTTACCGTAAAGTTGTGGCAAATATGCAATCTGAGATCCATGCCGTATTGGTAAGTTTCTTCAAGCGACGCGCCCGATTCCGCTTTTTCCACAAGATAGTGCAAAAACAATCCGTGCCCCAAAGAGGCGCAAAGCGAATCGATTACCAGAATTTTACGTTTGGGATAAGTTTCCATCAATTCTTTCGCCGCAACGCAGAAACTCCCGTACGTACCCGAAAGTCCGGAGGAAAACGCGCTGACAAGAACGTCTTTTCCCGCTTTTACATAAGGTTCGAGGTGGGTTTTCGCCTGTTCGGCGGTTACCTGATACGTAGTGGGTTTTTTCCCTGCGGAAAGTCCGTTGTAAAACTCTTCGAGATCGATAGGTAAGCCGTCCTCTCCTTCATAATTAACGTTGTCCATTACAAATCCGAGACAAACCCGTTCGATGGCATGTTTTTCATAGAATTCCAACGGCATTTCCGAAGTGGAATCGGTTGCGATTACGAATTTTGAGTTGTTCATAGCGTTTCATCTCCTGAAAAATAAAATGACTTTCAACGTCTGAACTTTGAAAAATCCTTTTCATTATACGCAATTATACAAAAAATGTCAAGAAATTTCACGAGCGTTATTTTTTGTCGGAGGGAGCTGGGAATTCAAGTAAAAACGGGTAAAAGAATACGTTATTTTCAGCGTGTTTTACAGGTAATTTTGTTTTAAATACAAAGAAAAAAACGAATTATTTTAAAATAAACGATTTTACAATTTCGACTTTTAGACTATACAGAATTTGTAACTTATTTTTATGACAAAAAGTCGAATTTTATTACGTATTTTTTAGTTTTTTCGCTTCGTCTTTTCTATTGAAGCACGTTGAAATTTTTTATTTAAGCACGTTGAATTTTTTAATCAGAGAAGCGGAAAAAGTAACGGTTACGATATAGCCTTTCCCTTCGGGAGTCAATTGCATTTTAGGCGGATCGGAAAGTTCGAAATACCGCGAAAAGGTGTTTGTGAAATCTTGCAGAATCAAACTTTTACAACCGTCGGAAAGTTCGGATTTTTCGCTTTCTATCACTTTGTGCGCACGTTCGAAATTTTCGGTATAAACAAATTTTTTCATCTTTTTTTTCCTTTCAAATTTTCTGTCCGAGCCGAAAAAAAGCGGACGGGAATAATATTGCGGTAACGTATATAGAATTGCCGCAGCGCAAACGGTAATCACAACTTACCGCGCATATATTTTTTCAGACCTCCGAGCGCGCCTTTAAACGGCTCCGTAACGTCGTAATAGCGCATTTTACCGCTTGCTTTTCCTTGCAGAATCGCTTCGGCAAGCAAAGCGAAACAACCTAACGGATCTTTTAAACCGCTTTTGACGGCCTTATCGCTTTCCGGAACAACGCCGAGCAGCGGCAGTTGTAACAGTTTGGAAATTTCCCACGGCGATAAAATTTTATCTTTCGTTAAAAGATCGCCGCGTACGCGGTTCGCCAGCAACGATACGCTTTGTAAGGCGTAATTTTTCAATAGTCCGTTCACTCTGTCCGCATCGGTGACCGACGTCAGATCGGGCGTGGCGACAACGATCGCTTCATCCGCGCAGGAAACTGCCCGATGAAACCCTTCGTCCGCGCCCGTAGGGCAGTCGATTAAGATAAAATCGAACGTGGGGGAAAGCGAATCGAGCACGGCTTTGAGCGATTGCGGCGAAACGTAGCGTTCCGGCGCGGAGTGCACGGAGGGGAGCAGATAAAAATTCGGATATAACGGATGCTGAACAAGCGCCTGTTTGGCGCGGCATCTGCCTTCAATCGCGTCGATAACGTCGTAAACGATTAAATCGGATAACCCCGAAAAAAGATGCGCGTTGCACAGCGAAAAATCGGCGTCGCATACGATTGTCCGTTCGCCGCGGACGGCAAGGCGCGCCGCGACAAGGCACGTCAGAACGGTTTTTCCCACGCCGCCTTTGCCCGAGGTAAACACGATTTTTCTCGCCACGTTTTTTCTCCTTTAGCGCGGCGAGTTCCGGTACGCGCCGCACATTTATCGCGTTTTTTTGCGCGTAAGAATTTTTGCGCGTAAGAATATTATATATTTTATCACGGTAAAAATTTTGCCGTATCGGCACGAAAAACGGAAAGATTTGCAGAAAAAGCGGCGGAAAAGCGGCGGAAAAAACGGCGGAAGAACATAAAAAAAAGCGCGGAAAAGCGCGCGCGGAAATAAACGGGAGCAAACGGGGCGACGGGGAAAAATCCGGCAGGCAAAAAACCGCCGGACAGCCGTGCGGAAACATCAGACGTATTTTTCGTATTCGGCATACGCCGCGTCGAGTTCTTCGTGTATCTGTTCTATGCGAAGGCAACGTTTTTGCAGTTCGGAATAGATCTTAGAAAGTTCGGGTGAAGAGATTTCTTCGGTAAGCGTTTTTTCCTCTTCTTCCAGCGCCGCCACGCGTTTTTCTATTTCGGCAAGTTTCTGCCTGCGCAGCGCCTCGGCGGCGCGTTCTTCGCGGCTCTGGTGAGAAGCGCGCTTTTTCTGCTCGCGCGAAGCGAGGTAAGCGGCCTTTTCGGCTTCTTCTTTTTCTTTTGCCGCTTCTTTCGCCGCCTCGCGTCCGGCGGAAAGATACGATTCGTAGCCGCCCCGGAATACGGTTAAACGTTTGTCTTTTATTTCTGCGATCTCGTCTGCCACCGCTTCGATAAAATATCTGTCGTGCGAAACGATGAGCAGGGTGCCCGAAAAATCGCGAAGCGCGCGTTCCAGGGCCTCGCGCGCGGGCAGATCGAGATGGTTGGTAGGTTCGTCCATTATCAGAAAGTTGCCGTGCTCGCCCTGCAACACCGCCAGGGCGAGTTTCGCCCGTTCTCCGCCCGAAAGTTCCGCAACGTTTTTATATACGTCCCGGTCGGAAAGTCCCGCCTGTGCGAGTGATTTGCGCACGGAAGTCTGATCGGCGGAGATATGCCGTCCCCACAGTTCGCCCAGTACCGTTTCATCGGCGGAAAGTTCCGCGTTTTCCTGATCGAAATAGCCGATTTTAACAAAACGTCCCAAGCGCAGATTGCGGTTTTTTCCGCGCACGATTTCTTTTAAAAAAGTTGATTTCCCCGCGCCGTTTTCGCCCACGATCGCGCATTTTTCACCCCGTTTCAACGAAAAGCAGGCGTTTTCAATCAGCGTTTTTCCGCCCGCTTCCACGGTGAAACAATCGCCTTCCAGAACGTTCTCGTAAGACGGAACGTCGTACGTAAAGCAAAAGCGCGGCGGGGGCGGCGGCAAATACGGTTTTGTTGCGGGAGTTAAGCGTTCCAACTGTTTTACGCGGCTTTGCGCCGATTTTGCGGTGGTGGCGCGTTCGCGGTTTTTATCCACGTACTCCTGTAATTTTTTGCATTCTTCAAGATACGCCTCGTATTCTTTTTTCAGCCGCGCGGTTTTTTCCGCCTTTAATTTTTTATACGCCGTGTAATTGCCTTTAAAAACGCTCAGCCCCCTGTTTTCTATTTCGTAAACGGCGCGTACGGTGCGGTCGAGAAAAAACCTGTCGTGAGAAACGGTGAACAGAGCGCCTTTGAACGAAGACAGGTAGTCTTCCAGAAAAAATACCGTTTTGATATCGAGATGATTGGTCGGTTCGTCTAAAATCAGCAGTTCGGGATCTTCCAATAAAAGGCGGCACAGTTTCAGCCGGGTTTTTTCTCCGCCGGACATCGTGGAAATTTTCTGTTCGTAGCGTTCGGCGAAACCCATGCCGTTCAGCACCGTTTTCAACCGCACTTCGTAATTGTAACTGTCCCGCGCCGCAACGCGTTTTGTCAGCGCTTCGTATTTTGCGGATAACTGCGCAAATAAGGCGTCTTGTCCGGATTCTCGTCCGGCGCACGCGGCGATTGCCCGTTCCGTTTCGTTCAGGGCGGACAGCAGGCGGATATCTTCGGCGAATACGCCGCGCATTTCTTCGTAAACGGTGGCTTGCGAATCGTATCCGCCGTTTTGCGCCAGATATCCTATGCGTATGCCGTTCTTTTTAACGACCGTGCCAGAATCGGGCGTGAGTTCGCCCAATATCAGGCGGATCAACGTGGTTTTTCCCTCGCCGTTGCCGCCTACCACGCCGATTTTTTCCCCTTCGGAAAGAGAAAAACACACGTCCTGCAACAGCGGTTCGCCCGCATAGTCGAAATTCAGATGTTCTGCCGTAATCAACATATTTTTTTTGCTCCATTCGGGAATGTTACCTGCGGTTTTGCCGCACACTGTGGGTACTATGAGGTTGGTAAAAAAATTGCGCAAAATCCGCGAAACGGAAGAGCGGCTTTCCTATGCGAGCCCGAAGCACGCGGCTGCGCTGACAAAAAAACTCGCCGTGCTGAAATCGGAACTGTTTTAAAATGCGACGGCGGCAAGTCGATTAACCGGCGCTTTTTCAATAATTTTTATGCTATGCGCCGCGTGCGCCGCATAGCGCGCCTATCCCTGCCGGTTAATAATCCCACTTTGGAATGTATTGCTCGCCCGAAGAGGAGCGTTTTTGCACGAACAGATTTTCGATGCCGAGGGCGAACGCTTCGTTGACTACGGCGTTATATTCGCGCGCCGTTACGGGTCGCGAAAGTTCGGGAAACGCGGCGATTTCGCCGAAAGGAGTGTATTGGCTCATCAGCGAAAGGTACGCGTCTTCGGGTAGTTCGTTTTTAAACCATTTCAATACGGAGAAGGAATCGCTTACGCCGAGGGGCATCACCAGATGCCGTACGATCAGTCCCGAAAGCATTTTTTTCTTTTCCGCTCCGTTTTCCGCCGCAGCGGTAACGCGCTCTTCGGCAAAGCGCAGAGGTTTTTTCGCCATAAACCGCACGGCGGCGGAAGCCACGGAAAAATAATCTTCTCTGCCCGTATAGCGTTTAGATAAAAACGGCGAATAAAATTTCAGATCGGGCAGATAGATATCGATATAATCGTCGATACGTTTTAAACTTTCCACGCTGTCGTATCCGCCGGAGTTGTACACCACGGGAATTTTCGGGCGGTAAATTTTAAACGTTTTTTCAAGTTCGCAAATTAAATGCGAGGGAGTGACCAACGAAATATTATCCGCGCCAGCCTCTTCCAGTTCTTTAAAAATATCTGCGAGCCGCGCGGGAGAAACGGGCATGCCGCGCTGCGCGCGCGATACCTCGTAGTTCTGGCAGAACGCGCATTTTAAATTGCAGCCCGTAAAAAAAACCGTGCCGCTGCCTTTCGAAAAAGAAATGCACGGTTCTTCGAACGGGTGCAGATAATATTTGGCAATCCGCATACCCTGCGCGCCGCAATATCCCGCCTTTTCAGCGCGGTTCGCGCCGCATTTTACGGGACAGGCAAAACATTTTTTATCCGTTGGTTCGCCGATACGTTCCATATACCGCTATTATAGCAAAATAAAAGAAAAAAGGCAACGAAAAACGCGGACAAGTATGCGGATATGCGCATTCTTTTAATTGACATATCGCCGCTTTTGGTGTATAATAAAATTCCTTGCGGAAGCGGGCGAAAAATAATAGGAGCCATGCCGAAAGGCAGAAACGCCGTATTGTACCCATATTCTTCACCGATTCCGTAAAGAAAAGCCGTCAGGGAGTAAAAACAGGACTTCCGCACGGCGCGCGCGGCGTAAATTTTTGCTGCGCCGCGCGATATTAACTATGTTAAAAAGAGGATTTTTTACATGAAAAAGTTTTTTACCAGCGAAAGCGTTACGGAAGGGCACCCCGACAAAGTCTGCGACCAGATTGCGGACGGCATTTTAGACGAGATTTTAAAGCAGGATTCTAAAGCCCGCGCGGCGATCGAATGTTGCGCCGCTTACGACGGACTTCTTATCATGGGCGAAGTAACGACAAGCGCGAAAGTGGATTATGAGGCTTGCGCGCGTAATATCATAAAAAAAATCGGATATACGTTCGGTTCGTTTGCTTACGATACTTGTAAAATTACGGTATCCGTGCACGGGCAATCGGCGGATATCGCCCTGGGGGTAAACGCTTCGGCGGAGAAAAAATCGGGCGAAGAGACGGACGAAGCGGCAACCTTGGGAGCGGGCGATCAGGGCATGATGTTCGGCTACGCCTGCCGCGAAACGGAAGAACTTATGCCGCTGCCCGTAATGCTGGCGCACAAACTCGCCATGCGGCTTGCCAAAGTGCGTAAAGACGGTACGCTTGCCTATCTGCGTCCGGACGGAAAAACGCAGGTGACGGTGGAATATAACGGCAATACGCCCGTACGCGTAGACGCGGTGGTAGTTTCCGCGCAACATGACGAAAGCGTATCGCAGGAAACGCTGCGCAGCGATATAAAAAAATACGTTGTGGACGAGATTGTTTCCGCATATACCGACGAAAACACAAAATACTTCATCAATCCCACGGGCAGATTCGAAATCGGCGGTCCGGAGGGCGATTCGGGGCTGACGGGCAGAAAAATCATCGTGGATACTTACGGCGGCATGTGCGCGCACGGCGGCGGTTCGTTTTCGGGGAAAGATCCTACCAAAGTGGACAGGAGCGCCACGTATTTCTGCCGCTACGTAGCCAAAAACCTCGTGGCGGCGAATCTGGCGGAAAAAGCGGAAATTCAGGTGGCGTACGCCATCGGCGTGGCAAACCCCGTTTCGGTGTTCGTGGATACGTTCGGCACGGGGAAACTGCCCGACGACGAACTTGCGAAAATCATTGTGAAAGAATTCGATTTCCGCCCTTACGCCATTATTAAAACGCTGGGACTCCGCGCGCCCGTATACGCGCAGACGGCGGCGTACGGGCACTTCGGCAGAAACGGTTTTTCCTGGGAACGCACGGACAGAACCTGCGACCTTGCCAAATACTTATAACGCAATTTTTAAAACAGACGGAAGGAGAAAGCATTATGCAGGAAAAAATAAAAAACCGGGCGTACGCAAGCGGCGCGAAACGGCTTGCGAGAATCGCGCTTTTCACCGCGCTTACGGCGGTATGCGCACAGATCAGTATCCCTTTGCCGGGAGGCGTTCCCATTACGTTACAGACGCTTGCCGTAGTGCTGGCAACAATAGTTCTGCGTTTCGACGGCGTTATCGCGGTGGCGGCGTATATCGTTCTGGGGCTGGTAGGCGTGCCGGTATTCAGTAAATTCGGCGCTACGGCGAGTCTGGTTTCGCCGACGGGCGGCTATATCGTGGGCTTTTTACCCATGGCGGCGCTGACGGCGGCAATCTGCGAATTTTTTGACGGAAAAAAACGCGCTGCGGTAAAATTGACCGACGCGCAAAACAACGCGGACGAAAAAAGCAGAAGAGAGCAAAAACGGCGCAACGCGCGCAGAACGTTTGTCGTTTCGTTTATCGCCGCCACGCTCGGCACGCTGGTATGCTACGTGTTCGGCACGGCATGGTTTATAGAGTTATATTCTTTGAAAGGCACGGAAAAAACGGTAAGCGCGGTGCTTTCCGCGTGCGTGCTTCCGTTTATAGTCCCCGATCTTTTGAAAATCGCGTTGGCTTCGTATCTCGCAACGCTGTTTAGCCGCATACGGTAAATGCGATTCCGATATTTTCCGTTCGTTTCGCGCGCACGCATATGTGCGCGCATATTTTTTAAAAACGCGCGCGGCGTTTCTATACAATAATGGAAATTATAATATATTAAACCGAAAAAACGGCAAATATAACACAAATCGTAACAACCGAGAAAAAAATTTTTAAATTTTTAAATTTTTTTTAATTTATCCCCTCAAAACGCTTTACTTTTCTTTTTTTATCCGTTATAATATCACCATAATCACTTCACCGAATTAAAGTGATAAATCGTTAAAGTAAAAAAATTTTAAAAGAGAGGATAAATATTATGAAAAAGGCAATCAAAGTAATTTCGGGCGTACTTGCGGCGGCTACGGTGTGCGCGTGCACGGCGTGCGGCAAAGAACAGACGGATTCGGAATACGTAAAGGAAAAGAACGTATTGCGCGTAGGTATTACGGTGTATGAGCCGATGGATTATTACAACGAAGACGAAACGGATTTCATCGGCTTCGACGCAGACCTTGCCAAGGGCTTTGCGCAGGAACTCGGCGTAGAAGTGAAATTCGTTTTAATTACGTGGGCGAACAAAGTGACGGAACTGAAAGCGAAAGAAATCGACTGTATATGGAACGGCATGACGGCGTCGGAAGAACTTGCGCAGTCGATTGATTTATCCGTTTCGTATGCCACAAACATGCAGTGCGTGGTGGTAAAGGCGGGCAACGTTTCTTCGTTCGACACCGTGGATAAAGTGAAGAACGCCAACAAGATAGCCGTAGAAAACGGTTCGGCAGGCAATAAAGTGTGTGAAACCACGTTGGGATTGGGCGAAAACAGCGCCAAAGTGGCGGCGGTTACCGCGCAGGTGGACGCGCTTACCGAAGTAAAAGCGGGCACTTCCGACGTGGCGATTATCGATTATACCATGGCGTACAGCGTGGTAGGCAAGGGTGATTATGCCGATTTGGTGATTGTGGATACGACGAAAGTATCGTTCGATCAGGAAGAGTTTGCCATTGGGTTCAGAAAGGGCAGCGACCTTACCGAAAAAGCGAACGCGTTTCTTAAAAAATGCTATTCAGACGGCACGATGACCGCGTTGCTTGCCAAATACGAAGGCGTTGCGCTGAACGACGCAAAACTGAAATAATAAAAGCGCGACGGTTACGGGAAAAGCATAACGTAAACGGCATATCCCGAAGCGCAACGCTTCGGGATATGCCGCGAAAAAAATAAACCGTCAAGGCGGAAACAAGGCGGAAAACATGGTTCAATTTATAAACGTAACGCAAAAACTTTTAGAAGGGTTTTCGTCTTCTTTGTTTTTGTTTATTTTAACGCTGCTTCTGGCGTTGCCTCTGGGGCTTTTGGTATCGTTTTGCACGATGTCGAAATTCGCCCCTTTGCGCGTTGTAATGAAGTTGCTTGTATGGGTATTACGCGGCACGCCGCTGATGCTTCAGATCTTCGTGATATTTTACGTGCCCGGGCTGGTATTCGGCTTTCAGTGGCCCACGGTGCAAACGGGCTGGGCATGGTTCGATTCTACGTTCAGCACGCGTTTTATCGCCGCGTTGGTGGCGTTCGTAATCAATTACGCGGCGTATTTTTCCGAAATTTACCGCGGCGGCATACAAAGCGTGCCCAAAGGTCAGACGGAGGCGGGGCAGGTTTTAGGCATGACGAAAGGTCAGATATTTTATAAAGTGGTGCTTTTGCAGGTGGTAAAGCGCATTATTCCGCCCATGAGCAACGAAATCATCACACTGGTAAAAGATACCTCGCTTGCCAACGTAATCGCCGTTACCGAACTGATGTTTATGGCGCAGAAACAACTTTTAAACGGGCTGATCTGGCCGCTGTTTTACGCGGGCGCGTTCTATCTTGTTTTCAGCGGATTGATAACCGTTCTGCTTTCGCACGTAGAAAAGAAACTCGGCTATTTTAAAGTATAAAATCGTAAGGAATGATTTATGGCATTTTTGGAAGTGCGCGATCTGCGCAAAAGTTTCAACGGTACGGAAGTTTTAAAAAACGTTTCGTTCGATCTGGAAAAGGGAAAAGTGCTTGCCGTTATCGGCTCTTCCGGCAACGGAAAAACCACGCTTTTGCGCTGTTTGAACAATCTGGAAACCGCCGACGGGGGAACGGTGCGCGTCGACGGCGAAACGGTTTTTCCCGCAGAAAAAACAAAAGAAAAAACGCGGGCGCAAACGGGACTGACGTTTACGCTGGTGTTTCAGAATTTTCAGTTGTTTCCGCAATATACGGCGGAACGCAACGTGTCGTTGGCGGCGGATTTAAACGCGCTTTCCGCGCTGAAAAAAGAAAAACTGCCTTTTTCTCAGCGGAAAAAGCGAAAAATGCAAATCAAAGAAGAAAATGCGGCGGCGGCGAGAACTTTGCTTGAAAAGGTGGGACTTTCCGAAAAATACGGCGCGTACCCGTGCGAACTTTCCGGCGGGCAGCAACAGCGCGTGGCAATCGCCCGCGCGCTGGCTTTAAAACCCGAAATTCTCTGTTTCGACGAGCCTACCTCCGCCCTCGATCCGCGCCTGACGGGCGAAATTTCCGCCTTGATTTGCGAATTGAAAAAAGAGGGGCGCACGATGATTGTGGTGACGCACGAAATGGAATTTGCCCGCTCCGTCGCCGACGAAATTTTATTTCTGCACGAGGGCAGGGCGGAAGAGAGCGGCTCGGCGGCGGAAGCGTTCGCTCACCCGAAAAGCGAAAATTTCCGCGCCTTTGTAGAAGGCGGAAAAAACAAATGAGCACGCCGCACAGAAAAACGGGAGGGAGTTAAAAATGGTGAAAGACGGAAAAAAAGAACGGGAAATGGCGGCGTTATTGTACGAAACGTTTTTAGCGTGCAAAACCGAAGAGGACGTAGAGGCGCTGTTAGAAGATTTGTGTACCTATACCGAAGTGGAACAGATGGCGCAACGCGTAAAAGCGGCGCAACTGTTACAGGAAGGCAAAACCTATTCGGAAGTGATTGCCGCTACGAATATCTCTTCCGCCACTCTTTCGCGCGTGTCGCGGTGCGTGCGCTACGGCAGCGGCGCGTACGAAAAATTCGTGCCGAAACGCGAAACGAAAGAAGAAAAGCAAACGGATAACGGAAGCGCGCCGCCCGAGGGGAAATAAACCGCGCTTTTACAAACGGATAAACTCAATTTGCCGTGCCGCATTCGACCATATCGAGTGCGGCATTTTATATTTTTTTAAATATGCTGTATCGCATAATATTTTATCGTGTTTTAAAAAATATTATAATGTAAAGCATTTGTATTAAATTTTGGTAAATCTTCTATAATAAAATTATGGAAAATACTAAAATGACGATTAAAGAGATTATTTTAAGAATCAGTAAAATGCGGATTGAGGCAAATCTTTCGGCGCGTGCGCTGAGCCTTGAAATAGGGAAAAACGAGGGGTATATCCATTTGTTAGAAAGCGAAAGGAGTTTCGAGCCGTCGCTTTCGGCGTTGCTGGATATGATAGAGGTATGCGGAAAAACGCCCGAGGAGTTTTTCTATCACGATCCGGAACAGTTTAAGAAAGATCGGGAATTGCTGGAATTTTTTAAAACGCTGTCGCCGCGTCAGAAAGACGCGATATTGAATTTGTATAAAAAGTAAAAAGGCGCGGGGGAAACGCTTACGGAAGAAAAAAACGATCATCGCGCGTTACCGCGCAGAACATCTACGGGACGGCTGTTTAATTTCCGCCCCGCTTTGTGCTGTGCGGCGGCGCTTGCTTTCGGCGTGTCGTCCGCCGCGGCGGTTACGTACGAAAGTAAGACGAAGGCGGCATGGATAGGCGCCGCGTTTTTGTGTTTTACTCTGCTTTGCGCGTTTTGTTCGGGCGTTTTGAATAGTAGAGGCGGCGAAAAAAAGATTTTCCGATTGTTTCGCGCGGCGCTGTTGTGCGCGTTTTTCGTTTGCGGCGCGGGGGATTTCGCATTGTATGCCGCAAGGTACCGGAGCGCGGCGGCTTCGGGCGAATACTACGTTACCGCACGCGTGGAAGAGGCGCGTGAATATAATACTTCCGTGTATCTTATTTTAAACGACGTATCGTTTGATTACCGCGCGGCGGACGGAAAACTTTGTATGTACGTATATCAAACGAACGTTCCGCAGGGGATAAACGCGGGGAGCAGCGTGGCGTTCGACGCGGAAATTACCGCAAACACGCAATGGAAAGAAACGCGGGAAGGCGAAGAAAAAACTCGCGCGTACGAATGGCGGCGCGATATAAAATACGAGGCGACAAGTTGCAAAAATTTACGCGTAACGGGCGAAAAAAGAAATTTGTTCGAAAATATAAGGCACAGGCTGAAACAGACGCTGGATTTTGCCATGGATAAAGACGCTTCCGCGCTCTGCATGGCGATATTGACGGGCGAGACGGCGGAAATCAACGGCGAACTTCTGGATAATTTCCGCTACGGCGGCGTGGCGCATATCTTTGCCGTTTCCGGCTTGCACGTGGGCGCGTTGTTCGCCTTTGTAACGGCGATATTCAAAAAAGGCAGGCTTGCCGCGCTGCCTTCCGCCGTGAAATGGGCGGTTTCGGCGGCGGTAATTTTGTTTTACGGCGGCATTTGCGGCTTTTCCGCCGGCGTAATCCGCGCTACGGTGATGTGCCTTGTGTTTTATGCCGATAAATTGCTGGGCGTAAAAGGCGATTCTTTGCAGAGTATGGGTAAAGCCGCGATTATCGTGTTGCTTTTATCGCCCGTATCTCTGTTTGACGCGGGCTTTTTGCTTTCGTTTGCCGCCGTGGCGGGCATTCTTATGCTTTCGCCTTCGTTTCGCAGATTTTTCATAGATTTATTGCCGAAAAATCGGACGGAGCGGCACGGCGGCGGTCGGGACGTTTCTCTCGGGCAAAGCAAAGCGCGCGTTGCGGCGGAAAAATGCCTATCGTACGTTTCGGTTACGCTTGCCGCCACGCTTGCCACCGCGCCGGTTTTATCCGTGTGTTTCGGTTACGTTTCGGGCGTTTCGCTTCTTTTAAACATGCTGATTGTGCCGCCGGTTGCCGCGGCGTTTCCGCTTTGTCTGGCCGTCGCGTTTTTCAGCCTGATTTTCGCGCCTTTGTCGCAGGCGGCGATGTACGTTCCGTCGGCGTTGTTTTCGGCGGTAAGCACGGTGTTTTACGCGTTCGATTTTTCACGTTTCGCGTTGGAAATTCCCTTTTCCGTTACGGGCGTTTTCGGCTATTACGCCGCGCTTTTTTCGCTCAGCGAAAAACTCAATTTCAGGTACGCTTTCCGCGTCGGGGTATTCGCCGCGGGGTTCGCCGCGTTTGCGCTTTCGTTTTTTTTATAGCGTAACGCATAAAAAAGCAACGGGTCGGCGCGCGACGCGGCCGGTCTGGCGCGGCGAAAGAAGAAAAAGACAATCGGGCGGGTTTTGTCCGTGAGGTGCGGAAAGCAAAATAAAAAAGAAAAAAAACCGCCGATTTGCCGTATGTTATGCCGCGCGTACTCTTGCGTTTTTTTTCCGAATATGTTATAATAAACCGTAAATAAACCGTAACGGACGGCGCGCGGCGACGAGCGCTTTTGTTAAAAACGGAAAGAAGAAAAGGGGCGGCGTGTGAAATACGTGGATTTTAAAAAATTTACCGAAGAAAACGGCGCGCAGCCTGTGTACC
>JAQYLE010000020.1 GCA_028720205.1 Clostridia bacterium
GATAGAAAAACTGCTGGAAGCGGACGTGTACTATACCACGCAGGAATATTCGTGGTCGTTCGCCGTGTTTGTGGGCGAAAGCGAGAGGTTCGGCGAAAAGCAAGAGAATTACGCGTATTTAAAATACACGGATAAAGTAGAGCATAACGGAGGCGGCTTGTTTGCAGGCACGTATACGTGGGACAGGATACAGAGCGTGGAAGAATTTATCGCCGGGGAAAACCGGGAGACGATTTATCACGGCGCGGTGCTGGACGTAAAGACTTCGAGCAAATTAACGGACGAGGCGTTGGCGGAACTTAAAGGAAAGAAATGGGTGTTGCGGTTCGCGGAAACGCAGTATACGGCGACGAGCGGACAGAACTATGCAAACGAGTATTCAACGCTCGTGGGCGACGTAACGATTTTGCGGTTGAAGTTTGAAACGGACGGCGTTACGTATAATTTAGGCGTTATCGACAACAAGCAGTCGGGCGGGAAAGACCCCGTGAACGAAACGAAAGTAGACGTGAGTTTAAACAATCGCGGAAAAACGGTATTATATATGCTTGCGGCGATCTTGCTTTTGATACTACTTGCGCCGATATTGCCGTATCTGATACGGTTTACCGTGTGGCTGCTTTGCCTGCCGTTCAAAGCGGTAGCAAAACTGATACGGTTTTTTAAAAAGCCGAAGTAAGGAAAAGCAAAAAATTATGATAATTTAAAGTTTGGTTTAAATTATCATAAAAACAAGGAGAAGCATGAAAAAGATAAGAAGAATATTAGCGGTGGAGTTGCTTGTAATTGTCGTTTTGATAGTCAGTTATATTGCGTTTACGGCAAAGCAGACGGCAACTGACACAGAAAAAACGGAGGCGGTTTATGAAGAAAAGACTTCGCCTTAATATATGGGTTACCATAGTTATCACTGCCGCGATAATAGCGCTCGGCGTATTCGCGTTTAAAAGTTCGTATCTTCGCACGTTTGAGACGCTTTGCGACGTGATTAGCAGCGTAAAGTATTATATTCTTGTGCTGTTCGGTTCGCCGCCAAGCGATTTGCCGACCGTGACGGAATATTCCAAGGTGATTACTTGGACGGCGATTCTGCCTGCCGATTTCGTAGCGTTCAAAGAAAAGGCTTTGACGTTTTTTAAAACGCTTATAAGCAAGGAAAACTTTCTTTCGTGGCTGTCGGCAGTAGGGAAAAAGGCGAGTACGTTGGCAAAAGTACTCACCGTTTCGTTGCCTTGCGTTATGGCGTTGATCATTGTAATAAAACGGCTGTACGCAAGCGAAAACACTAAACATAATCAAGATACCGTGCCGCTGAAAATCTTTAAAAAGGTTTCCGGAAAAACGTATCAGCCTGTAAAGCGGTTTGTGCGCGGATATATAGAATTTTTAAGGACGTATCCGAAAATTTACGTATTCTGGCTTGTTCTATGCGCGTTCCATTGTAATCTGGTCAGCATAACGACGGAGTTTTTCGCGTATTATTTCTACTTTGCGGTCTCGTTCGATATAGCGGGGCTGTACACGCAGGCGGTAAAACTCGCACTGGATCTGCAAATTCTGTTCAAGTTCTTCCCGAAATGGGCGTTGTTTATATTTGCATGGCTTATCTTCAACTGTTGGCGGAAAAAGACGGCGAACAACAGATTACGGCACTTCGAAGCGAGGAACTGCGGGTTTATCAGCGAACTGCCGATTGTGTCTATGACCTGCGGGAGCATGGGCAAGAAGAAAACCACGATGATTACGGACATGGTGCTGTCGCAGGAAGTCATGTTTAGACAGAAAGCGCTGGAAATCCTCCGAAAAAACGATATGAAATTCCCGTATTTTCCGTGGATATGCTTTGAAAAGCAACTGCAAAAATGTATGGAATATCATACCGTGTATAACCTGGCAACGGCAAAAGCTTGGGTGAAGAAAAAGCGCGAAAGATACGTTAAACACGGTACTGCTACAGGGCAATTGTACGGATATAACGTGGAAAGATACGGTTATACTTACCACGACGGATTGAAAATAAGCGATTTGTTCGACGTGTTGGAAACGTATGCGCAGGCGTATTTTATCTACGTGATACAAAGCAGTTTAATCGTATCCAATTACGCGATACGAACGGATAACGAACTGCTCGATAGCGGCAATTTTCCACTATGGAACACCGATTTTTTCACGGATAAATCAGGAAACGACAGGCACAGTCATATTCTGGATTTCGACGTGTTGCGCTTGGGGAAAAAGGTGATAGAAAACAACCCCCATGCGGGGAGTTTCGAATTCGGCGTTGTGGCGATCACGGAAATCGGGAAGGAACGGGGAAACGCGCTTGAATTAAAAGAAGTGAAGAAAGGCACGGAAAAAACCAATCAGAAAAACGACTTGTTCAACGGTTGGCTGAAAATGTGTCGACATAGCGCCACGGTGGATAATTATCCGTTCATCAAGGTGCTCACGGACGAACAACGCCCGGAAAGTTGGGGCGCGGACGCACGGGACCTCAGCGAAATCATCACGGTATTATCCGCCGGGGAAGAGCGGATTGCCTTGCCGTTTTATACGATAGAAGAAATGCTATGCGAACGGGCGTACGAAAAATTTATGCGACTATACGAAGATTTCCGTTTTCGTCGCGGGGATAACACCTTGCTCGTACATCTTTTAAAAACGGTGACGGCAGGGCTTTATAAGCATAACCAAAAAATAAAAAACAAGTACGGCTTCGGCGTTCTGACGGTGGGGAAACAGCGCGGAACGATGGATGGGAAAGTGCAGAAAAAGAAGTATTACTTAGCGAATAGAAAAATTTATTCGCGTAGGTTTTCCACGGACTGTTTTTCAGATTATTTCAACGAACAGGCGAAAAAGACGGAAACGGGCATCAACGACTATCCCGAATACGCAGGCGAAAAAGCGAGCGTGGAGGAGTTGAAAGCGCAGAACAGTTATTTTATATCTTCGCTGTACAAAGACGAAGAATAAAGGCGGACAGGAAAGCCGCGCGAAACGTAAAGCGGGGGGCGATTCGCCCAAGCGGGTCAGCGGCGAACGCCCCGCCGTTTCGCTGCAAAAAAATTAAGGAGATAAACGAGATGAGTAAACGGTCAGATCAACAGGCGGTCGGTCAGGCAGTGCGTGCCCTTATATTCGGCGAAGCGCGCCATAGGGCTCCCGAAAAAGCGCGAGCGCAGCGAGCGGTTTTTGGGGAGGGGCAAGCGAGCCGACTTGTATAAATATAAGGGCACGCACTGTTGCCAAACGGGTAAATTGAAGCAAATTTTTACGATTAAATTCTAAACAAAAGGAGGGCAAAATCAATGCCGTATTCAAAAGCAAAAGTGTATAGCGACGGAAGCCATTACATAGCCATTCCGCATACGGAGCGACCGTATCGTAGACGCACTAAACCGAAAGAAGACGTTATTCTTGTTCTGGAAGATACAGAGAGGGCGGTTGAAACGGAAACAGGCGATATCCAGAACGAAGAAGAAAAGGTTGTTCCGCCTGCCGAACGGGCAGACGAAACAACCGTTGAACGCGAGGTTGAGCAAACGCCGAAAGCAAAGAAAGTGCGGCAAACAACAAAGAAGAAGTTGTTCGATGAGTTGTACAAAAAGTATTACGGCGAGAAATCAAAAATGCGGAAGAGAATTCTGATACGTGAACTTGCGCCGTATTTCAAAAACGTTTCGGAAACGAAGTTGTACGTGGAATCCAACCTGCGGCGCAAAAAGCGTAACCTGATCGCAAGGCGGATCCGAATGACAAGAAAAGCGAATTTGCAGGAGTTCAATTTTTTCGTAACTTTTACGTACGATTCTGTGCTGCATACTGAGGAAACGTTCCGCAAGAAACTGAAATACACGTTAGGGCATTTCTCAAATCGAAAAGGCTGGCGGTATATCGGCGTTTGGGAACGCTCTCCTGAAAAGAATCGTTTGCATTTTCACGGAATGTTTTACGTGCCGGAAGGAACGATGCCGGGCACGATGGAAGAGGTGAACAGTTTCTCTTTTAATACGAGGAAGAGGCAGATAACGCATGAAAATACGTATTTTCGGGAGCGGTTCGGGCGAAACGATTTCAAGGATCTGAACACGGTACGCGCTTTGGGCGAGGCGGTGTCGTATATACTCAAATACATCGAAAAAACGGGCGAAAAGATTGTATACAGCAAAGGCTTGTCGCAGTTTTTCGTTTCGGATATTATGGACGACGACGTGTTATGCCCGATGGGCGAGAACGGGGAAAAACTTTTGTTATTCGACGATTTTTCCTGTTACGACGACGGTTGTTATATAGGCAAAGTAAGCAAAGAAGTCATCGC
>JAQYLE010000021.1 GCA_028720205.1 Clostridia bacterium
TTTGAATATGATAGAACGGAATACGGATTTATACAATGCCTGGCAACTCAAAGAAATGTTTTATGATTTCAAAGACTGCAAAAAGGCGAGATACGCGAGGAAATTATTACTTAAATTTATATTAGCGGCGGAGCGGTTGGAGATACCGGAATTCAAGGAATGTTTAAGCGCGATGCATAATTGGGCGACGCCGATATTGAATTCGTTTCAACATAAATACACGAACGCATTTACCGAAGGAAGTAATAACACGATTAAAGTATTGAAGAGAATTTCTTACGGCTACCGACGCTTTGACCGATTCAAAAAGAAAATTTTATTTGTGCTTGCCTCTTAAAACTGAAATATTTGAATTTATTTTAACTTTTTCTTTTTATCCCCACCCCAACATTTGACACAGAGCCATTATTAATAAAGGCAACAGCGGTAATAAAATCGTAAATTTATACGAGCGCGTACAAGCGGACGTTTGGAATTTAGAGCCGGACGTGTTAAGTATTTTAATCGGAGTGAATGACGTCTGGCACGAGCTTGCGTGGAATACGGGCGTAGATTTAAAAAGATATGAAAAGATTTATCGTGCTTTGATAGAAGAAACGAAAGAAAGATTGCCGCAGATAAAATTGATTTTGTGTGAGCCGTTTTTTCTTCGAGGCACGGTTACAAACGAGCTTGGTTACGAAAAATTTTCGGTAGTAAAAGAGTATGCGCAAGCCGTAAAACGAATTGCAGAAGAATACGGCGCGGCATTTTTACCGTTACAAGAAAAATTTAACGTTCTGGCAGAAAAAACCGGCGCGGAAAATTGTCTTTCGGACGGCGTGCATCCCACAGAAATCGGCGCAAAATTGATCGCTGACGAATGGCTTAAACTTTTTTACGAGAAAATAGATAACTGATTTACTCCTCCGGTAATTGCGATTGTAAGCGTTTTCGTAAAGCAAGCGGAGACAAACCGAACAGACGTTTAAAGTGCTTGATAAATAGAGATATATCGCTGTAGCCTACGCTTTCCGCGATTTCCCGTACAGACATATTGCCGTATTGAAGATAATTTTTGGCTTGTTTTAAACGTAGTTTTGTACGGTATTCTATGGGTGAAACGCCGGTTTTTTCTTTAAATAATTTTCGGAACCATACAGGAGATACAAAAGACATGGCGGCAATTTCTTCCAAGGATTTTTCCGATTCGTAATGCGCGTTCAAGAAATCGTATGAGGCACGGATCATTTCGAAATTTCCCATTGCATTATTTGGCGATGCGGACGGTAAAACAGATGCCGTGTTTTTTCCGAGTTCGGCAAGTAATTCTAAAAGTGCGGCTTTTTTTTCAGCTTGTACCCCGTCGCCTTTTTTACTTACGAATAATTCTTTCGTAAAAAATTCGTGTTCTTCCGATGCGTTTTCAAAGATAGTTAAGTCATCTGAAATTTTTATGCGTTCGCCTTTGGAAAACAAAGAAAACCTGATGCCGATCGTATAAGCATCTTCGTTCAGCAAAGTAATTTTCTTAAAATTTACAAGATATTCGCTTGCCGACGGAGAATAAATCGCCGAATGATCCGGTGCTCTTTTTGTTGTCCCGTCCGGAAAAAAGTAAGTGGCTTCATATCCGCAGAGATACAGAAGCAATTCGTCTGCCTTAGGAGTATTGATGCACGAAAATTGAGATACGTCAGTCCATTGTTGCCGCAAGCAACTGAACACTTCACAATCGAAATTAGTTTTATATAATTGATTGATAGGAATGATTTTCATAGGTTTATTATAACAGACCGAAAAGAAAATGTCAATTATAATTTCGAAAAATCATATTTTTGTTTCGCTTTGACTATTGTTTTTTAGCGGCTCTCATGTTATAATAAAAGTACAAAATTAGAAGCAAGGAGATTTTACGATGCAAAACGATATTTTGTGCAAATCATGGCAAATTGTTTATGGAGTATATGAGGGCGTTGAAAAACACGCTATAAGTTTTTTAAGCGGCGAGCTTTGCAAATACATAGCGCGTATACCGAGCGTATATACGCTTTATGTAGTGCCGTGTGTGCAGGCGACTGAGGAAAACGCCGATAAAAATACCATTATTTTGGCTGCGTATGATGAGAATGAAACCATTCGGAAATATATATCAGAAAAAGATATTCCCGAGGACGGATGGTTGATTAAAACAATGAAGCAAGCGCGGGATAATAATGAAAACAGTCGTCAAATAATTATTATTACGGCAAGGAAAAGAGAAAATTTATATTATGCGGCAACGTCGTTTATCGATGATTTTATGGTAAAGTTTGCGCCTGTCTGCGGCTCGCTTACAATGCCCGAAAAATTTTTTGAATACGACATTAAAGACAATACGTATGTATTTGAATTAAAGACGAAAACGCGTAGCATTTTTACGTGGGGGCATCCGCTCAACGATTATCGCGAGTTTATTAAAAACGCTGCGCGTTTAAAATTAAACAGATTGATCATTTGGAATGATTACGCCCCCTTAAACGCAAGAGAAATAATGAACTACGCTCACGAATTCGGCATACAGGTTGTGTGGGGATTCGAATGGGGCTGGGGAACGAATGGCAGTTCGCATATCGAAAAAATCGACGATGATTATTTAGCGCAATTAAAAATGCGGATTTTGGAAAAATTCGAACGTGAATATAAAGATATTTCGGAAGACGGAGTGTATTTTCAATCTTTTACGGAACGCCACGAAGATAATATCGGCGGCAGGCGTATATCGGAAGCAGTGGTGAAGCTCGTCAACGAGGCAAGCGCGGCGTTGTTGGAAAAATACCCCGAATTAAAGATTATTTTCGGTTTACATGCAAGTAGCGTAAAAACTCATTTTAGCGATATAGAAAAGACAGATGCGCGCGTAGAAATTCTGTGGGAAGACTGGGGTGCTTTTCCTTCTCATTATTTACCTGATGATGATCCCGCTGATTTCGACGATCTTATAAAAACCACAGGAGAGATGTTGAAACTTCGCGGCGGAAAAAAACTCGGGTTTTTATTTAAGGGCTTTATGGTGCTTGACTGGTCAAGATTCGAATTTCAGCAAGGAGCGTTTGTTTTAGGGGAGAATCCTTATGCGATTACGGAAAACGATCGGGCGTTGCGAAATGGGGCGTGGAGAGTGTTTCAGGCGGGGTGGATCAGATGCGGCGAGAACGCAAGAAAAATAGCCGAGCAGATTTGCGTTGCAACGAAAGGCGAAGCAGAAATCGGTATGGCGGGTTGTTTCGATGGCGGAATGTGGGCGGCTGAAACGATTTGCGGCGAAATAATTGCAGATCCCGAGCGAAAATACGGAGACATTTTGCAAGCGGCTCTTTCGAAAAAAGGCGTAAGGTTTGCTTAAAACAGACAAGATGAAGAAATTAAAAATATGGGATATTTATTTTTAATTATTGCGAATATTGCGGGCATATCCAACTGGGGATAAAACACATTTGATTTTCTTTTAATGTATAATATCGTTTGTTTATAAAAACTTTCATAGAGCCTTTGACACAATAAATAAGTTCCAATGATTTATGGAAATGAGGAGGGGTGTAGTTTTTGGTGAAAGACCAAGTCCAAAAATAATCGTTTTTGTCCGCATCAAATTCGTAAATGTTTTTTCCATAAGGGAATACCGCCAGCTGTTCGTTGCCCACGGAATAGATTTAAGCTATGAACAGGTCGTTATCAATCAACCTTCAAAGAGCGAAATCAAGGCGAATAAAACGATTAAAAAAGAAGCGGAAGAGTTCGTCGCAGAACAGAAGATTGTCTCGGAAGGAATCGAGGAACAGCAACGCGATCAAAAAGCCGCGTTAAAAAACGGATAGAAAGATACTTATCGAAAAACTATATTGCGTCGTATGAAGCGAAATGTATCAATTACAGAGCAATTTTATTCTCTCGTCAGTGTTTTTGTGTGGAACGACAGCTATTTCGCACGCATAAGACAAGTCAGTAAAATCCGAACCAAACACTTGTAACAAGCGAATGGTTCGGATTTACTTTTTCTCTCAAATAATCTTAACGGTATCACATAGTTTTTGCACCCGAATATAGACGGAAAGAAATATATGGAGCGATCAAGAAAGTTATAAGCGGAATTTCGAGGAAGTTATCAACGAAAAGAAAGTAGAAATAATCGAAACAGAACTTTGTCCTGATCATTTGCATATCAGGAAAAACGGAAGAACGCTCCGATAGTATTGTTATAATCAAAATAAACCCGATCGGATAAAATTCAACGGCTATGAAAAATTGCACTTTTTTAAGGCACGGTAAAACGTATTCAAACTGTTGAAGCCGTGCTTGGTGGCGATCTGAAGGGTGGTCGCTTTGTTGTCGGGATTGTTGAGTTCCTGCTTGGCGTGCAGGACGCGCACGCGGTTGATATATTCCGTCAGGTGCATGTTTGTGATGCGGTTAAATAAAGTGGAAAAATGATTTTTGCTGTACCCGAAATGGGCGGAGAGAAAACTCAAAGTAAGATCCTCTGTATAATGCGTTTCAATATAACTGAAAATTTTCGGAACTATATTGTCCGACTCCGCGATTTTCTGCGAGGTGGCAAGTCCTTTATGCAGTAACCCCATGAAATAGTTTACAAGCCCGTAGCGCATGGTAAAATTAGAGCCTTGCCATTTTTCTTCGCAAAGTTGCAGCCATTCCCGGATTTCCTGAGTATAGTCGCTCTTGGACAGGAAATAGGGGGATATGATTTGCATATATTCCTGCAACTTATAAATGACGCTTTGGGAAATTGTGAACACATATGCTTCCGTACCCTGAGGACAGCGAAAGGAATGCACATAATAACTGGGAATAACCGCGAGTTCTCCGGGATATAAAACGCGGGTTTCGTCGTTGATCGTAACGACGATTTTTTCTTTGAGCACGAACAATATTTCAGAAGCCTGGTGAAAATGCGCGGGGCAGTTTCCCCCGTAACTGTGTGCGAAATAAATATGATGATCAGCGTCTGAATGTTGTTCGTACAGAATGGAATCCATTTTTCCCTCCGAAAAAGAAGTTCTTTTTTACAGTATACTATTTTTTTTATGCCGTGTCAAGAGTATGGGGAAAGTAAAAATCGGAAAAAGTGAAAAAACTTTAAAAACTGAAAAAACATATAATTGCAGAATTTTTGACATTAATATAGTCGAATTTGGGTAGACAACGGAATTTTTATGAGGTAATATATAGATAAAGAAACTGCGGAAAAAGAAAAAAGAGAATAATTGACACATTCGAAAAAAAATTTTGTTTCGCAGAAAACAAGGAGGATTTTATGAGAAAGGCAAAAGTATTGACGTTGACGATGTCGCTTTCTTTGGGTTGTCTTGCGATGGCTGCATGTGCGGGCAAGCCGGAAGAATATACCGTCATGGGCGCTAAAGATTGGAACATCAAGGCGTCGGAAAGCACCTTCGACTATTCGGAGGGCGTGGTCGCAATTCTTGCGGACGGCACGGAAAAAGCCGTGAAGGTGGACGACAGCGACGTAGAGTATGGAAAGGCGGGGAGCTATTCTATTATTTACTACTACGGCAAGAACAGCTCGGACGGGGTGGAAAAGACGGTGAAAATATACGACCTTCCCACCTTCAACATAGGAGATACGCATACCGTTACCTATCAGGACGCGCGGGTTACGGGCGCGTTGACCGGCGTGACAGCCAAAGACAGTTTCGACGAGCCTTTGACTGTGACGGTGGTTGATGACGGCGGAATGAGCGAACTCTTGCAGTATAAAACGTACACAGTGGAATATTCGGCTACGGATTTAGCCGGAAACGTGGCGGAGCTCACTTGTGCCGTAACGATAGGCGATGAGGGTCGTCCCGATGTGGAGGACGTGGAACATACGCTGACGGGTACGACCGATGCGAGCGACTGTACTTTCCCTGTGACGCTGAATGGCGGCGCATTTGTCGCTTTGGAAGTGTTTGACGGAGAAAACTGGACGGAACTTTCCGAGAAGGATTACAAATACGACGAAAATGTAACGCTGTACGGCTCTTGGTTGGTGAGGCAGCTTTTGGACGAAGCTGTTAAAATGAAACTGGTGACTAGTACAGGCGAAAGGGAATTTACTCTGACCCTGGAAGAAACGACCGATTTTAAAGTGATCACCGAAGGGTATGATAACTGGACCTTCCGAATGGGAGAGGAGATGGTTCTTCCCGTTCCCGAAGTGGAAAGTTACCGCGAAATGATCCCCTCGTACACGGTATGGAAGGGCGAAGAATCTATTGCCGTAATGGACGGGAAAATTTCTGCACCCGTGGACGCGGCGGATTATAATCTTGTAATCCGCGTAACGATGTCCGACGGCATCCGCACGTTAGACGAAATTGTTCTTGATGCTCGGGTTACGTCGAACGACGGAATAGTAGACTCTATGGCGACGAAACAGTTCGAGTCCTTGTACACCGCGAAGGACAATTTGGAATCTTTCTCTTTCGTAAACGAAGAGATCGCGGAGAGAAAGGGCGTTTATAAAGCCGTTTTGTCGGAAAATAACGCCGTTTTAGCGATTGGCGGGCTGAACGTGGACAGGAAAAAATACGACGCCGTAGCGTTCGATATATATTCTGCTCAGGATAAGGTGCTGGCTCTGCACAGCGTTTTCGGGGGATTTGCGCTCTGCGATGCGCACTCCAAGTACGATAAGATGCCCGACTGGACGACGGTTTCTTTGGACCTCAGAAACTATGACAAACACAACGTGGAAAATCCCGACGTGGGGCTGAATATAAATACATGGGGAATGGAAATAAAAATCAGCAACTGGGACGGAAACACCCCTATCTATTTCTCCAACCTCCGCCTGTTGCCGAAGGGCGCGGACGAGGTACTCGACTTCGAGGGGACGAGCGACGCGTTCGGCGGACAGCTTCCCGCGATAGAGAACAGATTTACGTTCAATACGAATCCCGCGTACGTGATTAGCGGAAAGCAGTCTTTGAAATTGACGAGTAGCGCATCCGTGGGCGTGGGGGCGAATGAGGCGATTAAATTTGCCGTGACCGCCCGCCCCCTCGACAACTGGAAAGAACATACCGCCCTGTACGTGGACATGTTTATCGTTGGCGAGAGTACGCAGTTTATGAAGTTCCACGAGGCGGACGTGGGCGCGTGGTGGAGGAACGCCGCCACGGGCGCGGAGGAGTGTTATGCGGGGAGCTGGCAGACGATGCGTCTGGATTTGACCGCTGTTTCCAAAAACACGCCGCATATCTGGATGTGGTGTGCGGGACGCAATAGCGACACAAATATTTCGGGCGAAACGTCGGTGTATATTGACAATATCCGTTTCGAGATGTCTTCGGACGACGCCTTGGCGGAAAACGAACTTCTTAACTTCTCCTCCGAGCGGTATCTTGAAAAAATATCCCGCGTCAATCTGATTTACACGGAATTTTTGCAGAGCTTTGCCGATGCGGACGGAAAGACTGAAACGGGCGTCATCAAGCTGACGCAGGGGAATCCTACCGGCTGGGACAGTTTCAGAATCAACCTGTTCGAGGCTGTGGATTACGCGAAGATAAAGAGCATTTCCATCAAGGTTTGCGCGTATGCCGCGGGAGAGGGAAACGCCCAATTCAATATCGCCTTCAACGGTAGCGGCAACTGGGACGGCTGTATGATGACGGGTGCAGAGAAAGGAAGGTGGAAAACGTATACTTTCGACATGGAAAAAATAAAGAGTCTGGGAGGCAATGCGGAGGCTCTTTCGTCGGTGGATATTATGTTTGGCGGCAATTCGCCTTTATATATCGATTGCATAGAGATTGTTTATGCAAACGAAGCAAAATAAAAACAATAAATAACTTTTGTCCGAGGGAAAACTTTCCCGCGGACAAAAATAACGGACGGTACGAACGTGAAAGCCCAATGGATATGGTATAAAAACGAATTTATTTATTATCTTTATAATAAGGTGATGAACAGGCGGCGGGAAAAGAACGTAAAGGTGCTGTGTTGCTGGAAACTGCCGTCGGTATGTCCCTCGGTCAAATTTCATAAAAAATTTACGCTGGAAAATGACGGGGAGATTTACATAAAGGCTAAGGGCGAGCTTTCCGTTCGTGTGGATGACGAGCCCTGTTACCGTTACGATTTGGCGGACAAAATTTTCCTTTCCGCGGGCGAACACAGTCTTTTGGCTGAGGTGTACAATCCCGCGGAGCTGCCCTGCCTGTACGTGGAGGGTGAGAACTGCGAAAGCGGCGGAGAATGGACGGCAAACGTCGGGAACGGCAAGTGGATACATTGCGATACGGGCGGATTTTTCGATAAGGAGCTGGCGCCTACGGAATACGCTTTGCCTGTAAGAGAAGTACTTCCATTATCCGAAAAGGAAATAGAAGCCCTCGACGGAAACAGGGGAATTCTGTACGATTTCGGCAGGGAAATGTTCGCCTACCCCGTTGCGGAAGGGATAGAAGGGGAGGGACGGCTCTTCGTAAACTATGGCGAGAGTCGTCTTGAAGCCCTTGACCCCGAACACTCCGAACAGTCGGACGAGTTTTTTGTTCGCGGGGAAAAGACGCTTAAAGGAAAGTTGACGAAAGCGTTCAGATACGTCTTTATCCCTTTTGAAAACACTCTGCGCTTTGATCGGTTTTACGCTCTGGACGAATATTATCCCCTGGAATCCCGCGCGACGTTTAAGAGTAGCAACGAACAATTGAACGAAATTTATCGGGTCGCCGAGTACACGCTGGCGCTGACGTCTCGAGAATTTTTCATAGACGGGATAAAACGTGACCGTTGGGTGTGGGCAGGGGATGCCTTGCAGAGCGAACTGATGAGCTTTTACAGCTTTTTCGATAAAGAGACGATAAAAAGGACGATCGTCGCGTTGCTCGGAAAGGATAACTTCGAACAGCACGTTAACGGGATTATGGACTATTCCTTTTACGTCATTCTCGCTATTCGGGAATACTATCGTTATACGGGCGACAAGGAATTTCTCTCGGAAGTCTACCCTCGCGCGGCGGAACTTTTGAATTTCTGCTTAGGACGGAGGAACGAGCGGGGATTTATGCAGAAAATAAACGGCGAATGGGTGTTTATCGATTGGGCGGACTTCCCCGTGGACGGCGAGGTTTGCGCCGAGCAGATACTCCTCTATGCTTCTATGGAGACGCTCGCGGACGTGGAGGAAACGCTGAAAATTCCCTCGGGCGGCAAGCTCAAAGAGGAGGCGGCGTGGCTTAAAGAGAAAATAGAAACATATTTCTGGACGGAGCAAGGCTATGCGCACGATTCGGAAAAAAACTTAATGACTCGCTACGGCAATATTTTTGCGGTGCTGACGGGGCTTGCAGGGGAGGAAAAGAGGGAAAGGATTCTTAACTCTCTTTTAGATGAAAAGGTGCAAAAGATAAAGACCCCGTATATGAAGTTTTACGAGACTTCCGCCCTCGCAGAGCTGGGGCGGGCGGATAAGATGCTCGACTTAATCAAAAGTTATTGGGGTGGTATGCTCACAGAGGGTGCAACTTCGTTCTGGGAAGAATACGACCCCGCCGTGACGGGCGGGGAGAAGTATTCGATGTACGGAAGAAAGTACGGAAAAAGCCTGTGTCATTCGTGGGGCGCTAGTCCCGTTTATCTAATAGGCAAATACCTGGTAGGGCTAAAACCCGCCGAGGACGGCTATAAAAAATTCCGACTTTGCCCCTATCTCGACGGAAAGACCTTCTTCGAGGCGGCGATGCCCCTGAATGAGG
>JAQYLE010000022.1 GCA_028720205.1 Clostridia bacterium
TTAACGCCTCGGTGTAAAAAACGTAAAAAGCCGCCGTTTCCGCCGCTTGTAACGATTCGGCAAACGTCTCTCACCCCGAAGAAAAGGCCGAAGAAAAAATTGAAGAAAAAACCGAACCGCAAACGGCGCCGTGCGAAAAGACAGACGAAATGAAAAATCCTGCGGAAGCGGAGAAAACGGAAAAACCGGCGCAAAAGAAGGCGCAGGCGAAATCCGCCGATAAAAGCGCCGAAAAAGCAAAATCTTCCAAGCGCATGCTCGGAAAGTGGCAGGTGATTATCAAAGGCGAAAACGCGTATATCGCCGCGCTTTCCGCTTCCAACGGCGAAGTGATGCTTACCAGCGAGATTTATTCTACGGAAGACGGCGCGAGAAACGGCATCGCCACCATTATAAAAGGCGTGGAAACGGGAAATTTCATAATTTACCGCGACAAAGGCGGCGACTATTATTATAAACTGAAAAGCGCGGGAAACCGACTTTTGTGCGTGGGCGAAATTTACAAGTCGAAAGACGCCTGCGAAAAAGCCGTGCAGTCGGTAAAGCGAATCGCGAAGGATTCGCCCGTGGCTGCCGGCGTTGACGAGGGAGAACGTTTTATTTCTTACGTTCCTGCGGAAGTAACCGCACCCGCCAAAGGCAGAAGGGGTAAATGGAAGATAGAACTTACGGAAAACGGCGGCTTTTCGGCAAAACTGTACGCCAACAACGGGCAGGTAATGCTTTCCACCGAAGAAGTCGCTTCCAGAAAAACCGCCGAAAAAGCCGTGGAATCCGTACGCAAAAACTGCGCGGAAGGGAATTTTTATATCGACAAGGATAAATTCGGAAGATTTTACTATAAACTGCACAATGCGCAGCGATCGGTGATCTGTACGGGCGAAACCTACGATACCGTAGACGGCGTGATTTCCGCCATAGAATCCGTGCGGCGGTTTGCCGCCTATGCGGATCTTATTAACTGATAGGTTAACTGATAGGCAAAAAATCGATATGCAAGAAAAACGCGGCGAGCGGAATTTTTCCGTCGCCGCGTTTTTCTTGCTGTTTTTTCTTGCTGTTTTTTTAAATCAATCGTCCCGTTTTTCGCATTTATTTTCGCTTTTTTGTTTTTCCCCTTCGTTTTGCGTCAGTTGCGATAAAATAACGGAAACGAATACCAACGCGCAACCCGCAAGTTCCACCGGCGAAAGTCGCTCTTTCAAAATAATCCAGCCTGCCAGCGCGGCGAATACCGATTCCAGACTCATAATCATGGAAGCCACGGTGGGCTTTACATGCTTCTGCCCCAGAATCTGGAAAGTGTAGCCGAGGCAACTCGACATTACGCCCGCGTAAGCGATGGGAAGCCACGCCGCCGCCAGATCGGATACGCGCACCGTCTCGAAAATCGCCGCGCAGACGGCGGAAAGAACGGTCACCGTCCAGAACTGCGCGCACGACATGGCTATGCCGTCGCAATCGGAAAATCTATCGATAATTAAAATCTGCACGGCAAACGACAGCGCGCCCAGAAGTTCCAGCACGTCGCCAAGGTATATTTTTGAAACGCCGCCGTGCACGCATAAAAGATACATGCCCGCCACGCACCCCACGCACGAAACCGCCGTAAGCGGGTGCATTTTCCGCCGCCGTATCGCCGTGTACGCCGCCACGATTACCACGTACGTTGCCGTTAAAAATCCCGCTCTGCCCGAAGCGGAAACGCCATTGGGATAGTTTTCGATGCCGAACTGCTGAAAATTCACCGCCGCAAATAACGCCACGCCGCAAACCGCCCCCGCAAACAGAGATTTTTTCATCGCCTTTTTCCGCGCGGTTGTATCCCCTGCGTCAGTCGTTTTTTCTATGCGGTTTGTTTTTGTTTTTTCTTTTATAAGAAGTATCGCCGTCAGCAGTATCGCCGCAATCAACGACCGCGCGGCGTTAAACGTAAACGCGCCGATCACGTCTGCCGCAGAAGTCTGCGCCACAAACGCAACGCCCCAGATCATCGTGCCTAAAAGTAAAAGTAATGCTCCTGAAGTCTGCTTTTTCATTTTCTGCCTCATGCGGAAGAATATTGCTAAGCGTATCTGCGCCGTAAAAACACTCCGCCGCGCCGTTTATTTCACCACTACCCCCTCCGTTTTTAATTTTTCGCCCCTTTTTAATTCATTACCACGTCTTTTAAACTCTCGTATTTTTTCAGCGCCGCACGGCGCAGATTTTCATCGTCCAATCCGTTTTCGAACGTTTCGTCGCACAATTTTTTCGCCTCGAAAATCACCTGCGCGCCGTACTTTAAATTTTTGATTTCCGTAAGCATTCTACCCGATTGCCTCGTTCCTAAAAAATCTCCGCCGCCGCGCATTTCCAGATCTTTTTCCGCTATTTTAAATCCGTCCGTCGTGTTTTTAAACGCGCATAACCGTTCTTTCGCCGATTCCGTTTCCAGATCGGAAAGCAAAAAACAATAACTTTTTTCCGTGCCTCTGCCTACCCTGCCGCGCAGTTGGTGTAATTGCGACAGCCCGAACCGCTCCGCATTGTATATCACCATTATCGTGGCGTTCGGCACGTCTACCCCAACCTCGATCACGGTGGTGGAAACAAGACAATCGTAAACGCCGTTTTTAAACGCCGTCATTATCTCGTCTTTTTCTTTCTCTTTCATTCTGCCGTGCAGAAGCGCGAAACGCACGTACGGAAGGCGCGCCTTTAATTCTTCGAAGCGTTCTTTTACGTTGATGACAGAGCCGTCGTCGTCTTCGTCGCCGTCTATTTTCGCACATACGAAATACGCCTGTCTGCCCTTTTTTACTTCCCCGCCGATGTAATCCAGCATATCTTCGTATCTGGAGGGAGCGATCAACGCGGTAGAAACCTCCTGCCGCGCTTTGGGCTTATCGGCAATGGTGGTTACGTCGAGGTCGCCGTAAAACACCAGCGACAGCGTGCGCGGAATGGGCGTGGCGCTCATCACCAGCATATCCGCGCCCTGCCCTTTTTCCGAAAGCGCGTTTCTCTGCGCCACGCCGAAACGGTGCTGTTCGTCGCATACGATAAAAGCGAGATTGCAAAACGCCACGTCTTTTTGTATAACGGCGTGCGTGCCGCACACGATCTGCGCTTCGCCGCGCCGTATTTGTTCCTTGAGTTCCCGCTTTTCCTTCGCTCCCGTACTGCCGGAAAGATACGCCACGGTATATTCGGGAAAATACTTTTTCAGAAGCGCGTAGTTCTGCGCCGCCAGCACTTCCGTGGGCGATAAATACGCCGCCTGAAATCCGCTTTTCACCGCCATGTAAATCCCGCAAAGCGCCACCGCCGTTTTGCCGCTGCCCACGTCGCCCTGCAACAGTCTGTTCATCGGCGAAGGAGAGTTGACGCTCGCAAAAATCTCGTTCACCGCTTTTTTCTGTCCGTCGGTAAATTCGAAGCCGAAACGCGCGGAAAAATTCTTCACGTCCGAAGCCGTTACGCTGTATTTGTGCACGCGCACGTCCTCTTTGCTCCCCTTTACGATACGGAAGGCGGAGAGTAATAAAAAATATTCTTCCAACGCCACGCGCTCGCTGCCCGCGTCTTTCGAAGCCATGTCCTGAGGACAATGCACTGCATAATAACTGCGTTCCAAAGAGGGCAAACGGTATTTAAAGGCAAGTTTTGCGGGAATCAACGATTCCAAAGACACGCGGGAAAGCGCTTCTTTCACCGCGTCGCGCATGATTTTCTGGCTGAGATTGCCTTTCAGCGAATAAACGGGCACAATTCCTTTCAGCCGGTAATTTTTATCCAGCGGTTCAAACGTGGGATTCACTACGGAAACCTGCCCAAGCCGACGCTGCACTCTGCCGTAAAAGAGATATTCCCCCGCTTTTAATCGGGTTGCCACGTACGGCTGATTAAACCAGATAGCCGTAAACGCATAGCCGTCCTGCGAACAGTATGCTTTCACATACCGCCTGCCCCCGTAGGAAGGCGGAGCAAAGCGCAGAAGTTCGCATGCAATCAGCACCGTTTCGTTATGCGCCGCGTACTTTAACGTGGAGCGCTCGGTTAAATCGAGATAGGCGCGGGGATAACGGCGAACAAGGTCTTCCGCGGCGCTTATCCCCATTTTGGAAAATTCTTTTTCGCGCTTTTCGCCTATTGCGCGAAGTTCGGATAATTTCATTCGCCAAGCCGCCTCCTTTTATATTTTACCCTATCCGTCCGTGTGAAACGCGCCGCACGATTATTCCGCCTTTTTATAAGCAAAAAGCGGGAAAACGATTGCGCTCCCGCTTTTTTTGCCGAACGGATCGTCCGTGAATAGATATAAACGATTATTCGAGGGAAATAATGTAATAATATACGGGCTGACCGCCGAAATGAAAATCCACGTCGCATTCGGGATATTTTTCGCTTACCTGCTGAGCCAGCGCCGACGCGTCTTCCTCCGAAACTCCCTCGCCGTAGTAGAGGGTAATCATCTCGTGCGTGTCTTCTTTCAGTTTATCCAGAAGTTTTAACACCGTATCCGGAATATTCGCGGATTTTGCCAGAATTTTTTTATTATCCAGCCCGATAATGTCGCCTTTGGAAATGGAAAATCCGTTTAACGAAGTATCGCGCACGGCGTACGTTACCTGCCCCGCCTTCACGTTATCCAATGCGTGAATCATATTCACCTTGTTTTCTTCCACCGAAACTTCAGGGTTGAATTGCAACGCCGCCGCAAATCCCTGCGGCACGTTTTTGGTGGGAATTACGTGAATAATGCGGTTTTCCACAAGTTCTTGCGCCTGCTCCGCCGCCAGAATGATGTTTTTGTTGTTGGGGAAGATGAAAATATCGCGCGCGTTGATTTTCTGCGCCGCCGAAGCGATGTCGCCCGCCGTGGGGTTCATCGTCTGTCCGCCTTCGATCACGCGGTCGACGCATAAATCCTTGAAAATGCTTGCCAAGCCTTCGCCCGCGCAGATTGCCAGCATGCCCATTTCCTTCTTTTCCGCCTCGCGCTTGGCGCGCAGTTGGCGGTTTTGTTCCAGCATGTTTTCGATCTTCGGCCGATCGAGTTCGCCGAGTTGCAACGCATACGAAAGCGCTACGCCCGGTTGATTGGTATGCACGTGCACTTTTACAAGTTCGAGATCGCCTATACAGATTACGCTGTCGCCCAGACCGTTGAGCCGCTCGCGCAGCCGGTCGATATCCGCAAGCGTGGTGCTCTTTTTTAAATTGATGATGAAAAACTCCGTGCAGTAGGCAAACTGAATTTCGCCGAGATCGAGATTGATTATATCGGAATTATCGCCGAAATCATCGGAATCGGATTTCTGCGCGTCGGCAGATGAAATTTCTTTCACCTCTTCGCCCTTTAAAAAGGCAAGGAAGCCGTTGAAAATGGTCATCAGCCCCACGCCGCCCGAATCCACTACGCCCGCCTTTTTTAATACGGGAAGAAGTTCGGGCGTTTTGGCAAGCGCACGATCGCCTTCTTCGATAACGGCGACAAAAAATTCCTCGAAATTTTTCTTGCGCGAAGCCACTTTCACAGCCTCGTCGCTCATCATGCGCACCACCGTTAAAATCGTACCCTCTTTGGGCGAAGAAACGGCGCCGTACGCCACTTTCGTGCCCGCCGCCATGGCTTTGGCGAAGGTTTTGGTATCGAACGATTCGCCGCACTCTCGCACCACCGAACAAATCCCTCGTAAAATCTGAGAAAGAATTACGCCGGAATTACCGCGCGCGCCGCGAAGCGCGCCTCTCGAAACGGCGTCGCATACCTCCATAAAAGCGTTGGAAGAACAGGAAGAAAGTTCGCGCACCGCCGATTGCATGGTAAGCGACATATTCGTTCCCGTATCGCCGTCGGGCACGGGAAATACGTTCAGCGCGTCTACTCTCGCCCTGTTTTTTTCAAGCGATTGCGAACCGAGCAAAATCATTTTGCGAAATTCGCTGCTGTTTATTGTTTTCTGCATTTTCTGCTCCTTTAATCCGTAGTGAAGAAAGCCGGGCGTCCGCAAAAACGTGCGGGAAAAAACGCCTGCCGCGGTAAAACAACCGCGTAAAAACGCGTCCCGCCATCCGCGGTCAGCGGAAACGAAACGCCGAAAGAGTTGTTATAGTTTTACACCTATCACGTTTACGTTTACGGTATCTACGATCATACCCGTAAAATTTTCCACTTTGTACTTAATCGCCTCGCGCAGCGAATCCGCCACCGCGCCTATCGATACGCCGTACTTCACGATTACGTAAACGTCGATATAGATACGATTTCCCGATGTGGTTACCTTAACGCCGCGCCCGCCCGCGTCACGTTTTAAAAGTTCCGCGAGGGAATCGGTAAAACGGCGGGAAACAAGTTCCACAATGCCGTAGCATTCCATCGCCGTATGCGACGCCACTTTGGCGATTGCCAGATCGGATATAGATATTTTTCCGTAAGCGTTGCTTGTATTAACTGACATCGTATCTCTCCAATTTCTCTTCTATTGTATCGCATTTTTACCCGTTTTGCAAGCAATTTGTGCGCCGTTTTACCGTTCGGTAAATATTTTTTTATTTTTTTGTGCTTTTCGCCCCGTTTTTTATTGCTATTTTTTTGTATTCGTGCTATATTATTTATGCTCGTTTTGCGCCTTGTGCGTTTTACCGCCTGCTTTTCCGGCGGCGGAAAGATGAAAAAACGGGCGAAACCGATTACGAAAATTTCGCGCGCGGAGGTGTGATATGTCAAGAGTATGCAACATTTGCGGGAAAGGTCAGGCTACGGGAAACAACGTCAGCCACTCCAACCGTAAAACCAGAAGAACGTTCAAAGCCAACGTACAGAAAGTGTCTTACGTTGAAAACGGCAAAGAAGTGAAAGGTTACGTTTGCACCAGATGCTTGAAAAAGGCTGAAAGAGCGTAAAAAATCAGTGCGTAAATTCCGTCGTTCCGTTTGCGGACGACGGAATTTTTTTACGGAAGTTTCGCCGATAATGCGCACGGATAAGGCAGACAATATAAAAAGCACCCGAAAAATTTCGGGTACTTTTTCGTTTCATGCGATCGGTGCTTGGATATATCTCTTATATCTCTTTTACATGCTCATATCGATATCGGAAATTATCAGCAGAATAAGATTATAGCCGAATATTTCTTTGTATTTCGGTTCGATCAGCGCCGAGCCGTCCTTTTTCACAATGCCTTTTTTTCCGTCTTTTTCAACGATGATATAGCCGTCCGCATAACTGCCGCTTATTTCGTCGTAGGCGCCGAAAGCGATTATCTCTTCGTTTTTCAGATTATACACGGCGCATTCTTCGTTGTCTCCCTCGCCGCGTTCCGCCACGAAAACGCCGTTCATACACGATTCGATATTTTCGTATTGCGGCGCGACGAGTTCTTTCCCTTCATCGTTGATGACGCCGTATTTCCCCTCCGCGTTTTTTACGATGAGGTTATCGGTATGCACGCCGTTTAATCCGTTCGTTCCGGACGAGATCTTTTCGTATTTGCCAAACTCAACGAGAGTTTTTCCTTTTTCGTCGACTAGGCCGATTTTATCGGAAGCGTCTTTGCATACGAACGTCTCTTCTCCCACACGGTCGATATTCTTATACACAAAGGCGGAAATCTCTTTACCGTCGTCGTCGATAAGGCCGTATTCGTCGCCCTTTTTTGCGATTGTAACGTCGTATTCGTAAACGACGTTACCAAAGGCTTCGACGTCGTCGTACAAAGGCTGTACCGCAATCTGTCCTTTTTCGTTTAACGCACCGTATTTTCCGTCGTCGTTTCTGAACACGGCGCGATCGTTACAAAACGCCTCGATGTTTGCGTACGAAGTAGCCGCCACCATCTGCCCTTTGGCGTTGATCGCACCCCATTTGTCGCCCGATTTCACGGGGATGAAATCGCTGCTGTCCGTATCGCCTATATCTTCGTACCAGACGGAAGAAATCAGATTGCCGCTCTTATCCGCCACGTTCTTTTCAAAGCCGGCAAGCAGCCCGTCTTTCACGCGCGTCAATTCATAACCGCCGAAATACGTCGCTTCTATCGAGGTGTAATCGGGATTCACCGCATATTTGCCGCTCATATCGATCAAACCGTACTTACCGCCCGTTTTCACCACGGAAAGTTCTTTTTTCACCATTTTTCCGTCGAATACTTTCGCCTGATCGTAAAATCCTTCGATTTTATCGAAATTCGGTTCGACAAGCGTATTCCCCTTTTTATCAATCAGACCGTATTTAATTTCGGTGCCTTTCAGAACGCCCACCACGGCGCAGTCGTCCGTGTAAAAATAACCGGCTTTATCGTATTTCGCGGCGATCTGCATTTCGCCGTTCTTATTTACGTAGCCCCACTTTCCGCCCGTCTGCACGGGCGCGAGTCCGTTGAAGAACATCTTTGCCGCGTCGTACGTACAGGCAACTTTTTCCTCGCCTTTATTGTTGATATAACCGTATTTTTCGCTTTCGTTTCCCACAAGCACCAGTTCTTCTTTGAACATCTCCGAATTCAGAATACCGCTTTCTTTCGAGGCGCACGCCGAAAAGGCAAACGCCGTAATTGCGGAAAGCGCCACAGCGCCCGCCCGCATTGTTGTGCGTAAAAGATTTTTCATGTCCGATCTCCTCCATAATCACGCTTACTATATTTTACTTAATATATGTCGGCGTATTTATTATATACAATATTATATACCCCTTTCTGTATTTAGTCAATCCTTTTATTAAAAATTTTCTATTCTTAATATTTTAATCAACTTTTTAACTACCGCGTTCTTTAACTTTTCCGATGCGAGAAAGTTAAATACGCCTAAGTGCCAAGCAGCCGGAAAACGTTTTTAAAGGCGAACTTTTCTATCTGCCGCGGCGTAAAATTTTTTTCAAGCGCGCGGAAAAATTCCGGCATTTCAGAAACGCTTTCCACCAACATATCGTCGCAACCGAAAAAGTCTCCGCCGATCGCCACGCAATCTTCTCCGCCTGCGGATACCAGATATTTAATATGTTCCGCAAGCGGATACGCCCCGGCAAATTCGCGCACGAAACAAACGCCCGCAACGCCGCCCGAATCGGCAATCGCCTTAATCTGCCCGTCGGTAAGGTTGCGCGGCGAAGAGCACAACGCGCGCGTAAGCGAGTGTGTGGCGACCACCGCTTTTTTGCGTTGATTCGCCAATGTAAAAATATCCTGCGCGCCGCTATCGGAGGCGTGCGAAATATCAATCAGTACGCCGCTTTCCATTGCCAGCGCCGTTACCTCTTTTCCCTTTGCGGTAAGCCCGCCTTCGTTGCCGCAGGAAGCGCACAACGAGTTGCTTATATTCCACACGGGCGAAAAAATTTTTACGCCCGCGTTAAACAGCGCCGCCGCTTTTAATACGTCGCCTTGCGTTGCGCCGCCGCCCTCCACTGTAAGCACCGCGCGGCGTTTTATATCGGAATTCAACAAAGTTTCTTTTTCAAAATCGCGTTGCACGGCGGAAAACAACGCAAGTTGCGCGGCTACGCTTCGCCCGTCCTCTTCGCTTTCTCCCTCGCAAAAAAGCGCGAAACACTGCAAAGCGCACTCCGCGTTTTTCCATGCCGCACGTTCTTTTTGCAATTCGATTGAACGCTCGGCGACGTTGCGGAAAGCCGCAGAAAAATCGGGCGCGGTAAAAAGCGCCCGCATACGACGGGCGCGGCGATAGAGAGACGAAAGATAATCGCAATGTAAATCGGCGTAAATCACGGCTTTTTCCTTACGAACAAGCGGAGCACGAAACGCACGGGCGCGGGCGGTTTGATACAGATAAACATATTTTGTCCTCCTTCTATAATTCTGTATTATCGTATGCAGATAAAACGGAAAAAGGTGTTGCGCTTAGTTTAACGATACCCCGCGATATCTGCAACGCCTATCCGCGTAACGCGCGAATGGCGGCGGCGCGATCCGCCGCTTTGAAAATGCTGCTGCCCGCAACGATGACGTTTGCCCCCGCTTCTTTGGCAAAAACAACCGTTTCCGCGTTGATACCCCCGTCGATTTCCACGTCGGCGTGCAGATTGTTTTTGCTTAATATACGGCGGATATCGCGCACTTTATTTAACACGTCGCCGATAAATTTCTGCCCGCCGAACCCGGGAAATACGCTCATTACCAGAACCATATCGCAAAGCGGCAACACGCTTTCTATAGCCGAAACGGGCGTATCGGGATTGATCACGGCGCCGCACTTCGCCCCCGCGTTTTTAATCAGCATAAGCGTATCTTTCAGCGTTTCTCCGCACGCTTCGGCGTGCACCGTAACGATATCCGCGCCAGCACGGACAAACCGCTCCGCGTATTTTTCGGGGTGGACGATCATCAGATGACAATCCAGCGGCAACTTCGTGATTTTTCTTAAATCTTCCACCATTTTTATACCGAACGTTATGTTGTTTACAAACACGCCGTCCATTACGTCGCAATGGATAAGGTCTGCGCCGCTTTCTTCCAGATTTTTCACCTCTTCGCCCATTTTCGAAAAGTCCGCCGAAAGTATCGACGGCGCTATTTTTACGTTGCTTTTCGTCTGCGTTTGCATTGTCATTTGCTTCTCTCCTTATTCGTCTGTTACGGTATAGTCAATCTCTGACGTCTTTCGCCGCGATTTCTCTTTCGTTTTTCTCTTTCACGTACGCGGCGCGCAACTGCCCGCACGCGCCGCCGATATCCGCGCCGATCTGCCTGCGCAGCGTTGCCGATATACCGTTTTTCTGTAATACGCCCATAAAGCGGTAGGCGTTTTTATCGCCCGTCGCCTTTAAAGACCGTTCCTTCACTTCGTTCAGGCGAATCAGATTCACGTGGCAGGGCTTGCCTTTCAGCAGCGCGGAAAGCGCCTCGGCATGCGCCTCGTCGCAGTTTTCCCCGTCGATCAGCGTGTATTCGAAATAGTAGCGTCTGCCCGTCTTGTTAAAATAATTTGCGCAGGCTTTTAAAATATCCGCTATTTTATACGCCCGCGCCACGGGCATGATCTTCTGCCGTTCGCTATCTTCCGTAGCGTGCAGCGAAACGGTGAGATTCAGAGGGATTCCTTCGTCGGCAAGCCGATACATTTTCGGCACGAGTCCGCACGTGGAAAGAGAAATATTGCGCGCGCTTACGTTCAACCCCTCTTTTGCGGTAAGCAGACGCAGAAATTTTATCACGTTGTCGTAATTATCCAGCGGCTCGCCGCTGCCCATCAACACCACGTTTGTTACGGCGCGCTTTTCCTTCCCCTCGCCCGCAAGGTCCGCGTCGTTTTTATGCAGCGCGTTTACAAGAAGAATCTGCGATAAAATCTCTCCGGGCGTTAAATTACGAATCAATCCGTTCAGCGTGGAAGCGCAGAATTTACACCCCATGCGACACCCCGCCTGTGTGGAAACGCATTGCGTATAGCCGTATTTGTACTTCATCAAAACGCCTTCGATTAAATTCCCGTCCGCCAGGCGGAAAAGATATTTTTCCGTACCGTCGGAAGAATAAAACGTTTTTTCCACGGCAAGAGGCGCGTTTTCGTACGTCTGCAACAGTTTTTCTTTCAGCGCTTTGGGCACGGCCGGCAATTCTTCCACCGTCTTGCCCGAAAGCAAGCCCGAAAACGCCTGCGCCGCGCGGAATTTCCGCTCGCCGAGGGAAATGATCTCCTGCGTAAGTTCCGCAAGCGAAAGATCCTGCAATATCTTTTTCATACCGTTATTGCCCCTCCCCCGGCGCGCCTTCCGCGCTCGCATCCGCCTTTTTCGCCGAAGCGTCGGGCGCGGTCGCAGACGGACGGTTTAACGAAGAACGCCGCATCGCCGCCACGTAAAAACCCGCGCCGAAAGCGGTATCGGGCAGAAACTGTAAGCCGAATTTCTTCTTTTCGTGCGCTAGCGGCGAATCGATCTTTTCCAAAATAAACTCGGCGTTATTTTTTAAAAACTCCGCCGCTACTCCGTCGTTTTCGCACGCGAACAGAGAACAGGTGGAATAATACAGCATGCCGCCCTCTTTTACGTAACGCGAACAGGTCTGCAAAATCTGCCGCTGATCGTCGGCAAGCGAAGAAAACACGCTTTCGTCTTTTAAAATTTTAATATCGGGGTTTTCGCTCACCGTGCCGAAGCCGGAACACGGCACGTCGCAAAGCACCGCGTCGAACGATTTTTCGTACGCGGCGTCGTATACGCGGGAATCCCTGCATACCGCCGTGATATTATCTCTGTGCGCGCGGCGGGCGTACGCTGTAATCAGTTCCGCGCGGTGCGCATGCAGTTCAAACGCCGTTACCTCGCCGCACTTTTCGGATAAAAGCACCGATTTTCCGCCCGGCGCGGCACAGGCGTCCAGCAGTTTGCCGCAAGGCTTTATCACGCCGCAGATCGCCTGACTCCCCACAGACTGAAAGGTATATTTCCCCTCGTCGTACGCAAAATCACGCGTAAAATTTTCAAAAATATATCCACCCGAAAAAGGCGTTTTTATATACCTGCCCGACGCTTTTTCAAGATAAGGCGCGGCGTTTTCTTGTTCGGGCGACAAAAACCGCACGGATACCCCCGCGCTTTTCGCTTCGGCGATTTGTTTCGCACGGCAACCGTACTCTGCGCGAAGTTTTTTATAGGCGAACGCGGGGTAGCCCGTTTTTATCAATACTCCCTCGTCGCCTTGCGGCAGAGCGGCTTGCACTTTTTCCTCGTCGAATTTTCTTAAAAAGGCGTTTACAAACCCCGCCGCGCCGCCCTTGCCTAACTTTTTGCAAAGTTCCACGGCAAAATCGGTGACGGCGTAACGTTTCTTTTTAAGCACGGTTAAAAAATACAGCGCGGTTTTCAACAATACGCGTACGGGCAGTTTGGGCGATTTTTCGGCGTAACGCGCGATACAGAAGGTAAAATACGCGTCGTTTTCTATTACGCCGTACGCAACCTTCACCGTGCGTGAACGGTACAGTTCTTCGATATACGTATCGGCGATCGCCTGCTTTAAATACGCCTTTTCGCCGTATACTTTCATTAAAATGCGGTAGGGATCGTACAGGGGATTGCTCGTCATTCGAACACCTGCCCTTTGCGCCCTTTTCTGCCGCTTAAAAAATCGCCGCCGGTCATAACCTTTCCCCCTGCGGGCTGCACGGAAAGCGCCTTTATCGCGCCCGTTTTACAACGGATAATCAGCCCCGCTTTCGGCTTATCGGAAAGGATTTCGCCCGCCTGCGCGCTCTTTTCTTCTGCGGAAAGCGTATCTTCCTCCACCGCCTGCGCGCGGTAAAAATTGACGGGCGCGCCGTTTAATAAAGCATAGGCGACGGGTTCGGGGTTCATCGCGCGCACTTTGTTTACTACCTGCCGCGCCGAACAAGAAAAATCTATTTTCGCCTGCTCGCGCGTGATTTTACGGTAAATTCGCGCCCCCTCTTCGTTTTGCGGCGTAAGCGTATATTCGCCCGATTCAAGAAGCGGAACCGCTTTTTGTATTAACTCCGCCGCCGATACGGATAACCGCGCGGAAAGTTCGCCCGCCGTTTCGTCCGCGCCGATTTTTGTTGTTTCACAAAGCAGAATATCCCCCTCGTCTAAGGCAAGCGCCGTTTTCATCACGCACACGCCCGTTTCCGTTTCGCCGTTTAATATGCAACTTTGCACGGGAGACGCGCCGCGGTAGGCGGGGAGCAACCCCGCGTGAATATTCCATACGCCGCGGGGGAAACAGTCCAGCACTTCCTGCGTTAAAATCTGACCGTAAGCGCAGGTAATCAGCATATCCGCGCCGATATTTTTCAGCGCGGCGACTTCCTCGCGGATTTTTTTGGGCTGAAACACGGGCAAGCCGCACGAAAGCGCGTACGCCTTTACGGGGGACGGAGTTAAAATTTTCTTTCTGCCCTGTAATTTGTCCTCCTGCGTGATAACGCCCGCCACGTCGCCCGCTTCTGTCAGCGCTTTCAGCGGCTCAACGGCAAATTGGGGCGTGCCCGCAAATAAAATTTTCATGAGGTTTTCTCCTTTTATTCCTGAGCCTGACAAAGCCAAACGCGCAGTTTACGAAACAGCCAAACGTACCCGCAGGCGCGGCTCAAAAACGAGTAGTTCAAAGAGTGCGAGCACCTGCGCGGGGAGTGTACAAAGACGTACGCGACCAAGCGGGCGCGGAGCACGACAAAGAAATACGACGTTTTCAGACGCGAAAGCGTGGATTAGAAACAAGCAAGACGCGAAAGGCAAGCATTTCGCGACGGGAGCATACATAAACGTATGCAACCGAGCGAAAGCACAGCCTGACAAAGTATTGCGCCGTTTATAATCCACGCGCTAATCCGCGCAGACGTACTCCGCCCTGTCGGTATACAACACCCCGTCTAAATGGTCGAACTCGTGGCAGATCGCGCGGGCGAAAAAGCCTTTGGCGCGAAGGGTCTGCGCGTTGCCGTATCTGTCGAAATACGAAACCGCCACCTTTTGCGGACGCACCACAACGCCGCGCTTGCCGCGCACGGAAAGGCAGCCTTCCCAACCTTCCTGTACGCCCTTTTGCGAAGTGATTACGGGATTGATAAATTCGAAATACCCCTCTTCCACTTTCACCACCGCCACGCGGAGAAGTACCCCCACCTGCGGCGCGGCAAGCCCTGCGCCGTCCTCTTTTTCCAGCGTGTCTTTCATATCGTCGAGCAACGTATGAAGTCGCTCGTCGAACGATTCCACGGGGAAGCACTTCGTTCTGAGTACCTCGTCGCCCACCTGCACCACTCTTCTTATCGCCATGCTTTTTCTCCTGTTCTTTTAACTCGCTACGCGCAAAGCGTAATCCGTTCCGCCGCCGTTACGCCAAAGAGGCGGGGTTTTCTTCCACCGAAACCAGCACGTCGCGGTTTTTCGCCTGCGCGCAGATTCTGTAAATTTTGGGCAACACCGAAGTATCGGCAAGCCGCATTAAAACCTGATAGCGGAATTTATTCTGTATTCTGCCCACGGGCGAACGCATACGGTTGAAAAACAAAAACGCGTCGGGCTCGCTCTCGTGCAGCGCCGAAAGTTCCTCGTACGTTACGCGCAGCGTTTCCACGGTTTTTTTATCGTCCTCGCCCGATACCAGCACGCGCACGATTTTGGAAAAGGGCGGAAACAAACTCGCCGCGCGAAGAGAAATTTCGTTTTGATAAAATCCCTCGTAATCGTAGGAAATCGCATAGCGGAGCACCTCGTTTTCGGGGTCGTACGTCTGCAACACCACCTTGCCTTTTTCCTGCGCTCTTCCGCTTCGCCCCGCCACCTGCGTAACCAGTTGAAAGGTTCTTTCGCCGCTTCTGTAATCGGAAAAATGCAGGCTCATATCCGCGTCTAAAATACCCACCAGCGTAACGGCGGGGAAGTCGTGCCCCTTTGCGATCATCTGCGTGCCCACTAAAATATCCGCGCGGTGCTCGCCGAATGCTTTTAAAATTTTAAAATGCCCCTCTTTGCCCGAAGTGGTATCGTTATCCATGCGCAGAACGCGCGCCGCGGGAAAGCGTTTTTTTATTTCCGCCTCTATCCGCTGCGTGCCCGTTCCCGCATACGTTAAATGCGTGCCGCCGCATTCCGGGCAGCCGCGCAGCATTTTATACCGCGCGCCGCAGTAATGGCATTTTAAACAGTCCTCTTCTTTATGATAGGTAAGCGATACGTCGCAACTTTCGCATTTCGCCACGTATCCGCAATCGCGGCAGATCACCGTCTGCGAATATCCGCGGCGGTTTAAAAACAATATCGCCTGATTGCCTTTATTCAAACACTCCTCTATTTCGGATTGCAGGGCAAGAGAAAAAGAGGTGTTATTGCCGCGGCGCGCTTCTTTTCGCATATCCGCGATAATGATTTCCGGCAACGGCTTCTGATTCACGCGCCTGGTTAATTGCACAAGGTTAAATTCCCCTTCTTTCGCCCGTTTATACGTTTCCACCGAGGGCGTGGCGCTGCCTAAAATCAGTTTGCAACCGTTGTATTTCGCGCGAAGATACGCGATATCGAAAGTATTGTAACGCGGCGAAGTTTCGCTGGAATAACTGGAATCGTGCTCTTCGTCGATAACGATTAACCCCAGCGAGGAAAGAGGCGCGAACACAGCGCTGCGCGCGCCTACGGCGATTTTTGCCTCCCCGCTTCTCAGTCTGCGCCATTCGTCGAATTTTTCGCCTGCGGAAAGTCCGCTGTGCATTATCGCCGCGTTTTTGCCGAAGCGGGAACGAAGTTGCGCAAGCATCTGCGGCGTCAGAGAAATTTCAGGCACCAGAAAAATCGCCGTTTTGCCCTGTTGTAAACATTCCGCTATCAGCGTTAAGTAAATTTCCGTTTTGCCGCTGCCCGTTACCCCGTGCAACAGTTGCACCGTGCGCGGATCGCTTCTGATACTCTCCGCCGCGCGCGATTGATCATCGGTTAAAACGTGCCTGCTTTCCGCGGTATCCAGAGTTTTGTACGGGTCGCGCAGCACCTGTTCTTCGCTTATCGTTATATACCCTTTCTTTTCCAGCGCCGCCACGCTTCCCGGAAACGCCGCGTTCAACGCGGCGCACTCGCTTTTGCCGTTTTTTAATAAAAATTCCGCCGCCGCCCGTTGGTTTTTCGCCTTTTCAGGCAATACGATTTCTTCCTGCGGCACGCATAACGCCGCATACCGCTTTACAAGTTCTTTCACCTTGCCTTTGCGCATTTCCGAGGGAAGAAACAGCCGCAACGCCGCCGCTAACGGACAGGCGTACCGCGCCGCGATTTTTTTTGCCAGCGCCAGACATTCTTTGTTAAGCGCGGGAAAGGGATCGACGGACGTTACTTTTTTCAGCCGTTCCGCCGGGTACTCGCTTGTTTCTTTCAGCGCTACGACAAACCCCGCCGTAACTCTGCCGCCGAAGGGCGCAAGCACGCGCGAACCCTCCGCAACCGTTTCGTCGCAAAGGTAATCGAATATTCTGTCCGTTTCGCTCGTCGCAACGTCGACGATGACTTCCGCTATCATTTTGTTGCACCGCTCCGATAAGGTTTTTGCGCCTTTTTCCGTCTTTCCCGTCGCGCCGTATAAAAAAAAGTACCGTTTTTATCCCTTTCCCCTTTGCGGAAAAAGAGATAAAAAACGATTTTTGCGCGCTTTCCACCGCTTGTGCCTCTTGCGTGAACAAACGCGCGATCAGTCTTTGGCAATCACCACTCTGCCTTCGTCGATATCTTTGCAGGCGGTAAGCAGTTCTTTGTCTCTGCCGGCAAAATCGTGAATTCCGGCGTTCTTTTCCTCTTCGATAATCTGTCTCGCTCGTTTGGAAGCCACTGTGCACAGCGCGTAACGGCTGACGGGATTATCCTTCGTACCTAATTTTCTGATCATGCTGTCTACCGCAGGTTCGTTAATCATCTTGTTTCAATCTCCTTCGATTTACCGTGTATTTTTTTGATTTTCTCGTTTATTTTATACCGCGTTTTTTGCTTTTTCAAACGCGCGAGGCATGCGCCCTTTCGCTCTTTCTGCCGTTTCTTCTCCGCGGCAAATTCCGCGTTACGCCTTTTTAGTAAGAAGGGAAAGATAAATTTCTTCCAGTTTGTTCACGGCGTTTTCCAGATCGTCGTTCACCACTACGTAATCGTATTCGTCCGCCTTGGAAAGTTCGTAATCCAGCCGTTGCAGGCGAGAACATACTTGCTCTTCCGTTTCCGATTGACGCCCTTCCAGCCGTTTTTTCAACTCGTCGACGGAGGGCGGAACAATCATGATCAGGGCGCAATCGGGAAAATGCTTTTTCGCGTTCAGCGCGCCTACCACGTCGATTTCCAGAATCAGGGAACGCTTTTTCAGTTGTTCTTCCACAAAGGCTTTGGGGGTACCGTAAAAATTCCCGAAATGTTCGTCCCACTCCAAAAATCCGCCTTCGTCTTTCCGGCGCAGAAACTCTTCGCGGGTGATGAAAAAATAATCTTTTCCGTTCACCTCGCCCGTGCGCGGCGCGCGCGTGGTGCAGGAAACGGAAACGCCCACTTCTTTTCTGCGTTCCAGAAACTTTTTCACTATCGTTCCCTTTCCCACCCCCGAAGGGCCGGAAATCGCCATCAGTACGCTGTTCATTCGCTTTTCTCTTCTCCTCGTCTTTCGTACGCCGCGTTTTTTTATAGGAATTTCCGCACGCGTTTTTCGCCGTTCGGGCGGCGGTTTTTCACTCCACGTTCTGCACCTGTTCGCGCACTTTTTCTATCTCGTTTTTTAACGCCAGCCCCGTTTTAGTCAGCGCGGCGTCGTTGCTTTTCGAGCATGCGGTATTCGCCTCGCGATTGAATTCCTGAACCAGAAAATCGAGTTTTCTGCCCACCACGCCCTCTTCGCAAATGGCGCGGAACTGCGCGATATGCGAATACAGCCGCGTGATTTCTTCGTCGATGTTGCTCTTATCGGTAAACACCGCCGCTTCGGTAAGCAATCTGCCTTCGTCGATCGCCGCGCCCGATAACGCTTCTTTTACGCGCGCGGTAAGTTTTTCAAAATAATCTTTTGCCACCAGCGGCGCGCGGAGCGCAATGTCGTTTACGTAATTTTCTATCGTTACCATGCGCGAAAGCATGTCGTTTTTAAGTTTTTCGCCCTCTTTTTTGCGCATGACGTTTAAATTTCCGAGCGCGGCGCAAAGCGCCTCTTTCACGCCTTCGCCCGCCGTATCGTCCGCGTCCGCTTCTTCGGTTTTTATCACGTCGGGCAATTTCATCAGCGCGGTAAGCGTTAAATCGTTTTCCGCTTCGGGAAAGGCATTCGCCAGCGTCTGCGCCGCCCGTACGTAAGATTTCGCCAACGGCAGATCCACAAAAAAGTCGCCGCGCGTTTCGCGTTTATCTTTATAGGAGATAAACACGTCCGCATGCCCGCGCGTAAGGTAAGACCGCACGATTTCGCGTAACGTCTCTTCCAGAGGCAGAAAAACGCGCGGCATTTTGAACGATACGTCGAGATATCGGTTATTCACCGTTTTAATTTCGCAAACGATTTCCGCGCCGCCCTTGTCGTACGTCCCCTTGCCGTAGCCCGTCATGCTGAACATAGCGTTACCCTCCGTTCGCCGTAAATGTTTTCTTTTGCGTTCCGCGCCCTAACGGCGCGTCTGTTTGCGTTTTACGGCACGACCTTTGTAAATTTAACGACTATTTTATCTATTATAGCAGATATTACGAAAAAACACAAGCGGCAAGCGCGTTATTCCCGCGCTTTCGACTTATTTTTTTTCTTCTTCGCGTTTTTGCGCGCTTTTTGAAAGAGCCGCCAAAAATTCCGCTTCGCCTATGATTTTAACGCCGAGTTTTTTCGCCTTTTCCAGTTTGCTCCCCGCGTCTTCTCCCGCAATAACCAAAGTGGTTCTGGAAGAAACGCCGCTTAAACATTCTCCGCCCTCGCTTTCGATAAGTTTTTGCGCCTCGCTTCTCGAATAAGCAGAAAGAACGCCGGTGAGCACTACCTTTTCGCCGTAAAACACGCCGTTTCCGTTCTTTTCCGGCTCTTCTTTTATCGTAACGCCAAGCGCAAACAACGCCTGAATTTCGGCGAGATTTTCTCTGTCGGCAAAATGCGAAAGAACGTTGTTTGCCGTTACCCCGCCGATATTGTCGAGGGCGATCAACTGTTCGTACGAGGCGTTTTTCACCCCCTCGAAACTCCCGAACGCCGCCGCCAGATCTTTCGCCGCCACCCTGCCTATTCCCTCTATGCCGAGGGCGTAAATAAAGGCGGAAAGCGTCGGCGTCCGGCTCTTTTCTATCGCCGTTAACAAATTGTTTATCTTCTTTTGCTTAAAGCCCTCCAGTCCCTCGAAATCCTCCGCTTTCAGGCGGTATAAATCGGAACAGGTTTTTATTTTTCCCCGATCGATCAAAAGCAGAGCGGTGTTTTCCGAAAATCCGTCGATATCCATCGCGTTTTTTCCCGCGAAATGATCGAGCATAGCCGCCACCCGCGGTTTGCACTGCCGGTTGACGCAGAATAAATTCGCGCCCGATTCTTTCAAAGCCGAGCCGCAGAACGGGCAAAATTGCGGTTTTTCGTACGTTTTGCCGTTGCCCTCGTCCGTCGCGCCCAAAATTTCGGGAAT
>JAQYLE010000023.1 GCA_028720205.1 Clostridia bacterium
CTTTGTTCGGCAGCAATGCAGGAGTTCTCTTCCGAATTGTACTTTACGTTCAATTTTCTTTGGGCATTTTAGCGATGACTTCTTTGCTTACTTTGCCTATATAACAACCGTCGTCGTAACAGGAAAAATCGTCGAATAACAGGAGTTTTTCTCCATTTTCGCCCATCGGGCATAACACGTCGTCGTCCATAATATCCGAAACGAAAAACTGCGGCAAGCCTTTGCTGTATACAATCTTTTCGCCCGTTTTTTCGATGTATTTCAAAATATACGTCACCGCCTCGCCCAAAGCGCGCACCGTGTTCAGATCCTTGAAGTCGTTCCGCCCGAATCGCTCCCGAAAATACGTATTTTCATGCGTTATCTGCCTCTTCCTCGTATTAAAAGAGAAACTGTTCACCTCTTCCATCGTGCCCGGCATTGTTTCTTCCGGCACGTAAAACATTCCGTGAAAATGCAGTCTGTTCTTTTCGGGAGAGCGTTCCCAAACGCCGATATACCGCCAGCCTTTTCGATTGGAAAAATGCCCTAACGTGTATTTCAGTTTCTTGCGGAACGTTTCTTCGGTATGCAGCACAGAATCGTACGTAAAAGTTACGAAAAAATTGAACTCCTGCAAATTCGCTTTTCTTGTCATTCGGATCCGCCTTGCGATCAGGTTGCGCTTTTTGCGCCGCAGGTTGGATTCCACGTACAACTTCGTTTCCGAAACGTTTTTGAAATACGGCGCAAGTTCACGTATCAGAATTCTTTTCCGCGTTTTCGATTTCTCGCCGTAATGCTCTTTGTACAACTCGTCGAACAACTTCTTCTTGGTGGTTTGCCGCACTTTCTTTTGTTTCGGCGTTTGCCCAACCTCACGTTCAACGGTTGTTTCGTCTGCCCGTTCGGCAGGCGGAACAACTTTTTCTACTTCCGTCACCGCATCGTCTTGCGCCTCGGTTGTATTGATTTCCGTTACAGACGTCGTATCTTCCGGAACGAGAATGACGTCTTCTTTCGGTTTAATCCGAACTTTATACGGCCGTTCCGTATGCGGAATGGCTATGTAATGGCTTCCGTCGCTATACACTTTCGCTTTTGAATACGGCATTGATTTTGCTCTCCTTTTGTTTATAATTTAATCGTAAAATTTGCTTCAATTTACCTATTTGGCAACAGTGCGTGCCCTTATATTTATACAAGTCGGCTCGCTTGCCTATCCCGAAAAACCGCTCGCTGCGCTCGCGCTTTTTCGGGGCCCTATGGCGCGCTTCGCCGAATATAAGGGCACGCACTGCCTGACTGACCGCCTGCTGATCTGACGTTTTCTCATCGATTATCTCCTTAATTTCCCCGCCGCGAAACGGCGGGGCGTTCGCCGCTGATCCGCTTGGGCGAATCGCCCCCGCTTTCCGTTTCGTGCGGCTTTTCTTCCGCTTCTAATCTTCGTCTTTGTACAGCGAAGATATAAAATAGCTGTTCTGTTCTTTCAATTCTTCCACGCTCGCTTTTTCGCCTGCGTATTCGGGGTAATCGTTTATGCCCGTTTTCGTCTTTTTCGCCTGTTCGTTGAAATAGTCCGAAAAACAGTCCGTGGAAAACCTACGCGAATAAATTTTTCTATTCGCTAAATAATACTTCTTTTTCTGCACTTTCCCCTCCAGCGTTCCGCGCTGTTTCCCCACCGTAAGAACGCCGAAGCCGTACTTATTTTTCACTTTTTGGTTATGCTTATAAAGCCCTGCCGTTACGCTCTTTAACAAGTGCACCAGCAAGGTATTATCCCCGCGACGAAAACGGAAATCCTCGTATTGTCGCATAAATTTTTCGTACGCCCATGCGCATAGCATTTCTTCCAACGTATAGCAGGGCAAAGCGATCCGCTCTTCCCCGGCGGATAATACCGTAATGATTTCGCAGAGCTCCCGCGCGTCCGCGCCCCAACTTTCCGGGCGTTGCTCGTCCGTGAATACCTTGATGAACGGATAATTATCCACCGTGGCGCTATGCCGACACATTTTCAGCCAACCGTTGAACAAGTCGTTCTTCTGGTTGGTTTCTTCCGTACCTTTTTTCACTTCTTTCAGTTCCAGAGTGTTTCCGCGTTCTTTCCCGATTTCCGTGATCGCCACAACGCCGAATTCGAAACTTCCCGCGTTCGGGTTGTTTTCTATCACCTTTTTACCCAAACGCAACACGTCAAAATCAAGTATATGACTATGCCTTTCGTTTCCCGATTCATCCGTAAAAAAGTCCGTCTGCCACAAAGGAAAATTGCCGCTATCGAGCATAGTATTATCCGTTCGTATCGCGTAATTGGAAACGATTAAACTGCTTTGTATCACGTAAATAAAATACGCCTGCGCGTACGTTTCCAACACGTCGAACAAATCGCTTGTTTTCAATCCGTCGTGGTAGGTATCGCCGTACCTTTCTATATCGTACCCGTACAATTGCCCCGTAGCAGTGCCGTGTTTAACGTATCTTTCGCGCTTTTTCTTTACCCACGCTTTTGCCGTAGCCAGGTTATACACGGTGTGGTGTTCCATACATTTTTGCAGTTGCTTTTCAAAGCATATCCACGGAAAATACGGAAATTTCATATCGTTTTTTCGGAGTATTTCCAGCGCCTTCTGCCTGAATATGACTTCCTGCGACAGTACCATGTCCGTGATCATCGTGGTTTTCTTCTTACCCATACTCCCGCAGGTCATAGATACAATGGGCAATTCATTGATAACCCCGCAGTTCCTCGCTTCGAAGTGCCGCAGACGGTTTATCGCCGTCTTTTTGCGCCAACAGTTAAAGATAAGCCACGCAAATATAAACAACGCCCATTTCGGGAAGAACCTGAACAGAATCTGTAAATCCAGCGCGAGTTTTACCGCCTGCGTGTACAGCCCCGCCATATCGAACGAAACCGCAAAGTAGAAATAATACGCGAAAAACTCCGCCGCTATACTGACAACGTTACAATGGAACGCGCATAGAACAAGCCAGAATACGTAAATTTTCGAATACGTTCGTAAAAAATCTATGTATCCGCGCACAAACCGCTTTACAGGCTGATACGTTTTTTCGGAAACCTTTTTAAAGATTTTCAACGGCAGCGTATCTTGGTTATGTTTAGTGTTTTCGCTTGCGTACAGCCGTTTTATTACGATTATCAACGCCATAACGCACGGCAACGAAACGGTGAGTACCTTAGCCCATACGCTTGCCTTTACCCCTACTGCCGACAGCCACGATACGAAATTTGCCTTGCTTATCAGCGTTTTAAAAAACTCCACTGCATTTTCTTTGAACGCCGTAAAATCGGAGGGCAGAATCGCCGTCCGAGAAATTACCTTGGAATACTCCGTCACGGTCGGTAAATCACTTGGCGGCGAACCGAACAGCACAAGAAAATAATACTTCACGCTGCTTATCACGTCGCAAAACGCCTCAAAAGCGCGCAGATACGAGCTTTTAAACGCGAATATGCCGAGTGCTATTATCGCGGCGGTAACAACCAGAGAAACACATATATTAAGGCGAAGTCTTTTCTTCATAAACCGCCTCCGTTTTTTCTGTGTCAGTTGCCGTCTGCTTTGCCGTAAACGCAATATAACTGACTATCAAAACGACAATTACAAGCAACACCACCGCTAATATTCTTCTTATTTTTTTCATGCATACCCTCTTTTACTTCGGTTTTTTGAAAACCCGTATCAGTTTTGCCACCGCTTTGAACGGCAGGCAGATCAGCCACACGGCAAACCGTATCAGATACGGCAATACCGGCGCGAACAGAATAATCAGCAGTATAACCGCCAAGAGATATAAAAACGTTTTCCAGCGGTTGTTCGGCTTAATTTCCGTTTCCGTTTCGTTCACGGGGTCTTTCCCGCCCGACTGCTTGTTGTCGATAACGCCTAAATTGTACGTAACGCCGTCCGTTTCAAACTTCAACCGCAAAATCGTTACGTCGCCCACGAGCGTTGAATACTCGTTTGCATAGTTCTGCCCGCTCGTTGCCGTATACTGCGTTTCCGCAAACCGCAACACCCACTTCTTGCCTTGCAGTTCCGCCAACGCCTCGTCCGTTATTTTACTCGAAGTCTTTACGTCCAGCACCGCGCCGTGATATATTGTCTCCCGGTTTTCCCCGGCGATAAATTCTTCCACGCTCTGTATCCTGTCCCACGTATACGTGCCTGCAAACAAGCCGCCTCCGTTATGTTCTACTTTATCCGTGTATTTTAAATACGCGTAATTCTCTTGCTTTTCGCCGAACCTCTCGCTTTCGCCCACAAACACGGCGAACGACCACGAATATTCCTGCGTGGTATAGTACACGTCCGCTTCCAGCAGTTTTTCTATC